>JBMFVP010000023.1:0-25457 GCA_049965935.1 Thermocladium sp.
GGTATAAATGAGAAGCTGCATCTCTCCACTCAGGCGCCCTATACTCACATACTGGACAAATAGGCATAAGTTAATCGATAATTTATAGATATAAGCCTTAATTCTGTGACAATTATTTTTTGCTATTCGTTTATCTATTTATAAGCAGTTCACAACAATCTAAATTACTCAATCATAAAATCTTCAATAATCTTCAATAATAATATTTAGCTGTCTTCCTGCTAATGGAGCCTTGATTCCTCAGGAAAATCATTGCCTTGATCTGGCTCCAATAAGTCTTTGAACCAGTAAAATAAAGCCCGTGCCTCCGGATAATTGAAAAACAGATTTTTAGGATGCTAGATACAAAAGATAAATTACTCCGTTCTTAGCAATGGTAATTAGGCCTCAAGTTAAGCCTAGACTAATTGCTTGTTGTGATGGGGGTCATTGATGTGGTTTAATGCTGGTTTCTACGCGTTACCACTGATTGGACACGCAAATGAGAAGCAACTAGGAGCACTCCACGATCAATGATCAGGGCCCCTATGTCTCAATAAGGATGATGGATCAATTAGGGGGTAAGGCTAATGAGGGGTCGCCGCAAGCGGTTCATTACCGGGGATGAGGCATTAAATAATACTAGTCAAGGCTCTGCGCATCCTTTAAAGCCACATGTATGCATGAATTAGCCAAAAATGATTCCCGCGGTTTCATATATTAGGGTCTCCACGGAGGAGCAGGATCCGGAGAATCAGCGTGTTTACCTGGAGAAGTGGGCGTCGGCGAGGGGCTTCACGATTGTGAAGCATTACGTGGATTTCGCCGTGAGCGGGAGCACGAGCGTCATGGATAGACCCGCTTTTCACTCCATGGTGAGCGAAGCCCCAACACTTAGCCCCAAGCCCATAGCGTTGCTTGTTTATGAAGTGTCGAGGCTCGTGAGGAATTTCCAGGAATTCTTCAGGTTGCTGGATATAGTGGAGAATAGGATGGGGCTCCTAATAGTCAGCACCTCAGAGAAGGAGAGCGTTCTGCAGAACCTTGATGGGGCTTACCGCCAATTCCTTAGGACTGTCCTAGCCTTCGTCGCCAACATGGAGAGGGACTTCATTAGGCAGAGGACAAAGGCTGCCATGGATAGGCTGAGGAGCGAGGGGAGGCTCAAGAGCAAGAAGGAAACAATACCCCTGGAGACAATTAACTCCATAATTAAGATGTATGGGGAGGGCTTATCCATGAGGGAGGTAGCGAAGAGAAACGGCGTGAGCGTCTACATGGTTAGGAGGATACTTGGGGATAATGGGTATAGACCAAGCCCCTACACCTGCCCCCGCTGCTTCGGTGCCCTAAAGGTCACGGATAGGTCACTTAAGCAGGTAGATGGGAGATACGCAGTAGTGGAGAGACTCTACTGCCCCCGGTGCGGGTACGAAGAAACGAAAATACTCTAGGAAAAAATGCCCCGTAATTGATTTTTAAATAAAGGCGTGAGCCCTATTTATTTTGCTCCTTTGCCACTGCCTCGCTCTTCTTGGCCATTGTTGGTATACTTAAGACTACTGCCACAACTAAATTAATGAGTAGCGAAATGAGTCCAACGAATACAAGCACATGCGCCATGGGGTAAAGGCTGGTCTTGAGAGGGCCAAAGTGGTTAGCCAGCTCCACTAGGTATAGGCCAGATCCTATTCCTGCGGCCCACCCAACCATTAATGCATACTTGTTCAATCTATTGCTTATTAAACCCAGGAACACGGCCGGCAGGGTTTGGAGAATTATTATTCCCCCCAGCAATTGTAGCTGAATTGCGTATGTGGCCGGCACGGCAAATACGAAACCCAATGCAATGAATTTAAATATCACTGATGCCCACTTCGATATCCTAGTCTCATCGTGCGGAGTGATATTGGGGTAAAGCGGCTTAATTATATTCCTCGTCAATAAATTGGCTTGCGCTATGGCCATTATGGCGGCGGGAACGAGTCCGCCGATAAATATTCCAAGCAGAACTATTCCGGCTAACCAATCAGGCAACGATGCCACGGCCAATGCTGGAACCGCCAGTATCCCGGCCGTGCTGAGGGGGAATTTGCTTAGTATCGCCATTGCGGCGGGATCAGCGTAAACCAATAATCCCAACAATGCCAGTATCGCCAATCCTATGCCGTAAATGGGGAGAAGCGCGGTGCTCATAGCTAATTGCCTCTTCCCCTGCGAGCTTAGCGAACCATTAATTGCGTGGGGATACAGGAAGAGCGCCAATGCGCTACCTAGCCATAGCGTTGTGTATCCCCACATTAGTGACGCCGCTGGCTTTAGATTAGTTATTCCAGTTGTTAACCAGGGCACCTTATGCGCCGCTAATTGTTGCGCGAATGCCTGGGCATTAGCGAATGCGGTTGTGAATCCACCGTACTTGAGGGGCACCACTATTATGAGAACTATAACGGCTAGGAATATCAGGGAATCCTTAAGGACGGCTCCCAGCGTTGCTCCCCTGAGTCCGCTCGTGAATGTGAATGCCGCTAGTATTATGAAGGATATGGTTAACGCAATGTCCGATACCTGGGTCACGTTTGGGACCACGCCGTACAGCATTATGGTGAGCACGGCCTGCATCCCAACTATTTGCAGTGCTATGTAGGGCAGCTCCGCTATTATGCCTGTGATCGCTATTAGTCCAGCAAGGGTCTTGCTGGAGAACCTATCGGCAACCATGTCAGCTGCCGTAACATAGCCGTGCTTCCTGGACCATTCCCATAACCTGGGCATGGTTAGCATGGCTATGGCGAATGTTATTGAGACGTAGGGAACGGCGAAGAAGTATAGGGCGCCGCTGGCGAACATGCCTGATGGAACTGCGACGAAGGTGTATGCGGTATATAGGTCAGCTCCTATGAGGAACCACACGAGGAATGTGCCCAGCCTCCTTCCAGCTAGGGCCCACTCATGGAGTTGAGACATGTCGCCCCTCCGCCACCGAGCTCCATAGAATCCCAAAATGACGAATACTATGAATAGCGCCAGGAAGAGAATCCAACCAAATATGCCTATCATGACTTCTCACCCCAATAGAGCAGTATGGCTGCAACTGCGAAGAGGATCGCCGATAATGCTAGCCATAGGGTTTGGTACCAATAGAAGAAGGGCACTCCCAGTAGCTCTGGATTTACTGAATTATATGATGGTAGATCAATATAAATTATCAAAGGTATTAACATTAGTATAGCAGCAATAATCCGTCTATAGTTTATCCTTGATGCTATACTCATAGCATTATCCCACTCCTAAATATATTTTTATGTTTTATCACAATGTTTAGAGGAGACTCAATTACCTAAAGAAGCAATAATCAACGGAAAAGCTTTAATTTTACCATTGGCTTCCCAATTATGGACTCCATAACAAGCGCGATTTCTCATTATGCGGTGGGCATTAGATATGACGATTTGCCCGAAAAGGTGGTTCATGAAGCTAAGCGCAGGCTTCTGGATAGCTTGGGAGTAGCCTTAGCGGCATACTCGGCGGAGCCGGTGAAGGTAGCTCGATCGGCGGCACTAGGGTTCCCAGGCAAGGCAACGCTCCTCGGCACTGCCGATCAGGCCGGCGTGGAGTGGGCCACATTCGTTAATGCGCTCATGATAAGGTACTTGGACTTCAACGATACCTACCTCTCCAAGGAGCCGCTTCACCCATCCGACATGTATGGCCCCGCGATCTCCGTGGCGGAGCAGGAGAAGGTTGGCGGCAAGGACTTGATAACATCGGTGGCCATAGGGTATGAAGTAGCTGTTCGTATGTGTGACGCTGGATCCCTTAGGCTACATGGTTGGGATCACGTGAATTACACCGGCATCGGCCATGTCCTTGTGGCCGGCAAATTGATGGGGCTTAATGAGGAGCAGATGAGCAATGCATTATCGATACAAGTCATTTCTCACGCATCGATGAGACAGACGCGTGTTGGGGAGTTGAGTCACTGGAAGGCGGCCACCACAGCTAATCAAGCGAGGAATGCCGTTTTCTCGGCCATTGTCGCTAGATCTGGAATGACGGGTCCAGACAAGCCGTTTGAGGGTGAAATGGGCTTCATAAGGCAATTATTGGCGGGGGAATTCGATCAATCCCCATTGAAGGACATAATTAACATGTCTAAGCCAAGCAGGATGCTGGATACCTACATAAAGCCCTATCCGGTGGAGTATCATGCCCAGTCAGCGGTCGAGGCCGCAGTCGAGATAAGGAGGGAAGCGGGCCCCATAGAGCCGGATCAAGTGGAGTACATAAAGATAGAGACATTTAAGGCTGGGTACGACATTATAGCCAAGGACCCCGAGAAGTGGGATCCCAAGACTAAGGAAACCGCCGATCACAGCTTAATGTGGGCCACTGCCACTGCCCTGCTGAAAGGCGATCTGTGGCTTGGGGATTATGAGGCATCGGAGATAAGGAACCCCAAGGTACTTGCCCTGCTTAGGAAAACCAAGGTCAGCGTGGAGCCGGAGCTGGATAAGCTATATCCAAGGGCTATACCGAATAAGGTGATAGTTAAGCTAATTAACGGCAAGGAATTCGAGAAGAGGATTGATCATCCAAGGGGGCACCCCATGAATCCCATGACGGATGAGGAGGTGGAGGCCAAGTTCAAGAAATTAACTAAGCCGCTTCTCACGGAGAAGCAACAAGCCGAGGTAATAAGCCTTGCCTGGAAACTCGATGAATTAACCACAATATCGAAGATAATTAAGGCAGCCACAATATGATATTAAAATAAACCGTGAATGCCCTTCTAGGAATTTCGTAGAGTTATTGATGCATCTATATGGAGTCCTATTAATCATCAAGGGAGTGAGAGGAACCCCGCAATGCCAGCAACGAAAGCAGTTAATCTACTAAGGTAATCAAGACCCTGGAATGCCCTTATTCATCGGAATGGTGGATTGAAGCATCAATTCTTCCTGGAGATAAACAGGCCAAGTAATCCTCAGCATTAAATGGATGAAGTTTCACGGAATTTATCTTTATAAACGAATATCTAGTTCCAATGCAACGACAGCTTCGCTATTTACTAGCGATATTTATATTAATGATGTCTTGTATGAAACAGTTTTTATATATTAGTAAAGTTAAAAGTAGACTTGATGGAGAAGGTAACGGCAACTAGAAATTTTCAGATAATGATTCCAGCCTCAATAAGTAATAAGATTATCTAAAAGAGGGAGATATAATCGAGGTCTACTTAGACGGAGTTAGACGGAGATTATATTATAATAAGAATATATTATAATAAGAAAAGCAAGGAGTGAGAGGCCTAGGATTAAGCTTGGAAAGAGGCCTACGTTAGGGAACATAGAGAAAGCAATAGAACTGGGAGAAAATGAATTAAGGCTATGAAGTTTCTTTTTTAAAATGCCCTGCCTTAAAAGGTGAGATTTGCCGTCTGTTTTTATCGGATTATGCGATTAGGGGGTTCCAGGGTATAAAATTATAGGAAGTACTCCATGCTTCCCCGGGATCTGAGGGCCTTCACGTGATTAATTAATCTATGTAGATCATCGGCGAGGAACTTCTTGCACTCGATTTCCTCGACTTCATCGCTGTGCCTCATCTCGCTCAATGCTTCCTCTATGGTGCCTCTAGCGATTAATTCGTATACCCTCGCCTCGCTTTTTCCTGGACTGGCCCTAACTACTCTCCCAATTCTTTGAATCATTTGCCTCCGGGATCCTGTTCCTGAGGCGATTATCGCTACATCCGCGTCGGGCACATCAATGCCCTCATCCAGCACGGTGGTCGTGACCAAGATGCGTGACTTCCCCTCACTGAATCTGGCAAATATATCGCTTCTCCCGCTCACTCTAGACGTTATTAGCTCGGCATCAGCCCCCAAGGCTTCATATATTTCCTCAGCTTGATCTATGTATTGGGTGAATATTATTATTTTGCTGCCGGCCTCCGCCTTAGCGATATCAATTATGGGACCGAGTTTGGCCTTAGCCTTGGCCGCTATGTTCCTCAACACTATTGGGTTATCCCCGCCTCCCCTATACTCCCTTGCCTCATCGCTGTCCAGATCCACATAAATTCGATAATGCCTAATGGGGACGACGAGGCCGGCCCTAATCATATCCGCATATGATGCCTTAAACACTATGTCCCCCGAGGATAGGTATATCAAGTGCTGATTCTCATCCTCGCGCTCCGGGGTCGCCGATAATGCTAACCTATAGGGTGAGCTTAGCCTAAAGGCAACCTCCTTAAAGGTCTCCGCCGGCACGTGATGGGCCTCATCAAATATGGCTAAATCAAACTCGTCCTTGATCTCATCTATGCGCCTTATCGCCGAGTTATATATGGCCACCGTCACCTCCTTGATCTCCGACCTACTTGCCCCCAATCTTCCAGCATCTATGCCGAGGCTCCTCATTATTCTATCCCTCCATTGATTCATCAATTCAGAGGTCACGACGAGCACTATGGTTCTAACGGAGAGAGCGGCCAATGCCTTTAGGGCTATATAGGTCTTGCCTCCCCCGGTTGGCACCACTATGGTGCCCCTATACCCATTCCTAACCCAAGCATTAACGGCGTCCTCCTGGAACCCCAGCAGCTTCACATTCACGTGGGGCACAGTGATTCGACGAGGCTGTAGTGGACACTTGGTTATTATGAAGCCATGCCGCGTAATTATCCTAGCGACCTCATCCTCCATAAACACCGGGAACCGTATGGTCCACTTGCCATCGATGTTCGCCACATCATTCCTAGTTATCACGCGGAAGGATTCCTCCACTAAATTGCCATCCTTATCAACCCTATTGTACTTAATAGATAGCGAGAAGAGGTCCCTCAATAAATTGGATGAAACGAAGTTCAGCCTAATTACGCCTCTACAGGCCTCTGCTCGCCTCCATTCCCGCCTCTTCTCGAACATGTCCCTGCTCAGCATTGCCCTAGCAGATTCAATTGCCTCCCTGCTTCGCAGGGTTCTCTCGACTTCCTTAAGCACTAACTCCGAGTACTCTTCAAAGTTTTTCGCCTTAATGATAAAATCGCCCCGCCGCATTATTGATTTGATCACGCATGGAGCAGAAACTATTCGCCGCCCCCCTTCCTGCTCTATACAATGCGAGTACTCGCTGGGGAGGTCCGGGGCATCAATTATCAATGTTTCCCTGATTCTCTCTTCCTCATCTCTCCGCAAACCGAGAAGCTGCCTCAGCTTCACCACATCAGTAATGGACTCAACTCCCCCAATCCAAGACTCCCCGCTCCACTTGAATCCAAGCTTCTTTAATTCCTCCTTGACCCTAGCCACCTCCTCCCACGTCCAATTCCTCTCTATCAATACGCCATTAATTACTGCCCTAAACCTCATTCCCAGCGTGTTCCCATGCATTGCCAATCATTTAATCTTTCCGCCTACGCCGAAACTACCAGGACCGTTCTCCGAAAAACTAATCAATCAAACCGCATTGCTCAGATGCGTGAGGATTAGGCTGGGTAATGGCACGGCCGTGATGGGGGTCATAAATGTAAGTCCGGAGTCCTTTTTCAAAGGCTCCATACGGAGAAGCAGGGAAATAGTGGAGACCGTTAGGGCAATGATAGATGCGGGAGCCATTGCTGTGGATATAGGCGGCATGTCCACTGCACCATTTAAGGCCACCTGGGTTCCGGAGGACGTGGAGGCGGAGAGGCTAATTAACGCTGTTAAATTGATACGAGATGAGTTAGGGAATGAAGTGGTGATTTCAATTGATTCATTTAGGCCAGGCGTTGTGAGTAGGGTGGCGGAGATCGGTATTGACGTGATTAACGATGTAACTGGTCTCAGGTACAGCGAGACTCTGGCTAATGTTGCGGCGGATCACGGGCTCCAAATGATACTGTGCACTAGGGAACTGGAGGAAACAAGTAGAGACCCGCTTCAGGCAGTTATTGAGGAAGGCCATCGAGTTATTGAGGTGGCGGCCAAGCACGGCGTTGAGGACGTTATTCTGGATCCATGTATCGGGTTTCCCCCAATAATTAGCGATCCCTCCCTAAACCCAGGCAGACCCGTGAGGGGGCGATACAGTGATTGGGTCAGGAGGGATATATACATAATTAGCAACATAGCGAGGATCAAGGCGTTGGGTAAACCAATATGCGTTGGCGCATCCAGGAAAGGCTTCATCCGCAAAGCATTGGGGAAGGATATGGGGAGGGAACTCGGTGGGTCCCTAGGAGTTGCGGCCTACTTAATGATGAGCGGCATTGACTTGTTGAGGGTTCATGATGTTGAGGAAACCATGGATTTGTTAAGGATGATTAAGCTGGTGCGGGAATGCAGCGGTAAATCATTTCAACAATGCCTAGGGGAGCGGGTGGAACCTTAAAAAGCGTGGGGAATCATCGCAAGCCATGAATGGCAAGGCCCTTGGCTACACTTACTTGGCTATGCTTGTATTGATATGGGGAGCGGCGTACCCATTAACTAAGTTAGTGTCGCTCTATGCATCGCCCATGGTAATCTCGCTCTTCAGGACAACGCTTGGCGCACTGCTTCTTTACCCCATAGCTAAGAGATTAATAATAAGTAGGGAAATGCTGTTGGCGGGTCTCCTTAACATCGGCTTCTTCCTAGTTCTGCTGAACCTATCGATAATGTTATCCCCCAATCCCGGTCTCTCCGCGGTGCTGGTGTACACCCAACCTCTCTTTCTTGCAGTACTAGAACCCGCAGCATCAAGGCACCGCCCCCCGGTCCCCAGATTATTGGCGCTATTAATCGGCTTCATCGGCGTTCTCCTCACTTCATCAGGTGGCTTTAGCCTGGGAAGCGTATTCGCGCTATTAAGCGGCTTATCATGGGCCCTCGGCACCATTTACTATGCCTACAGGGTGCGGGAGCGAAGCGTGATAACCGTTAATGCATCCATGATGGCGCTATCGATTCCCGTGATAGCGGTACTAGTCCCATTGGATTACTCGCTTCACATAACAATTGAATCCCTACTCCTCCTATTTCTGCTTGCCTTACTGGCCCAAGTAATTGGCTTCCTCCTCTGGTTCAAGGCCCTAAGCATGATTCAGCCATCATTGGCTTCCTCAATACTGTTATTAACCCCCGTAGCGGCCCTAATATTCAGTTTCATAATTCTGAGAAGCCCCTTAACAATGCTGGACATTGTGGGCGCAGCCATAACTTTAGCCTCGGTGATCGCAGTTACATTAATGGGCCGCAATTAATGCGGCGAGGCTCCTTATGTGAGCTCGAAAGTTTTATTATCGATGATTTAATCGTTAAGCCATGGATAGCCGGGGAAGAGCCATTAATGTTATTAAGGCATTCGATTCATGGGCTGCGGATTACGATGAGTGGTATGCCAGGAACTCGAGCCTAGCCTCAATCGAATTAAGAACAGTTTCACTTCTTGAGCCCAAGGGACGAGGCATCGAGGTAGGAGGCGGCTCGGGTTTCTTTTCCCTGCCATTTCAGGCAATCGTGCTTGAGCCGGCCATGGGCATGGCTTCCCTAGCCAATCAACGCGGGCTAGATGTAGTTATGGGAATCGGGGAGCGCCCGCCCATTAGGGATTCATCTATGGATTACGCATTGCTGGTGGTCACGCTTTGTTTCCTGGAGAACCCAGCACCAACGCTATTATCGATTCGATCATTATTAAGGCGAGGCGGTTCGCTTATTGCATGTATAGTGCCCCGGGGAAGCAAGTATGGTCGCCTCTATGAAGAGAAGGGACGTAGTGGCCATAGGTTCTATTCCCTCGCCAAGTTTTATAGCGTTGAGGAAACCATTGACATGCTTAAATCCATTAAGCTAGAGATAAAGCCTCTGGTTTCCGCCTCTCTTGGCGATGATGAGGAGCCCAAGCTAATTGATTCAAAGGATGCTGAGAATTTCGGTTTCGTGTGCATCAAGGCAATCAAGAATTAATGGCTCACATCCCAAAGAAGTAGATTAATTATTGTGGCTTCACTTCATATACATTCATGGCGGTCTTGACTAGCCTCTCCACCTCGCTGCGCGGAAGTAACTTGGCCACTTGATTCAATGCGGCCACTTTCGTGATTGCTTCATCCATTGAAGAACCTTTCCGCAGTAATTCGACCGCCATAATCATCATCTTCTCCTTCGTGATCTCAACATCTGTCCAATGGAACTGGGACTCGCCTAGCTTAACATAGCCTGGCCTAAGGCTAAGGGCGGGCCACTGATATCCGCAAGACGCGCACCTAAACATTATTGGTTCTCCAGCCATTATGGAGATATCCCTAGAACCACACTTTGGGCAGGACATAGGGTTCCAGGATAATTCATTATAATTTAAGCATAACTATTTATTGCCCTAGTAATTCGAGAATATGCTTCACGACCAGTCGAGGCGCCTCGCCTCTATTGCTTAGGCTTAGCCTAATTAAGTTATAATTAATTGCCTTGCCAATAATGAGATTCAGTAATCGCTCGTGAACCGTTAATAAGAATGTCCTTGCATTAATGCTATTCTCCACTGCAGTAATGAAGCCTGGATGAAGGCTCTCCATGGGCCCCACCTCATCGATCACGACGACATCCCCCTTCTCCATCATTAATTTAATGCCCCACTCCACAACGCTTAGATCAATGAAGTACTTACCGAATCTGGCGCCCTCTCCATTCACGCTAGCCATCATTCTTCCCTCCCCCGTCGCTGCATTCACCATGATAAAGCCCACCCTCCTTCCTCTCCTCCGTTCTTCCTCAGTATAGAAGCCCGTCACCTTGATTCCATTACTCTGGAGCTGGGTCACTGCCGCCTTAATTGCCGTTGTCTTCCCTATGCCCGGAGGACCCGTCAGGATAACGCCGGCCACCCTAATTCACTTGCTTAGCCGCAAGCATTGCGCTCACTTCCTCTACGTCCTTCACAGTGTCTATTGACCTCCAAAAAGCATTTTCATATATTACAGCCCTTATCCGCCCCTCCTTAGCCAGCTTGGGGAATACTCCTTTCTCGATATCCCCCCTATCCGCCATCATACTCACCACTTCCCTCCTCATCACGTAGACGCCGGCATTAATCATGTACTCTAGGAGGGGTTTCTCCTTGAAGCTACGCACGTAGCCCTCGTTATCTACCTCCACTATTCCGTATGGGCTCCTCATGGGGACCAATGCTATGGTTGCCAAACTATTTCCCATGCTCCGCATCAAGTTATTCACGTCTATATCCGTTATTACATCTCCATTAGTGACCACGAATAGGTCCGTATCTATGTACCTCGCCGCATTCTTTATTGCCCCCTCAGTGCCAAGGGGCTCCTCCTCCACGCTATAGAACAATCTAACTCCATACTTAGATCCATCCCCCAGCTTCTCGAATACCTTAGTCCTCAAGTGGCCCACGGCCAGCACTATATCGGTGATTCCCTGCCTCTTTAACCACTCTATTTGCCTAACTAGGATTGGTTTACCCCCGATCTCAACGAGGGGCTTCGGTTGATCAATAGTTAAAGGCATTAACCGCTTCCCAAAGCCCCCAGCCAATATAAGCGCCTTCATAATTAATCCGTAGCTTACGCTCATTAAAGCTTTTCCATTAGTGAACCCAAAAAGCTTTAAATCCATTACTGGATGAACATGTTATGGGCGGCAAGCAAAAGACATCCATATTCATGAATACCGAGGGGGAAGAGAAGCGGGCGGAGAAGGAGAATAAAGAGCAAAAATGAAATGATGAGGATAGCGATCCCACACTCGGTTCTCGAGGAGGCAACGGATGAGCGGGAGGCGGTCAGGAAGATAGGGTACCTGGGGAGGGCCGCCGCCATATTTAGGGCAACCCGTATCTACATATACACCCATAAATCCACGGTACCCGTATCCCAGGCTCGCCTGTTGAGGAAGTACCTGGAGTACATGACTACTCCCCCGTATCTACGCAAAGACTTGTTTCCGCTTGAGGCCGAGCTACGGTTGGCCGGATTGCTTCCACCGCTTCGCTTACCAATATTCTCAGCAAGGCCTCGCCCCGGCGCAGTATTGATGGGCCTCGTCGTGAAGTGGGAGGGCTATTCCTCAATACTTAAGGTGGGCAACGACGTGTATGCCAAGGTGCCTAAGCCTCACCCCATTAGGTCTCGCTTATTGGTTCAATTAGAGAATGAGGTGGGTGACAACATGTTTAGGGCCCACGTAGTTCCATTTGAGAGTTCCTCCATATACCCAGGCTTCACGGTGGAGGTAATGACATTGAAGGAGCTAATCAAGAGGGGGCCCCTGATATTGACGGGGAAGGAGGGGCAACCCATTGGGGATGTCGTGGATGAATTAGCGGAATTAATTAAGAGGAACCCAGTAATAGTGTTTGGGTCTCCTCGGCATGGGGTTGATGAGATAATGTCCTCGGAGGGTCTCGATCCCAGCGGCTTATTCATTAACTTCATTCCTAGGCAGGGCGTCGAAACAGTGAGGACCGAGGAGGCCATATTGGCGGTTCTCTCAATAATCAATATATTAAGTAATTATGAGGGCATCAATGCCTCGCTAGGCTCTTCCCCATCAGGAAAGCATTGATATTTAGGTCAGGCATCCTCATTGTGTCCCTTATTGCCTGCATTATTGCCTCCTCATCTATTAACTTAGATAATCCTAATTCGTGTGCGGCTCCCAGTAGGATCATATTCTCCACTATTGGGTTTCCAAGCTTCATTGCGGCATTGAATGCATTCACTATGTTCAATGACTTAAATAGCCTCAATTTGTCCAATAACTCATCGGCTCTGGGCAGCTTAAGTCTAGGCGTTGGCGGCCTAATTAGCCTATTGTTAACTATCAGCGTTGACTCATTATTCATATATGGAACGGCCCTAAATGCCTCCAGCAATTCGAAGGCTATCACTACGTCGGCTCCGCCCATGGGTATTAGGGGTGAATTAACGTCCCCCAGCCTAACATGAACATCGACCGATCCCCCCCTCTGGCTGAGGCCATGGGTCTCGGATGTCAATGCCTTAACTCCCCTCATCGTCGCCGCGGCCCCGATCACATTGGAGACGGTGACAAGCCCCTGTCCTCCAACGCCTATCATGTATATATTCATCCTCATAAAGCCTCACCCCACTTCTTGAGCCAACTTGCATCTCCCTTGGGCTTTATGGCATCGTATGGACATACCTGTGCGCAAACGCTGCATCCGCTGCACATGCTGGGATCTATCCATGCCTTTCCATCATCCTTAGGTTGAATTGCTGGGCAAGCGATCATGTTGTAGCATATGCCGCATGCCTTGCATGCCTCATCATTAACATAATACAGGAGGGGCTTTGCTCCCTCCCTCTTTAATTCCTTAACTGCCTCCAATGCACATGCCCTCCTAGCCACCACTACGGAGACCTCTCCCTTCTTCACATCATCAATGGCCCTCCTCATTATATTGACCGTTTCCTTAATGTCGAATGGATCCACCGAGTACACATTCTTCACACCTAGGCCCCGTGCAGTGTCCTCTATTGGTATTGAGTGAGTGGGGTTAGGTTGACCGCCCGTCATCGCGGTCGTCCTATTATCTAGGACAAGTAGCAGGAGAGGTGTCTTATTATAAATAGCGTTGGCCAGCGCGGGCAGACCGGAGTGGAAGTAAGTGGAGTCCCCTATTACGGACACCACAAATGATTTTTCCCCGCTTCCCCGGTATATTCCCATGCCGACCCCAAGGGAACTACCCATATCGGTCAATACGTCCTCCTCATCGAAGGGGAGATTTATGCCTAGACTATAGCATCCAATATCACCGCTGAAGAGCGGTTTTGCTCGGGCAGTATTGGATGCTAGTTTTAAGGCGTAAAATGATGCAGCATGAGGACAACCTGGACAAAACACCGGTGGTCTCTGCGGTGGCTCATACCCCAGATCCACCCGCTGCTTCCTCGGCTGCTGGATGCCCAAGGCTCCAGCTATCACCGCATTAACCTTATCTATTGTGAGTTCCCCAGCGGGCGATATGAAGCTTGATTTACCTAGGATGGGCAACCTAATTCCCTCATCGAATAGTGCAGCCTTTAACTGAGTCTCAATAACGGGGTCGCCCTCCTCGATTACCACTATCTTCTTTGCTCTGGCGGCTAAGTCAAGTAACTTCTTGCGTTGAATTGGGACGGAGACGCTTAGGTTTATCACTGTGGGATTCACTTCTAATTCATTTATTGAGTCGAGCACGTATGTGAACGCTGATCCGCTCGTCACTATTAGCAAGTCATCTCCGCTTCGAATGGTGACGGGCAATTCCTCCACTGCTTCCCCTATCTTCATCCACCTATCAAGTAATTCCCCCCTCAATTTACGTGCATTGCTTGGGATCAGGGCGAACCTCTTCTGTCTCTTATCAATGCCGCTTCCAAATATGGGGAATGCATTGCCGCACACCTCCACTGCTTCCCTGGTGTGCGATACCCTCGTGACGGTCCTAAAGAGAACGGGGTGCCTCATCCGTGAGCTGAATTCCATGGAGATCTTGGCCAAGTCCTTGGCGTTGGCCGGATCATAAGGCTCTAGAACCGGTATATACGCATGCATGCCGACCCACCTATTATCTTGCTCATTCTGGCTGGACCACATGCCTGGGTCATCCGCGGTAACTATAACTAGGCCGCCCTCTACCCCTGTGTAAGCGCTTGACATTAGGGGATCCATGCCGACATTTAGTCCCACGTGCTTCATTGTGGCTATCGCCCTGGCTCCAGTCATGGCTGCCCCATATGCGCCCTCCAGCGCTACTTTCTCGTTGCTGGACCACTCGGCGTATATTCCGTACTTCTTGCTTTCCTCCATTATGTACTCCATTATCTCACTGCTGGGAGTGCCTGGGTAACCCATGGCTACGGCTAGGCCTGCCTCAATGAATCCCTGGGCAATGGCGTGGTTGCCGAGCATGAACCTCCTTATGCAATTCATAGGGCATCTTGGCTTTGGTGTGTTTATATATATTTTCCTATATATAATACATATAATACCCAAAAACAAAAACTGTGATTATATTAAGCCACGCGCCCAGCCAATAATAGGGGCATGCAATATAAGCTATCCAAGACTGAAATGATGGTTGGAGAAATGTATTTCAGGCAGGGAATGAAGCCAAGGGACATAGCGGATAAGCTAGGCATATCAGTTAACACCGTTTACAAAGCCATCTCCAAGTACAAAGCCGTATACGGAGACAAGTGGGTAGAGGAACAAGAAGAACCAGCGTCCCCCACTTCATCCACTGTTAATGAGCAAATAAGTGAATCCAAGCCGCCCCTCACAATAACATTCACGGTAACCACCCAATACTCTCCATCCCCACAAGTAATACAGGAGAAATGTGATGATCAATTACAGGTAGAGCTACTCCTCAAAATGGCCGCATCAATAAACGAATTATTCCTTAAAATCAATGAATTATCCAGGAAAATAGAGCAAATAATGCAACAGCCGATAAAGAAGGAGCAGGAACCAATAAGCAGCACAGTGAGCGGGGACGCTCCTGAATTCATGAGAGACAATGTGTGGATAGATGTAATAAGATCAAAGCACTCGCATTAGTTAACTATACAAAAGATTAGTCCCGAGGCTTAAAGGGAGATAAGGCATTTAATGCCTTAATGCATAAACTGAGTCGCCATGTCATTAGTGCTGATTAATTGCAGTAAGTCGAAGGCGATTAATCCATTTAAATTACCGGAGATCCTGCAAGGCAATATTAATGTGCCAAGCGATGATATAGATAAGGAGGATCATTATAGATCCAAGCTAAGCCAATACTTAACCAGCGCAGAGCAGCTTTACAAGGGACCCGAGTTCACGGCATATAAATTGCTCGCGAAGAGGTACGGGTCCCAGCTTCTAATTCTATCGGCTCGCTATGGCTTAATAAAGGGAAGCAGGGAGATTCTTCCATATGATGCCACATTGGCAGGTAAGGGACGGGATTATATAGAGAAAGCCGTGAATAAGTGGATCATTTATGGCAACTACGATGCGGAAATGCTCAGAATGAAGTGGCGATGCGCAGTGATTAGGCTTAGCCGTAATTACCTATTATCGTTGCGGCTCCTTGGGGAAAGGCTCGCCTTTAATCCATGCACAGTGGGGGAGAGAACGATAATAATTGGCTCGAGAAGCGAATTGAATTTATTGGATGACGAATGTTTGAAGATCGGCGTAAAAGGCAATGGAGAGGCACGCAAAGTGGCCAGTCTAATAGACATTAATGAATGCTCCCTACAGTCTCCCCCATCTTGAGGATCATAGTGATTAAATATAGGTCATAATATGAATCATTAAGCAAGGATTCAATTATTGAAGCGGCATTACTCCCAATTCCTTAGCCCTGCTTGGGGTAGTATAGATCTCTATTCTGTGGCCCTTTGAGACGAGGATTATTATTCCCTTAGAGTGGAGAGTTCTCAAGACCTGTATTGCTTGATTCATCTTTATTCCGTATTTTGACGATAATAGGTATGGAGTGGCGTACTCCATTTTAGTTATTTCCTTCTCTATTTGATTCATTAATTCAGCGGTTAAGTCGCCGACGGGCTTAACGGCTTCCTCTTTCTTTCCCTTACCTTTTTCGGGCTTCTTTTGCGCCGTGGCCTCCTTTCCTTTTTCTTGCTGCTTTTTAGCCATTTGGGACAGCGTGGGCTTCTTTTTTCCACCCATATTCTTAGCCGAGGAATTGGTGATTAAATATTTTTCCCATAGATAATGCATAACTTGATGATTGGCCATCTATTCTATTCTTAATGTTTTTAAACAAAACGCTTTTAAAGTTTTTTAAATCCACTTAAAAAAGTAGTTATGCCAAAGGAACCAAGCTATAGGATAGAGAATATAGTTGCTACGGTTAACTTAGGGGTTGACCTTAACCTAGAGATGCTTGCCGAGAAGCTACCCGCCGCCGAGTATAACCCGGAGCAGTTTCCGGGCCTCATATTAAGGCTACAAAAGCCCAAGATATCGGCATTGATATTTAGGACCGGCAACATGGTTTGCACGGGAGCCAAGAGCGAAGACGAGTTGAAGAGGGCAATTAAGAGCCTCATTAAGATACTTAATGAGTATGGAGCCGAGATACCCATGAATCCAGATATACAAGTACAGAACATAGTTGCCTCGGGCAACTTGCATGCCGAGGTGGATATAGAGAGGTCCGCCCTAATGCTGGAGAACTCGATGTATGAGCCGGAGCAGTTTCCGGGCCTCATATATAGGATGGGGGATCCGAAGGTGGTTTTACTCATATTCAGCTCCGGAAAGATAGTGTGCACTGGAGCTAAGAGGGATCTACAAGTCAAGGAGGCCATAGTTAAACTGTATGATAAGTTAAAGGACGTGGGCGCCCTCTACGAGTTAAGCGAGGAGGCGGGTGAAGCTGAGGAAATATGAGTTATGTGCATTAAAGGCGCGAATTTCCTTCTTCTCCGGGAGAATGCGCAGGAGCCGGTTGATCCATTCATTATAGTAGGACCAATTAAGCCCGGCAAATTATTCTCGGTTTTGGATAAGGAATGGAATATGATGATACAATTAAATGATGTTTCCCAGCTCAACCCAAGGATAATTAAACAAATCAAGTCCAAAATACTTATACTCAAGTTAAACCAAATGTCGTGGCTAGACACATATTTCGTGGCTCACGTGATCAAATCATTACGGGACTCCCAAGCAATGCTAGGCCTCGACTTCACTCAGTATTTACAATTATCATCAATGCCCCTACTGGAGGAGATCCCCATATTCTTAATGCCAGACGATGATGGGATAGACGCTCTCCCAAGAATCAAGAACAACAAGTGGGGGCTCCTCATTACGCGGCGACACTTGGTTCGCTTCGATAAGATCTATAGGTTCCTCCTCAGCATGGAGCCACGGCACTTGGTTTTCGATGATGATATGCTGAGGACAAGCTTCATTAACATACAGAAGGCATTCTGCAACGGCTACTCCCTGAATTGCAAATATAATTGCCTGGATCCAGTGGAGTGCCTAATAAAGTGCCCAACAGTGGATGCCGCTAAGCAAATAGAGCTCACCTAGGCCATGTAGGGGAAACATTAATAAGCAATATATTTCCCTCATCTTGTGGACATGAATGATATTTATGACACAGCTTTGAGAATAGCCTTAATGAATGCAGCGAAGTTCGGCGGGTCCGCTGACGTGAAGGCAGTAATGACCAGAATCCTAACCGAGAGACCGGACCTAAGGCAGCGCGCAAAGGAGGTTAAGGCAATTGTTGAGGAGGTAGTGGTTAAGGTGAACTCCATGAAGCCCGACGAGCAGAAGCGACTACTTGAGGAGAGGTGGCCTGATGCATTAATGCCGGAGAAGAAGCATGTGGAGGAGAAGAAAGGAATAGAGACGCTGCCCCCCCTCCCCAGCGCAGATAAGTATCAATTAATAAAGCTAAGATTCGCCCCAAACCCCGACTTCGTGCTTCACCTAGGCAGTGCGAGGCCCGCCATAATTAATTATGCATATAAGGTTAAGTACGGTGATAAGGCTCGCTTCGTGTTGAGATTCGAGGACACGGATCCCAGAACAAAGAGGCCCATGAAGGAGGCCTATACGGCCATAAAGGATGACCTAAAGTGGTTGGGGATTAAGTGGGATGAGGAGTACGTGCAGTCCCAACGAATGGAAGTGTATTATGACTATGTGCGGCGAGCCGTTTCTATGGGTAAAGCATATGTAGTTGCCAAAGGGACGCAATGCGATCCGGATCAGTGGAAATCATTAAAGTCACAGGGCAAGCCATGCGCCCATAGGGAAGCCGATCCAGCCCTGAATTCCGAGTTACTTGATCAAATGTTTCAGGGACGCTTTCAGGAGGGGGAGGCAGTGGTGGCCATTAAGACCGACTTAACGAGCCCCGACCCATCATTGAGGGATTGGGTAGCTTTAAGGATAATTGATACACATAAGTCACCCCATCCCCTCGTTGGGGACAAGTATATTCTGTGGCCAACCTATAACTTCGCCGTGGCCATTGATGATCATTTGCTCGGCATAACCCACATACTTAGAGCCCAGGAGCATAGGGTTAACACGGTTAAGCAGAGCTATGTCTATAAGGCATTTAATTGGGAGATGGGGGAAACCATACACTTCGGTAGATTACATATAGAGGGCGCCTCCCTCAGTAAATCCATTCTGAAGAAATATGATCTACCATTCAACGACATCACGCTCCCCACGTTGGCTGGCCTAAGGGAACGCGGCATACAACCCGAGGCGATTTGGGAAGTGATTCTCTCCGTGGGAATAAAGGAGAACGATGCAACCATATCCATGGATAACCTCTTCGCCGCGAATAGGAGGATCCTGGAGCCCCGCGCCAATAGATTCATGTTCGTCAAGGACCCCGTCCCCATCGAGATAAGGACGGAGTCGCCGCTCAAGGCCCGTATCCAGTATCACCCAAGCCATCCAGAAAGAGGATTCAGGATAATAGAATTACCTCCAAGTAATGGTTCAGTGACGGTGTATGTTTCAAGAAGCGATTTAGCCTCGATATCCTCTGGTTCCGTGATTAGGTTAATGGATTTGGCTAACATTAAGATAATCCTCGAGGATGGTCGATATAGGGGAGAAATACAGAGCCTAAGCGTTGAGGATGCGAAGAAGCATGGCTATAAGATAATTCAGTGGGTGCCCCCATCCTCGATTCCCACTAGGGTGATTGTGCCGAGCGGCGTGGGTAAGAGGGATATGCATGAGGGTCAAAGCGAGCCAGCCGCGGCATCTGAGATCAAGGTGGGCGATATAGTTCAGTTAGTTAGGTACGGCTTCGTCAAACTAAGGACAAAAGCATCGGATGGTCTCGAATTCATCTATATACATGGGTGAACGCCGTTGAGGATTTGGTTTGATGCATTAACAGCTAAGCAGGCCCGCATAGCATCCATACTTTACCTGGAGGGCAAGCGACAGGGAATAGATGTGGAAATAACGTGTAGAGGCTATGACTATGTGGAGAACATATTCAAGTTGTATGGAGTTCCCTATAGGTGTGTGGGCCTCCATGGGTCTGACCCACTCGATAAATTAAGGAAGGGCTTTGAGCGGTCCCTCCTCCTACTAAAAGAATTAGGGGACTTCGATGTGCATGTGTCCCTCACCTCCCCCGATGCATTTAGGATAGCCTTTGGACTTAATAAGCCAATAATAGCAATAACGGATACTCTTCACTCCTTCTTCGTAAATAAACTAACGCTGCCGCTTGCCTCGCTAATAATTCTCCCAAATGCGTTGCCGCATAATGATGTATTGAAGTATGTTCCATGCGATGAACGCAATTCCCTGCGGTGGTTCAACGGCTTATTTGAAGTCATGTGGATAAATAGATTCGTTCCCAGCCTCGATGAAATAAGGAAACTCAACTTGGAGCCCGATAATTATGCCGTGTTTAGGTTCGAGGAGAGCTTAGCCTCATACTATAGCTATGGAGATAAGCTGGACATCGGCATTAAGGCAATAGAGGAACTGGTGAGGAGGGGTCTCAAGGTAATAGCGTTCCCCAGGTACCCGCATCAAGCCGAGGCAATAAAGTCTAGATTCAATGATGCCGTCATAATACCGGAGACGCCGCTTGATGGGCTTAACCTAGCCTACTACGCAGCGCTGGTAATCACGGGGGGCTCAACATTCTCAACGGAGGCAGCATTGCTGGGCACGCCCTCCATTTCCTACTTCCCATCCACTTACTATATCGATGATTACTTAATAAAGCAAGGCTTCCCACTCTATAGGTGCAATCCAAGCGAATTAGTTAATTGCTTATCTAGCATTGACTTAACCAAGAAGAGGCAAGCCATGACTGGCCTAGTGGATCCAACCAGTATTATACTGGAGTCAGCTAAATCCTTTTCGCGTTCCTAATGTTGAGATCCTCTCCCCTCACTATATATATGGGCTTCGCCTCATCCATTGATTTAAGCACTCCAATAGCGAACTCCAACTCCATTAAGTCTATCTCGGTCTCTAGGGTGCTTCGCTTCATCTTGAGGAGGGAAACCCTATCAAGCCTATACTTGCTCTCCGTGTTCTTAATTATTCTCTCAAAGTTCTCGCGCCTATATATTCCATAATCCGAGTAGCAAGGCGTGCGGCCCAGTCCCAGCGCTGGAGCTAGCTTAGTGAGGTATATGCATGTGCCTGGATCCCTCCCCGCTGGGCATCTATTCTCGCAGAATGACATTGAGTACCTGATGAGCTTTTCAAGTATGCTAACTGGAAGAACTACGTACTCCTCATCCGGATTCAATGTATTCACCGTAGAATTAATGAGCGGCATCCAAATAAACGTTTTTCCCGGAGTCTTTTTCTATAATTATCCTCACTCTAACTCAATAGAAATAGCGGTTCCACCGCCAGTGCCGTGACATAGTGCGGCTAATCCCCTTCGTCCCCCGACTTGATGTAGTGCAGTTATTAGCGTGGTCATTATCCTCGCGCCGCTGGCCCCTAATGGGTGGCCCAGCGCTATTGCTCCCCCGAATATATCCATTTTCTCATATGGAACTCCAAGGATCTTATTGATCAGTACATTAACCACGGCGAATGCTTCATTAATTTCAAATGCATCGTAATCCGCTATGCTGGTTCTCGTTTTCTCAAGCAGTTTATTTATGGCATAAATAGGTGCCTCGGGGAATCTCCATGGCTCCAGCATGGCCCAACTATACCCAGTTATCCTGGCTATTGGCTTTAGTCCTAGTTCCCTTGCCTTAGCCCTAGTCGTTAATACTAGTGCTGCCGCTCCGTCGCTTAATTGAGATGAATTGCCGGCCGTGTGGAGACCATCAGGCCCAAATGCCGGTTTAAGGCTCTTCAATTTATCTAGGCTGGTATCCGGTCTTATCCCCTCATCTCGCTCAAGCAATATCCTGGAGCTGCCTATCTTGGCGTCAAAGGGCTCAACCTCCTTGAATAGGCCCTCGTTCACTGCCTTAACTGCCCTCGTGTGGCTGATGTATGCATATTCATCAAGCTCTTCCCGTGGAACTTCATGTTTCTTAGCCACGGCATCCGCTTCTTGTCCCATTATCATGCCATTAGTTGGATCGAGGAGACCATCATTTATCATGAGATCCATGAATTCCATTTTCCTATTTATCAAATGCTTCACTCCCCATCTATGTTCGCTGCTTATGGCGAGTGGTTGAGTGCTCATGGAATCAACGCCGCCGGCCACCATAATCGCTGCGTCTCCCACCTTGAGTTCCCTGTAGGCCTCAAATATTGCCTGCATGCCGGATGAGCATACCCTATTCACAGTGTATGCCCCCACCTCCTTAGGGAGGCCCGCTAGAAGCGCGGCGTATCGCGATAAGTTTTGCCCCATTCCTCCCTGTAGAGTGGAGCCCATCACGACCTCATCCACTAGTTTTGGTTCTATATTGCCGCGATTAAGGGCGGCCTTTATTGCCTCCGCGGCTAAGTGGGGTGAACGAACATCCTTTAATGAACCCCCGAATCTACCTATGGGTGTCCTTGCGTAGCTCACTATCACTACATCGTCATCATTAATCATAATTAATTGCAATCATTTTTAGCTTAAAAATCTTAGTATCGCATTTTACTGCGACTGTTGCAATAAATTTTAGTAATTATAGTATATTTGAATAAATATAAGATCCATAATTGAAAATATTTGTTGATTAAGGTTCTAACCTAAGCTGACCCCTGAAAAACAAGGTTCATCGTTCGCTTTATCAAGGCCCATAATTCTGTATTCATGCGTATAGAATGATGGATCTAGGATCTTCGTCCATGGCTCTGCACTAAAAGTTTTTGCCTGTTAAGTATATTAATCTAGCCACGTGGCGATTTAATAATGAGGCTTGTAGAGGTAAAGAGAGTTGCCTTATCTATAGTGGTTACTTTGGTAGCAGCCTTGCCATTAATATTCTACTCGTTGCTTCAGCACCAATGGATAGGCATAGTTGGAGTGATTGGAGCCCTAGCCCTCTCTGCAATGGGTAGGACAGGTTCCTCCTCATCGCTTCTCCTCCTCTCATCACTAGTTGTAATCCTGTTAAATCTATGGGGCTATATATATGTTGATCCAGGTGGTACCGCGCTTCTTCTTTTCCCCCTAGTGATATCCATAGCAATCATCGGTCTCCACATGAGGCTCCTATCCTCCTCATTCTCCAGAGGCGTGAGTCCATCCTTTGCAGCCTCTTCGCTGGTATCCATGTTTCTCCCGCCTCCATGGCCTATCTTCGGCTTCGCTTGGGCTCTTGGAGGGGGAATAACGTCCGAATTTGAGGCCTTCTCTTCCCCTTGGCTTCCCACCACGGCTTATTCCGTGACATACCTAGTTGAGTTAATGCTGAACGGTGTATCGCCGGGATCCAGCATACCGTTAAAGCCCCTCTCCTTTTACTCCTCATTCATTGCACACATTAATCAATACGCTAATCCATTTATCGCCTCAATGCTCATCGTAGCAGTGTCACTCTATGTGGCGGCCCCCCTCCTCTCCATGAAGCGCAGATACCTCATACCGCTCTCCTCCACTGTAGCTAGTGCATCCATATTAATGCTGTTGAATATTATGTCAATTAACATAGGGGATCCATCGTTACAGCAATTATTGCCTCAATTATACCCATTTCTAGCAATATTTGCCGCATCATCGATGCTTGGACTAATCGGTGCAATTTACGTGCTGGATCCGGACGTTGCATCAATGCTCTATAGCAATATCGCGGAATTACCGGACACCGAGACATTAAGGCAGCTATATGAGGAGAATTGGGAGGGGTTAATAGGCATGGATAGGATAAAGTCGGAGCTAGTGATGGCTAGTTCCTCCTTCACTGCGAAGCGCGGGGTGCGACCGATTCATGGCATTCTATTGTATGGTCCAAGCGGGACAGGCAAGACAGCTCTCGGATTAGGCTTCGCTGCATGGCTTGGCCTCAAAGGGTTCCACGTCATAATAGTGAGGACCGGCGCATTAATGAAGGGTGGACCATGGGCCGCCGCCTATAGGTTATATGTGACATTTAGATTGGCGCGCTCCCTTCAGCCAACCGTGATTTACATCGATGAGATAGACTCCATAGGGAGAGCCAGAACAGAGAAGGACCCCGGCAGCTATAGATTGGTGAGTGTCCTCCTACAGGAGATCGATGGCACAGTGTCCAGAATGGATAAAGTAATGGTGATTGCAACCACGAATTACTTGGAGGCACTTGACCCAGCGCTCATAAGGCCTGGCCGGCTCGGGGATCTCAAGGTTTTCGTACAGCACCCGCCGCCCCAGGTAGTAATGGATATAATACAGGGGATAGCCATCAACCGCGGCATCAATATACCCCCGAATCTATTAAGTAAGGCTGCGAATATTCTGGAGACCGGAGCTGAGGCTGAGGCATTTGTTAATTGCGTAGCCATAAAGCAGCTTGCTGGAGCCGATGAGGAAAGCATGGAGGCATGCCTAGCTGGAACCACCACCGGAATAGCCGCCTACTAATTAAGGCTCAACTTTAATCTGCCTCCTCCTTACCTCCCTGATGGAATAAACTTCAACACTCGTGATGTGGGTTGGGAAGGGGATCAGCATAAACTTCATGCCGACCTTAAAAGAGCTCTCGGGATTCTTAAGGAAGGCGTATATCGTATTTATTAATCGGGAAGTCTTTCCGGTCCGAATAATGATTGAGCAATTTCCGTGGCTAGACTCCGGGGTTCATATACGTGGGAAGAACAGTATCGCTCTAATGGCATGGCTTATCATTGTGTTGCTTCATTTTTGAGCCGTGAAGATGGATTATGTTTTCTGGAAGATCATGATATACTCGTGAACCTTGCCCGTCATTGATTTAGGATCGTAGTCCTTTCTCTTGTCCCAAATGAATATATCTCTTGCCTCTAGATTGAGTTTCTTCAGCGTATTGATTAGGTCAACGTGTAGCGGAAATATTGTGGGCCCAGCATTGACGTCTCCAATAATGATGATCATAAATCCTCCCTTCTTCAATGATCGCCGCGCCAATGCTAATATTTTCACTAGTTCCTCCAGGTAGGTGGCGTAATCGTTAATTCCACCTACATCCCTTGGATCCAAATTCCTTGCTCCACCTAGTCCGAATATAAATGGTGGCGGAGCAGTTAATACTAGTTCCACCGACTCCTCAGCTATGTATTTATCCATGTTTCTTGCATCGTCCATTACAAGCACTGGCTCGTGATCTACTTCCCTTCTTAGTGCATCCATCTCAAGAGTTAATGCATCAGGCAAGGAGAGTGGTTGAGGGCTCCTCACCTCTTCTACTTCGTTAAGTCTCTTAACGGCTAGGTCAATTAATGGTTTATAGATTTCAAAACCGATGCCCTTCCTTATCAGCATGTACGCAGATACCATGGTGGATCCGGTTCCCATGAATGGATCAAGCACTGCATCGCCGACCTTAGAGTACACAATGATAAAACAAACAAC
>JBMFVP010000024.1:0-24954 GCA_049965935.1 Thermocladium sp.
CCCACAGCTGTGAAGCGATGAAGATGAAGGCGGTAAACCACAAACCAATGAACCACCCTAGGAACCCTTCAGGGCGGGGAGGAGGTCAGCCAATTGGGTAGCGTCCTCACTATTGGACCTGGTTTCCGGGATATAAATATGGTTTGGCGGTTGGTCGCGTGTTTATTGCGTGTCCAATTATTGGTAACGCAAATATAAATATTGCGCCAGAAGCCAAGCCATTATGAATCATCCCCATTAATGCATCCCCAAGGATTCCTCACCCTTGCCTTCTCTTCCCTGTATCGCTTAAGTATGATGGAGCCATTATTGGCGGGCGTTGGATGGAGGTTTGAAATTAATCCTTGCCGAAGCGGTTCAGTTATTGTTATTTCCTATTCTTTCCTTTGCCCTGTTTAACAGTCTTCCCCCTCTTCTTATCAATTGGTTGAATCAGCGTTTCGTAGGCAACATTGACCCCAACGAATATGACCGTGGCCACCACGACAATGGTGGTGACGTTTATGAGTGGATTAATGTTGGTTCCAAAGGTTGCGTGTCTCGCGATTAGGTAGGCGGACCAGGCCAGCACGCCTATCATTAATCCCCCATATCCATAATTAATCAGCTTAATCGCTTCACGCCACTTAGCTAGATCGAATACGTCCATGAATAGGCGCCGCCATGCTTGGTTTTAAACTTTCCCGGGAATCCGCGTGTCTCCGTGGAGCAATGAGCGTGGAACACTTATTAACAAGGTAATGTGGCGGGTGTATGCATGAAGTTGGCCCTAATATTCATAGTGATTGCCCTGGGCGTCGCCACAATCCTAGTGGCCAATAGCGGCGGCTTCATTACTCCCTGGGCAGCCGTGGGCAGCTTCAGCATGGAGCCCACAATGGAGGTCGGCACCCTAGTCATACTGTGCCCAGTTCACGTTGGGGCCCTGCTTAACAACATCGTTGTTTATTATCATGACGGGGAGTACATAGTTCATAGGGTGATCTATGTCGGGAACGGCTACATAGAGACGAAGGGGGACGCCAATCCCGTCCGCGATCCCTGGTTAACTCCATTCAACGAGGTTGCGGGCACGGTTTGCCTCGCGATCCCGTATTGGGGACTCTTTAGCTTAATGATTAGGAACATGGCGACTCTCCTCATATTCGCCGCCATAACTGTGGCGATGTACTCGATCCTGGCGACTATGGAGAGTTCTTTAAAAAGAGAGAAAGGCGATTCGAGTCATGGGAGAAGTCACAGAAAAACTAGAGGGAGAGGAGGAGCTGGTAGCTAAGGATGGGAAGACAACTTACAAAATAAGGGAGTTCTCGCTCAGGGATTTACAGTCTGTCACATACATAAATAGGGCCGTGCTGCCCGAGAATTATCCCGACTTCTTCTTCGTGGAGCATCACATGAATTTCCCCAAGTCATTCATAGTGGCTGAGCTGGGTGGGAAGATAGTGGGCTACGTCATGACGAGGGTCGAGTTTGGTTGGTCAAATCTAAGGAGGGGGGGAGTCGCCAGGAAGGGCCACATAGTCTCGATAGGGGTACTACCTGAGGCCCGGCGGCTCGGTGTGGCGTATAACTTAATGATTAGATCAATGCGAGCAATGAAGAGGTTCTATAACGCATCCGAGGTCTACCTAGAGGTGAGGGTATCCAATGCCCCCGCCATAGGACTCTACACGAAGCTGGGATACAAGATAGTCTCCACCCTGAGGGGCTACTATCAAGACGGCGAGGACGCATATATAATGGCAAGAACGCTCAGCGATTACTCCTGAAACCCAATTCTTCGCCCTAAATGGATAATCACTGAAGGCTAATGGGGCCGTGATTCTGGCGCGGCTCTTCACCTAGTCCCCATTTTAGGGTGATCCCAATGGGGGCATCATTTAGGCGAGGCCTATGCCAAGGCTTGATTTCCTCATTATCCCCATGTATTGCACTACATTTATATAGTTATGGCGAGTCATGATTATGAACATGGAGAGGGACTACTTAATGGGCCTTTAAGGAGAACATCAGGCTATTCATGGATGCATTGCGGCGGGGAATTAGTGTCTACAACGGATCGATTTGGCCTCATGATAACTCCATAATATTAAAGGGGCTGGCCGATTATGGCTTATGCAGCGAATTCTCAAGGGCCACTGCGGCGATGCTTAATGCGTATAAGGCGCTCGCCCTCCCTGGTCTCCCAGAGCTTTACAGTGGCTCATCCCCCCCCCCCCCCCCGCCGAGGCCTATGGGGAACTTCCCACAATCATGGGCCAGCGGCGCCGTGTTCATGATTATCCAGGGAATACTTGGGATATCGGTGAGCAGCGGCGAGGTCGTGCTTAAGCCATGTGTCCCGGATTGGATGGATTGGATGGAGATTAGGAACATGCGGTTCCTAGGGTCTCAATTCAGCGTTAAGATAACGAGGAAGGGCAGTGATGTGGAGATAATCCAGGGATCCCCCGCTAGGCGACTGGAGATCTATATCAGCAGCAATGAGTAGTTTTCTCATTGCTTTCCCATTCGGCTAAATTTTAAAACCATATAGCTATACTTAGCCTAATGAGTGTACCATATAAGTATATTGGGACACCGCTTGAGGAATTAATATCGCTGGGGTACTATGACCCCGAGGCCAGGAGGGTTAAGGCGATCAAGGGGCGGGAACTCCATGTGAGGAGCCTTGACTGGCAGCTCGAGGGCCCCCTACGAATGCTTTTCCACGTGCTGGACGAGGAAGTGGCGAAGGATCCCAAGAACCTCGTGGTTTACGGCGGCACGGGGAAAGCCGCTAGGTCCTGGGAGGATTTTGAGGCAATAGCATCATCACTGGTATCAATGGATCCAGACGATACTTTAGTGATACAGAGTGGGCAGCCTGTGGCTATTTTCAAGCTGGACAAGAGGGCGCCCCGCGTAGTGATGAGCAACGCAATGCTGGTTCCCAAGTGGGCGGATTGGAGGATTTTCAGGGAACTAGAGGCTCGGGGCCTCATAAGTTTTCACCAAATGACGGCGGGGTGTTGGGCATATATTGGGACCCAGGGAATACTGCAGGGCACTTATGAAACCATTGGATACGCTGCGGAGAGGCACTTCGGGAGCCTGGAGGGGAGACTACTCGTCAGCGCTGGATTGGGCGAGATGGGGGGCGCGCAGCCGCTCGCCGTGAAGATGCTGGGCGGCGTTGCCCTCATAGCTGATGTGGATAAGAGAATGATAGAGCGCAGGATCAATACTGCGTATCTCGATACTTGGACCGACGATATAGATAAGGCGATAAGCATGGCGTTGGCCGCCAAGGAGAGGAGGCAAGCCACCAGCATAGGCGTGTTGGCTAACGCCGTTGATTTGCTTGAGAGGTTGGTGAGGGATGGAATTACGCCGGACCTATTGACCGATCAAACCCCGGCCCACGACCCGCTTGCCTATGTGCCCCAGGGATTAAGCTTGGAGGAGGCCAATAAATTAAGGGCAAGCGATCCTGATAAGTACGTCGCTCTCGCCTCCTCATCGATGGCCAAGCACGTTCAATTAATGCTGGAGCTCCAGAGGAGGGGCGCCGTGGCGTTTGATTATGGGAATAACCTAAGGAAGCAGGCATTCGATGCGGGAGTAGAGGATGCATTCAAGATACCGGGCCAAATGGAGTTCCTTAGGCCAATGTTCGAGGAGGGACGAGGCCCATTCAGGTGGATAAGCCTAACCGGCGACCCGAACGACATATATAGGCTGGATGACGTGCTCCTAACGCTTTTCGAGCGCAATGCTAGACTGGCGAGGTGGATAAGGAATGCGCATCAATACGTGAAGTTCCAGGGACTCCCGGCGAGGGTGGTTTACTTGGGGTACGGGGAGAGGGCCCTCTTTGGAAAGACGGTTAGCCAAATGGTGAGGAGAGGCGAATTAAATGGACCGATATGGTTCGGGAGAGATCACTTAGACAGCGGATCAGTTGCGTCGCCCTATAGGGAGACCGAGGCCATGCTTGATGGAAGCGACGCCATCGGGGACTGGCCAATACTCAACTACGCATTAAACACTGCGTCCGGAGCGACCTGGACCTGCTTCCATCACGGTGGAGGAACGGGGATAGGGTACGCGATTCACGCGGGCTTCGGCATGGTGGTGGACGGAACAGAGCTGGCGGAGGAGAAGGCAATGAGGGTATTCACGGTTGATCCAGGCAGCGGCGTCGTGCGGCACGCCCACGCGGGTTACCCCAAGTCACTGAGGGTGGCTAGAGAGAAGGGCATTCGGATCCCAATAATAGATAGGCTCGAGGAGAAGAGCAGGAAAGTCATAGAGGAGGCCCATCGAGAAGGCAGGGCAAGCGATTACACGTATAGCCGCGTCAAGAAGGATCTGGAGGAGTACGATAAGCGGGCACGCAAGTGATTCAAATGCCAGTAACTAGGGCACCGGGAGCCCGCTTCATAAAGGATCCAAGGGACATGAGGCTCGAGGACAAGATAATTAGGGGAGACGCGGATGGAGACATCGGGTTACTCGGCGTCCCCTGGGACGGAGCAGTGGGGGGAAGACCGGGAGCCCGCTTTGCCCCATCGAGGGTAAGGGGCTTCCTCTACTCCATGCCCCTCAACATGGATGCCAGGATAGTGGATTTCGGGGACGTCGATGTGGTGCTTGGTGATCACGGCGAAACCATGAGGAGGACGCGCGAGGCGGCGAGCGGGGCATTAAGGAGAGTGAAGGAGCTGCTGGTTATTGGGGGCGACAACAGCATTTCTCATCCCGTCTTTCAAGCATTGAATGATGTGGAGAAGAGGGTTGGCTACATATTAATAGATGCTCACCCGGACATAAGGATGGTCACGGAGGGATTAACCAGTGGATTAGCGATTAGGATGATTAGGGAAACAAATCCATCCATGCCCATAACCGTGGTGGGGTACAGGCCGCACTCCAACCCGAGGTACCTAATAGACGAGGCGCGGCGGCTCAACATACGGATAATAACCATGAGCGAGATCGATGAGGCCGGCATTGAGGACACTGCGGCTCAACTAGTGGAGGCGTATCAGGGAATGCAGGTCTACCTTAGCCTTGACATGGATGCCGTGGACCCCGCATTCGCGCCTGGCGTTAATAGTCCATCTCCCGGCGGCTTCACGTCTAGGGAGGTCATTAACCTAGTATCCAAGTTATCCAGGGAATTGAGGCCCAGGGTATTCGACGTGGTGGAGGTCACTCCCCTAGTGGATGTTGCAGATCAAACCTCTAACCTAGCCGCAGCAGTGCTAGTGAATGCAATGTGGCCCCGAGGCGATGCCTAGTGAAGCTGGGCGAGCTAAGCGTAATGGACATATACGAAGCTGCTACCAGGGGGGCAAGGATTGATGCAGGCAATTTGGAGAAGCTTGATGAGGGTGCCAAGAGGCTTGAGGAAGCGGCGGCGAGGAGCAGAATATATGGCGTCAACACTCTTCTAGGTGATTTAGCGAACAGCGGCGAAGGCGGGGAAGCGGATCCGCTGGACATGATTAGGATGCATGCCTGCGGCGTTGGGGATCCAGCGCCTAGGGAATGGGTTAGGGCCTCCCTCCTTGTTAGGGCCAATCAATTGGCGCAGGGCTATAGTGGAGTGAGGAGTGGGCTTCTCAACGTGATGATCGGCATGCTTAACTCAGGCGCCTCGCCGATAGTGCCGGCACTGGGCAGCGTTGGATCCAGCGGCGACTTGATTCCACTAGCCCACATAGCGTTAACGGTGGCGGGGGAGGGCGAGGTGGAGATTAATGGCGAGAAGCTGCCGGCCGTCGAGGCGCTTCATAAAATTGGGTTAACCCCCTTCACTCCCAGCCTGAGGGAGGCGCTAGCAATGATTAATGGAACAAGCTTCAGCGCAGGCGCATTCGTGGTGGAGCTAATTAACTCGTTTCTAGCCGTGATAGGCTCCATCGCGTCGACCATCATGGTCATGGAGGCAGCGAGGGGATCACTGAGCCCGAACTCCATTGAGGTCAACGCGGTGAAGAGACATAATGGGCCCCTCCTCGTCGCTAAGCTGCTGGAGGATTCCCTCCTTGGAAGCAGTAGAATCAATTCATCGAGCCGCGTCCAGGACCCGTACTCGATTAGGTGCTCCAGCCTCCTGATAGGGGCGGCGCTGGATGCGTTGCGGTGGGCTCGACGCAATCTGGAGAATGAGATTAATTCCACCAGCGATAATCCAGTAATGATAGGAACCAGCTTCAAATCAACCTGCCACTTCCATGGCCAATACATATCGTTATCCAGCGATCTAGCGAGGAACGCCGTGGCTTCCCTCATTAACCTTGAGGAGAGGAGGAGCGCCCAATTACTTAGGCGGGAAATAAATGGCGGAGAGGAGTATCTTGGCAAGAGGGGCGGCGTTGGCTTCATGATAATGCAGTACACCAATGCCGGCCTCTCGGGCCTCGCGCGTCAATTGGCGTCGCCGGCCCTGGTCAATAATGTGCCCACGAGCGGTTTTCAGGAGGACGTGGTCGCCATGAGCCTCAACTCCGTTTACGTGCTGAGGCAATTAAATGAGTTAGCGTCGAGAAGCATAGCGATAAATCTATTGCTTAGCTACGCTGCACTAAGCCGCGACGAGTGCAGCGGCTGCGGGGAGGTGGGTCGCCTACTTTATGGATTAATTAGGAGTAGGTGGAGGGATAGCGTGAGTTCCTCAATAGAGTTAGTTGCCCATGACTTGCCCCAGATACTGACGGAGTTCCTCGAGTCAAGGGGCCTGACCCTAAGGGGAGTGGTGGAGGGTGATTGATTTACTAGTAGATAATATAGGCGTGCTAATCACGTCAAGGAGAGCGCCGTGGCGATTCGGCGATGATGTAACCATGATCGAGGACGCGGCGTTGGCCATTTCGCGGGGCGAGGTCATTGATGTGGGTCCCTCGATAATGATGAGGAAAAAGCACAACGCGGCTCAAGTGATTGATGCTGGCGGCAAATTAGTTACGCCTGCTCTAGTGGATGCCCATACCCACATGCTGTTCGCGGGGGACAGGAGTTGGGAATTAGGGTTAAAGCTTGGGGGAGCCACGTACGGCGAGATACTGAGGAGGGGCGGTGGAATATATAGCACAATAGCGTTAACGGAGGCGGCGAGCGATGAGGAATTAATGCGTAGCCTGGGGGAGAGGATAAGCGTGTCCCTAATGCATGGGGCTGGGGCACTTGAGGTGAAGACAGGATACGCGGGGTCGCCCAGCGGCGAGGCTAGGCTGCTTGGCATCATACGCCGCGCCAAATTCATTGTGGGGCTTACGGATACCCTTCTCATGCATGTGCCGCCGAGGGAGGGGGATAGGGAGATGCATGTCAAGGGCATGATTGAGGCGCTGCCCCAATTAATGCCCAGCTTCGCCGACGTGTTCTGCGACGAGGGCGCATTCACGGTGGATGAGAGTAGGCGATTCCTATCCGCCGCCGCTAGGTTAGGCATTGGATTAAGGCTTCACGCCGATGAATTGGCGAATATTGGGTGCAGCGAATTAATAAGCGAGTTGCCTCTCTCCTCCATTGATCACCTCCTCAAGACTCCGAGCGACACCATGGCTAAGATAGCCAAGTCTAGGGCTGCCGCTGTTCTATTGCCCTGCACGGCGTTATCCATGATGAGCAGCGAGAAGCCGCGGATTGATGTATTGAGGCGGGAAGGCGGGATCCCGGCGCTGGGCACCGACTTCAGCCCGAACTCGTGGTGTCCAAGCATGGAGATGGCCATGGAGTTATCCACCTACCTCTATGGCTTGACCCCGCTTGAGGCTTTAATGGCGGCCACGGTTAACTCGGCCTATAGCCTTGGCCTAAATGGCATTGGCATAGTGACCCCGGGAAGCCGTGCCTTCTTGGCTATTTGGAACGTGGATAAGGTTGATTGGTTAACGTATTGGGTGGGAGGCGGCAAATTAAGGCGCCTAGTTCTGGGGAATACCGTGGTAAACCTTCAATCGCTTAATTATGATCATTGATTGCATCTATTTAGTGGGAAGGTTTTAAAGCTGGTCGTGCAAGGCTTTAATGGCGTCTCCATGTATGTTAAGAGGGAGTGGGATAGGCTTGGGAAGGTAATGATTCATAGGCCCGGAATAGAAATGTTCTACGGCCTCCTCCATCCCAAGTCATTCCTATACGAGCGCGCGTTCAGCATGGATGAGGCTCTCTACGAGCATGAAGTGCTGGAGCACGCCCTGGAGAGGGAGGGGGTAATGGTTTATAGGGTTAAGAAGGTCATTACTCAACAAATAAAGTCAAGCCCCGAGTTCAGGAGTAAGGTGGTGAAGATTGTCAGGGAACTCGTGGAGTTCCGGGGGGACGTCAATGATGATCCCGTCGAATTCATCAATAACTTGTCCATTTATGATCCGGAGTTCCTCTTCAACGTGCTCGTCCTGAGGCCAACGCTCATACTAAAGAGGCGTCGCCGGTCTAGGTCATATAAGGTATACGTCGTGAACAGGATGCCCCTTGCCAACATGTACTTCATGCGGGACCAACAAATAACTGTGCCAAACGGCATAATCCAGGGCCGCATGGCGCTGCCGCAGCGGAGACCGGAGACAAGCGTAACCGAGCTAGCTTTTGAGGCATTATCAATGCCAATCATATATAGAGTGGCGACGCCCGGCATCCTGGAGGGAGGGGATTACATGCCGCTGGGAGACTTCGCCATAATTGGGTATGGGCACAGGACCAATAGGGGCGGCATCCTCCAAGTAATGGGGCTCCTTGGAGTGAAGGAGGTGGCAGTCGCCAGATTGCCGAGGCACCCCCTCGTGCCCAGCGGCGACTCAATGCTGGACATGCATCTAGACACGTTCTTCAACGTCATGGGGGATGGATTGGCCGTGGGCAATGAGGACTTAATGAGAACGACGCCCGTGGAGGTTTATTTAAATGATGGGGACAAGTTCTCCCCAAGCATTAGAACTAACCTGCTTGACTACATTAAATCAAAGGGATTCACCGTGATTCCCATATCATTCATGGAGCAATTATCGTACGCCAGCAACTTCCTCACAATTAGGGATAGGAGGGCATTGATTCCCAACGTGGAGATGAATGCGGCGAAGGTAATTGAGGCACTTAGGGTGAAGGCGGAGAATGATGCCAATTACGTGAAGCTATTCGAGGTGGCTAAATCCGAGTACGGCAAGTTAAGGGTGGAGGGGCACATATTTCCACATAAGCCGGAACTAATGGAGGAGGGCATCGACTTCATACAGATAGACGTCAGCGAATTAACGGGGGGATACGGAGGCATTCACTGCATGACATCAATAGTGAGCAGATGACTACATCCTCCATGATAGTTCCCCATGAGGGAGGAGCTGTATGAGTTACCGAGCCATCTTCGAGGAAATGAGGCTAGACGAGACTCATGGCGCGTCCTGGTACTTCGATAAGGCGCTGGACGCCGCGGAGAAGGCCTTAGGGGAAACCGATCAGGAGTCCTTCATAAATGAATTAATCAATATTAGGCGCGGCATGGCTAGCCTAGCCTTCATAGCCAACGCGCTAAGCAGGTTCGGCATGAGCGTGGAAACGATAAGTGCGCTGCGGAGGTATGGGAAGGAGGCTAGGCACGCATTGAGTAGGGCTCATAGGGAGGGGACCGTCTTAACCATTAGTTACTCCAGCGCTGTGTCCCTCGTCTTCGGTTCATCAATACGATACGTGCTGGAGTCGAGGCCTGGAAACGAGGCCGAGGAGCTCGTGAAGCGGTTCCCGGGCATGGTTATGGTTCCGGACTCCGCCGTGGCTCAATTCGCCGCCGAGGTGGATATAATTGCCGTGGGGACAGACGGCATATACCTGGATTATATATTAAATAAGGTGGGCACGCTTCCCCTGGCTCTAGTCGCGAGGCACTTGGGGAAACCGTTCATAGTTGTCGGGGAATCATTCAAGGCACAGCAACATAATGCCAACTGCAGCGATCTCCATAGGGTGGAGTTTAGGGGAGTCCCCGTGAAGTTATTTGACTGCGTCCCCACGCAATTAATTGATTTATTCATAACCGATGTGGGGGAATTTCGACCGGGAAGAGACACGGCGATCGATATATATGAAGCAGCCATGAGGAGGATAAGCGATTACTTGTATTCCGCTAATTAGCCCTCCTTCACCATTAATCTATACACGGCGAGGGGCTCATCATCGTATGGATCCACATCGATCAGGTAGACCTCGGAAGCCGTCATTATTAGCCTCAACTCGCTTGGAGGCGCCTCAATCCTCTCCGGCAAATTACTGATCCCAAGCACCCTCAGGGCCGTCACTGATTCCCTCTTATTCAGTAAGTTAAAGATCTTATAATTAGATCTCAAAGCATCCTCATATAGGTCCAGGAACTCTCGATTGGGCACCCTAATGAGGGCCATTACAGCCTTATCGGCTAATCCAAGCAATCGCGGCGTTAGTGAATCCAGCAAGACGAGCCTCCCCCTACCCTTGGCTGATTTATCCTCCGCCTCCTTTATTAGAGACATAATTAGGCAATTAACTGAAACGCTATAAAAATTACCCTCCACATTATATGAGGAGGAGATTTGCCCCCTGTATGCATCCACGCCGTTTACTTGCCGGGGAATTTTTGGTTCCCCGGTTTTCAATAGCGTGAATCCAGTACAGGTCTGGGCTTATTTTAGTTACTGCACCTGGGTTTAAGAAACTTCCAGTAAGCATTTATTCATAATATAGTTAAAATACTAGTTTAAATATATAAATATCACAAATCAACTAAATACAAGGCGCGACCCAAACGCTTTGAGCCGCGCCAAGCGGCGTGGATGCACACGTGGGGGCTGCTGGAATCATCTAGCCGCCGCATAAATATATAACGATTAGAAAACTTCATCTAAATGATTAATCCATTTTCATTGCGGCGAGAATAATATTACGAGAATAATATTATTAGCCTATTGTTAATGTTTATAAGTAAGTATATTACTTGTATGAAATGGTTATAGAGGAAAAGAAGCGAATAACCCTAAAGCATAGAAGCAGTGCTGTGACGGATGGCGTGGAGAGGGCTCCCCACAGGAGTCTCTTTAAGGCTGCTGGATTCTCTGATGAGGACTTAAGTAAGCCGCTTATTGCCGTCGCGAATTCCTGGAATGAAATAGTGCCCGGCCACATTCATTTAAATGAATTGGCTAGGCACGTCAAGGAGGGGGTGAGGGCTAGCGGCGGCACTCCAATGGAGTTCAACACGATTGCTGTGGATGATGGAATAGCGATGGGTCATGAGGGGATGAAGGCCTCATTAGTCAGTAGGGAAGTGATTGCCGACTCCGTTGAGTTGATGGTGATGGCCCACGGCTTTGATGCATTGATCCTAATCGCGAGTTGCGATAAGATAGAGCCGGGCATGCTCATGGCGGCCGCTCGATTAAATATACCGTCGATCTTCATCAATGGAGGCCCCATGTTGACGGGGGAATTAGGGGGTAGAATGCTTTCGTTGGGCGATGTGTTTGAGGCGGTTGGCGCCTACTTCTCCGGCAAGATAACCCTAAACGATCTCCGCCTCATAGAGAATGCGGCGTGCCCTGGCGCTGGTTCATGCGCTGGACTATATACTGCCAACACGATGGCAATACTGGGAGAGGCCCTTGGAATGTCATTGCCCGGCTCATCCACTATACCTGCCATAGATGCGAGGAGGCGAATAGTGGCGGAGGCGAGTGGGGAGGCATTGATGAGGCTTCTCGAGAATGGGATCAGGCCGAGGGATATAATGACGTATGAGGCGTTCGAGAATGCCATAGCCGTCGATGCGGCGATGGGCGGCTCCACCAATGCCGTGCTTCACTTATTGGCTATAGCGAATGAGGCGGGAATCAAGTTGACCCTTGATGATTTCGACAGAATATACTCGAGAACCCCCTACATAGCTGACCTATTGCCCGGCGGTAAGTATGCCGTGTGGCAATTAGATAGGGTGGGCGGGCTTCCCCTGGTTCTGCGTAGATTATCGCGGCGCGGATTAATAAATCAAAAAACATTGACCGTGACGGGGGAGACGCTGGAAGATAATTTGAGGAAACAATGGCCATGGATGATGCCCATTAATGAGGGGGAGCAGAATATTGTTAAGAACCTGGAGACGCCCATACTACAGACTGGGGGAGTCGCAATACTTAGGGGCAACATAGCGCCGGAGGGCGCGGTGGTTAAGGTGGCTGGAGTAAGTAGGCTTCGTCACGATGGGGTCGCGAGGGTGTTCAATGATGAGGAGACCGCCTTCAAGGCAGTGACCGGCGGCGAGATCAAGTCAGGCGATGTGGTTGTGATCAGGTACGTGGGGCCCCGCGGCGCTCCTGGAATGCCTGAAATGCTTTCCGTCACGTCGGCCATAGTTGGCGCGGGTCTCAGGGATGAGGTTTCCTTGATAACGGACGGTAGATTCAGCGGCGCAACTAGGGGCTTAATGGTGGGTCACGTGGCGCCGGAGGCAGCGGTGGGCGGTCCAATAGCTGCCCTTAGGGATGGCGATCACATAACCATTGATGCAGTTAATAAGGTGCTTAACGTCAAGTTAAGCGATGAGGAACTAAGTAATAGGTTGCGGGACTGGACGCCGCCGAGGCCTAGATACTTGAGTGGAGCATTAGCCAGGTACTCGCGGCTAGTTACGTCCGCATCGAGGGGGGCAGTGCTTGGCGGTTAATGCTATTGGGCTTTCCTTTATAAACCCAGCAAGCATTTTCCCAGTATGAAAATAACTTTCCTGGGAATTGGGGGTTGGGTATCCAGTCCCTGGTTATCAATGACATCGGTTCTAGTCACGGTTGGGAAGAGGAGGATCCTGCTGGATGCTGGGGAGGGGATATATAGGCAATACAGGAAATGCACTGGCCTCGACGTGGGTGATTTAGATGCAATAGTGTTGAGCCACGGCCATGGGGACCACACGCTGGGGATACCGTCATTCGCATTGATGGGAAGCATGCAGGGACACAGGGTGCGGGTGGTGGCCATGGATTACGTTGTGAGGGATCTCAGGAAATTAATGCGGAGCGTTCACTTGGAGAAGTATATTCGTTGGCTTCAATTAATTAATGTTGGTAGCGTGAACGAGGAGGCGAGGATCATATATGAAGGCCCCGGCTTCCAGGTATGGGGAGTTGCGGCCGCTCACTCTATTCCATCAATGGCGGTTAAGGTGGTTGAGACGGCGAGCGGTCAATGCATGGTCTACAGTGGGGACACTGTTCCGGCGGACTCCGTGGCTAGGCTCGCCGGCAACTGTGATGTGCTCATCCATGAGACGGGAGGCAATCCAGGCATGGAGGCGGAGGCGCATGGCGTTGGGCACAGCACGACTAGGGACGCATTAAGCATTGCCCAGAGGGCTGGAGTGAAGTACTTAGTGCCGATTCATTACTATATAGAGAACCCTGTGCTGGAGGGCGGTCGAGTCATTATTCCCCTCGAGTGCTCAACCATAGATGTGGGGAAATTATTGAGTCAGTAAGGCTTCTCTAGGTGGCGAGGAATTTTCGTTTAGTGATTATGGGAAAAGGATATTAATAACTATGGTTGCTATCCTCGGCGTGGATTCATATAAGCCTAGGGAAGGCACGTGGGCATCTGTTGCTGTGGTGATTAGGAAGTGCAATGATGATTTACAGGTGCTGGTCGGTAAGAGGCGTAATAGGAGCAATGATCCATGGGCGGGCGATGCATCGTTTCCGGGCGGGCATTATAAGGAGGAGGATGGGGATCTCTTGAGGACCGCCATCAGGGAAACAATGGAGGAAACAGGCATTGATTTGAGTAGGGCTAGGATTATCAAGGTGCTCGATATTCATCACCCAAGGAATGTGCCTGAGATGAATGTGGTTCCAATAGTCTTCATGATTGATGGATGCGACGTGAATCCGACCAAGGATGGCGGGGAATTCGATGAGTTGAGGTGGATTACTCTAAGGGAGTTGCCTAAGTACGAGGCAGTCACTGCAGTTAAGGGAATGGATAGGAAGGCAATAATTTATGATGGAATAGTGATTTGGGGCATGACGAGGAGGATCCTATGCAGGGTTTATGGGGAGCTTTTCCTGGGTGGGGAATCCAAGGAATTGAAATTAAAATAAATTATTATTTTTCAGGGACTTTAGATGCCTATGCGGTAGCCACTTGCTTGAATGCCTTGAGTGAGTACACCAATATTACGGCCAGCACGAAGAACACGACGAACACCATGTACGCCAATGCAAAGCTATGGGTCGCTGCCTTTATGTAGCCAACTATGTATGGACCAACGAAGCCCCCCAGGTTACCTATTGAATTAACGAAGCCTATGGCCACCGCCGCCACGCTGCCGGTTAGGTACATTGTTGGGAGGCTCCAGAAGGAGCCGAATGGACCCAGTATGCCCATCGTGAGCAGTATTAGAGCTATGAGTAGCGCATAGAAGTTGTTTGGGAACGCTATTGCAATTATGGAGCCTATTGTTCCTATTATTAATGGTATTGCGGTGTGGTGGATTCTCTCCAGCGTCATGTCGGAGTGACGGCCCCACACGTACATATACACGAGTCCTATTAACCATATTCCCGAAACCAGGTACCCTACCCCGACATAGCCATAAGTGGAGCCAAGCTTAAGTATTGACGGGGTTCATATGCTCACGGCATATAGGTCGGTTATCCAGAAGAAGTAGATGAGCACTAGCATTACGGGGGAAAGCCATGCATTAATCGATTAACTACAAATCGGTTTCGCCATAATATTCTTAATAGTTAAGGGATTCTACATATAGTATACGCTAACTCATAACCTGGTTTCCCGCATTATCTGAATTAGGCGCGCCACTTATAATCACGGCCGCCACTATGTTTAGGTTACTTCCAGTTAAGCCCGTTTTAATCAATGATCCAGTGGCCTCATAAATCGCGGCGGTATTGTTCCTCCTCAATTCCTCCACTGCATCGATGCCGTGAGCCCTAGCCTCATTGATAGTGCCCCCATCAGCAATGCATCCGGCTGCCCCCATGTTTCCATCAAGCCCATCAGTGGCCAAAGCCAATAAACTAACCCCATCAACGCCCCTCACGCTTAAAGCGAATCCAGTGCACATTTCAGTGGTTCTACCCCCCACACCATTGCCCACCACGGTGACCGTTGGTTCACCCCCCACTAGAATGACTCCCCTCCCCAACGGCACGCCCCTCCTAACTGAATCCAAGGCAATGCTGGCCAGGAACCTACCCACTTCCCGCGCCTCCCCCTCGAGCCTCGATGTTAATATAATGGATTGATGCCCCCGCTTCCCCAACCACTCAGCCGTTCCCCTCAATACATCCATATTTGAGGCCACCACTACATTAATGGCCCCCGCTAATTCCTTCGGAGTCTCCTCCCTCAATCCCCTCTCCCCCTCCTCCAATACTCGCTTAATGCTGGGGGGAACATCATCCCAAACCCCGCTTCTCCTTAATGACGCAACGGCGTCTCCATACGTGGTTGGATCGGGAACAGTGGGGCCGCTTGCTATTGTTGCCGGGTCATCGCCGGGCACATCGCTCGCCAATAAGGAAATGATGCGTCCACCCCGCTTCATAACCAGCCTAGCTAATTGACCGCCCTTAACAATGGATACATGCTTCCTAACTGCATTGATCTCGCTAATCGTGGCTCCGCTCCTTATTAGGAGATCATTGAGGCGGCGCAAATCATCTAGCGACACCCCCTCCACGGGTAACTCCAGGAGGGCTGATCCTCCCCCGCTGATCAGGAAGAGAACAGTATCGCCCTCACTAATCCTCTCCAGCAATGAGATTACTCTACGCGCGGCCTCTAGGCTTGCCTCGCTTGGCAACGGATGGCTTGACTCAATCACTGGAATCAGCCTTAATCGACCCGGCGTGCCCCTTGGAACCACGGCTATCCCGCTCACTATGTTGGGCCCCAACTCATCCTCGGCGGCCGCCGCCATGGATATGGCCCCCTTCCCAATGGCTATGACGTGTATTCTCCCGCTTAGGGCGTGGCCTTGTAGCCATTGCCTTGTTTTCCTGTATAGATCGGCCTCCTCCAGTACGTGGTTAATCAATTCCCTGGGGAGCAAACCACTCATCGCTTATCCCCATTAGTGCGGTGCCTCGCCTTGGCTTATCAGAGAATCAACCAGTACCTGGGATATGTCGACCACGCTTCCATCCATGTCCAGGTTAACGAAGCATATGGGGCACGCGGTCACTATCTTGGAGGTGCCTGTTTCCTTCAGTTCCCTGAACCTGAGGACCGCCACGTTATCCGATACCTTTGGGTAGAACGCCTCATCGGGTCCACCGCAGCACATGGTGTTTCTACCATTATGGCGAGGCATCTTTACCTGGGCCACCTTGTTCAGCAATTCGAGGGGCTTATCATAATTCAACCTCCTCTTTAGGTGGCAAGGCTCGTGGTAAGTCACCGAGCCGTTGAGGCCCTTGAACTGCAGGGAGCCAAGGAGGTCCAGGTAATGAATAACCTCGAAGTCAAAGCTGGGCACGTATTTCGGGTACTCGTTAATCAATATATCGTATGTATGAGGATCAATAACTATTAACCTCTTTACGCCCATTTCATGAAATAGATCCGTGACTTGCTTAGCGTAGCTAGCGAATTCATTTACATAGCCCATATCGAGGAGAAGCGTGCCGGGGTACGGCTCATCCACGCCCAAGTACCTGAACTTGACTCCAGCCGCCTTCAGCAGCTTAACCACGTTGCGCAGGTAATTCTCCATCTTCTCCTTCACCTCCTTATCATATAATCCCCGCATTACTCTAGCTAGGGCAGGCGCGCGTGTGATGAGGCTTGAACCAATCCTCATTAACTCCATGTTACCGTTAAGCAACTCCCTCAATTTCTTATTATACGCCATCAATTGATACATGTGGCCCGTGTACAGTATGGTGGCTGAATCATTATCGAACTCAATGCCGCGAGCCCAATCAGCGCACCTATCCCCGAGGCCCAGGGGGTCACGGTACCGCAATGTTAGCTCCACTATCATCCTAGCTATCGGGTGCTCCTGCCTCTTCTCGAGGAGCTCACCATCAGCTATCACTTGCTTCATATAATCACTGGCCCTACCGGCATTGACGCCGGCCGGGCATACCTGTAGACACGCGTAGCAGCTTAAGCATGAGTTAAAGGCGTCCCCCACCAATAACCTGCTTCTCCCGCCTTCCTTAACCTCCTCCAGGAACGCCTTGGCTAGATTAATCCTGCCCCTCGCGCCCATTGATGCCCTGTACCCGGTTGCTGGGAATGTTGGGCACACGGCTTCGCAGAAGCCGCAGTTTATGCATGCCGTGACTTCCTTCTCAAGCTCCTTTAATGCGCTAATCAAATAGCTTCCCCCTGTTTAGGAGGTTCTTCGGGTCAAATGCCTTCTTTATTTGCCTCATTAATTCCAGGTTAACGAGGGTACCCCTCGCCTTGAACTCCTCCACCAGCAACTGCTTCTTCTCAAGCCCAATGCCGTGCTCGGCCGAGACGCTTCCTCCATGCCTTACCGCTATCATGCCTGTCTCGAGGAGGAATGAGGAGACCCTCCGCATCTCATCCTCCTTACTGGTGTCGGCGAATATGTTGAGGTGAATGTTCCCATCCCCTATATGGCCGAATAGGGACACCTTGAAGCCGTAATTCCTTATAGCATTATCCAGATCCAGCAGCGTGGCGGGCACCTCGGTTGATGGAACCACTATATCCCCTATTATCACCTTCTCCCCCGGCGCCGTCCTCTCCATTAATAGAGAGGAGTAGAGTCCCTTCCTGGCCAAGTATATCCTCTCCATCTCCACCGGGTCAGTGGTTGTTCTGAGGCTCATGGGTCCAGTCGCCTTAAGCACGTCAGTCGCCGCCGCTATATCTCTCTGAAGCGATTCCTCTGTTGATGCTATATCTATTATCAACATATAATTGGCGTTCTGCGGGTAATCTATGCCGCTGCTCTTCTTGGCCGCATCCATCGATATCCTATCCATGAACTCGGCTATGTATGGTATTATCCCAACCTCCTTCAACTTGGCCACAGCCCTCCCCGCGGCATCTATGGACTCATAATAGACCAGTATTCGCCCTATTCTTCTGGGGAGGGGCGCTATCTTGAGAGTCGCCTTAGTTATTATGCCTAGGGTTCCCTCGCTTCCAATCATTAATGCCGTTAAGTCGTAACCTATTGACCTCTTAAGAACGCGGCCCCCAAATTGAGCCACCTCGCCGGTCGGTAGAACCACCTCCATGCCGAGCACCCACTCCTTGGTTGCGCCATACATTACGCCCCTCAAGCCCCCGGCGTTTGTGGATAGGGATCCCCCAACCGTGGCGGCGAGGGAACTAGCGGGGTCGGGCGGATAGAAGTAATTGAACTTGGATAGGTAGGCATTGAGTGCATCCAGCCTCACGCCAGCCTCCGCCACTACATACCTATCCGGTATGCTTGTCTCCAGTATCTTGTCGAAGCGATTCATGCTTATAACTACGCCGCCCTTCATGGGCACGGAGGAACCAGTGAGGGATGTGCCCCCGCCCCTCACGTACATGGGAACCTCATTCTCATAACATGCCTTCACTGCCCTCGATAATTCCTCTGTGCTTCCCGGAACAATCACGGCAAGAGGCTCCTCCCCCATGAAGTAAGAGGCGTCGCGCATGTATGGAAGCATGTCTTCCATGGACGTAAATACGTGATTAGCCCCTACCGCTTTCCTTAATTCATCGATTATCGACATATAGATAATGAGTGCTGCTTATTAATAAGCATTGGGGATAAGCCCCGATACGTTTTTAATGTATGCATGAAGGCTCATTGAAGTGGATGCACCAATACTGCGGAGGGATGCCATTTACTGGAACGGGGAGTGGCGGTCCCTGCCTAAGATGAAGCATGGCGCTGTATTCCTAATGGTGAGCAACATAGCGGTGCAGGCCAAGGTATGCGAGTACAGGGTTCACCTGAGCAATATGATGCCTCGGGAAGTGGGGGAGGCGAGCCTTGGAGGCATTGAGGAGCATGGGAGGCAATTAGGGGTGAGGGCGGAGGCCGGTTATGATTTAGACGTGGGAAAAAGCGTGCCGACCCTGGTCAATAGGGGGGAGGAGGGGGTTGAGTACTTCAATAACGTCGTGGGGTCCCGATGGGTGGGGAAAGCGAATTTAGGCAATCCATCGCCTGAGGTAGCGGTCGTCGATCTAGTGAGTGGGGTCCCGATCCTGGGCCAAATAGATATGGTTATTCCATTAAATGATGCGTTGGGCATAATCGAGTTGAAGACGACGGGCGGCCGCTTCATGTCAATACATGATCATGAGATGATGCAGGCAGCCATTTATTGCGTGATGATGAGGCGACTAGGCTTCAAGTGCTCAAGAGCATTCGTGGTGAAAGTGATGAGGGGCACCAGCTTCGTTTTGAGGAATGAGGTTGAGGAATTAAGAGGAAAATTGCTGGACATGCTTCCCGGCCAGGCAATGCGGGTGGGCAGCGCCTTGATTAGGGATGTTAAGGTGGATGAAGCCGGCGTGATGATGGATATAGAGAACGCGTTGGGGTATTGGCTATATAAGAGGAACCCAACCCACAATAACTCAGTCAGTAATTGTGGTCACTGCGATTATAGGTTTACCTGCCCCTTCTCGACGGCTAGGGAGAGGACTCGCCGCTTCTAGGAGTGTATCTCTATTATGCTCTGATCATCCAGCACATAATTGAGGCCCACCTTCTTATAGAGGTTTGGGTAGTCCTCGATTCTCCATACCCTGGCGTACCTGAAGTTCTCATAGAGGCTCGTATGTATTGACTTCGCGACGTCCCCCACAGTTGATCCGCGCCGCATGATTAAGGGCTTCCTGGAGTAAGTATCCATTTGAGTATTCTTGGAGTATATCCTAATCAAGTCGAGCCTCCTCAATATTGCCTCACTTAATTGCTTCCTATTTATCCTGCACTTAGCGAGGGACGCCAGTATCTTAGGCTCTAACCCGATTCCGGCCAGGCTCCTCCTATCGATTAAATCCACCTTATTGATCAGGAATATGCTGGGCTTATAGACGTAGTTCTTATACAGCGCGTCCTCCACGTCATCCAGGGTGGCCTCGCCGTTTATGGTTACCTGGGCGTTCAGTATGCCGTAATCCGCCAATAACTTCTTGACTGAGTCAATGGAGCAGCCGCGGAACGATCCCGAGACCTGGATGCCTCCGCTCACCGTTCGCTTAATGCTTATCAATGCGCGGGGTTGCCTAATCAATATTCCATGCCCCTTGAATATCTCCTCTATCCTATTCACCTGCTCCTCTATGTTCCCCGAGGCATCCAGCACTATTATTAATCCATCCACGTTCCTCGCAAGGGAGGCCGCGAGGACATTAGTATCGCTCTCCGCATCGAATGGATTGAGCGAGGGGAACTTAACTAGTTGGTAATATATCAAGTCCTCTATGAACATGCCTGGAATCGGTTGGGAATCAGTGAATGGAACATCATCCGGCTCCACGTTAGCGTTGGTCAAGCACTTCAATAGGCTTGATTTGCCGGAGCTAGGCAAACCAACCACTCCAAGCTGCGCATCACCCTCCTTCTCCACATATATTGTCCTGCCTCCACGGCTCCCCTTCTCCTTCTTCTGCTTAAGCTCCACCTCGCGCCTCAACGCCGCTATTCTATGCCTAACAAAGTGAACCAGGTTCTCCGTCCCCTTATGCTTCGGTATTGAGCTCAGGAACTCCTCTAGGGCCGCTATCTTCTCCTCATCTGTCTTGGCATTCATGGCCTTCATCCACTTAGCCTTAGCCTCCGGAGGCAGGTTAGTCGGCATCTCATCAAGGGGAACTGAGGAAGGAAATATAAGTTTTTAATCCGGTTAATAGGCAAGCAGCGAGTGAGGCTACGTAGGATCCTAAGCATGCTGCTCCTCCTGATCCTAGTGATCAGGATAGCCGGGAGGGGCGATTTAGCGAAGGCGGCTAGGAGGGGCGAGGAGAGGATAATGAGGAGGCTGAAGCAATGATCGGGGACTCCCTTTTTAAAGCCCTAATTAGGGGATAAATCGTGGCCTTACCCCTAGTTGAGACAACGAAGTGCCTTAATCCATACATGAACGGGATAAGGGGATTAATAGTTGAGAGGAGGAGGAACTCATTCCTCGTGCTGACGCAGAACGGCGCCATTAAGGTAGTGCCCAGGAACCAGTGCTGGTTCTACATATACAGGGGAAACTGCATAAAGCTGGAGCGGGAACCACCCCTAGACTAGCATGGCCCCCAATGTGCAGGAACCGCTTTACCCTTAGTGCCTGTGGAGCTCCGCCACATACCCCTCCTAGAGGGGCAAGGTTGGGCAATGAAGCAGGAAGCCTCACCCTTAGGGCGGGGTAGCTCACTCTCATTGCTTGCCTTCTTCATAAATAATTAGGGAAACCGTTAAATACGTGGATACCCAGTTCTCCCTGAATGTCAAGCCAAAGAATTAGATTACCTGAGGAGGGGGAGCTCATAGCTAAGGTCACCGATATAGTTGGGGATGATAGGGTTAAGGTGATGTGTGAGGATGGAAAGGCCAGGATAGCCAGAATACCTGGAAAGTACAGGAGGAGAATGTGGATGAGGGTGGGGGATTACGTCCTAGTTATTCCCTGGGACTTCGAGCCAAACAAGGCGGACGTCGTATATAAGTACGAGAGAAACGAAATAAGCGAATTGAGGAAAAGCGAGCACGGCGAGAAAGTAGCCAGAATAGATGAATTAACGGGCTAAATCCACGCCTTCTCCTTAGAAACACGGCTAACGTTACCGGAGCCCAGCCTCTAATGGATCCACTTGTTAATCAATTAGACCTCAGCTCGGTCTCCTCTAGTAATGACGGGATTTCCCGAGAACCATTACCGTATGAATTCCCTACCTCATTAACTTGTGAGACTTATTCCCAAATTGTCGGCAGAGGGACTGAGACATTGATGGGCCCAAATAACTTCGCATAATGCGTCTCCACAATGATTGGCGATTTATTGCTAGTGGCTATCAATGTTTTTAAACGCTGAGCAACAAGCTTCTTGGGGACCCGTAGCTCAGCATGGAATCAGAGCGACGGCCTCCGGAGCCGTAGGCCGTGGGTTCAAATCCCACCGGGTCCGCCACTAAATGCTCTCCCGCATTATATAGCCATTTCATTAACTCCTGGAAATTGATTATATGAGGCTCCGCCACTTCATTGCGTCGCTCGCCCCGGCCAGTCTCCGTGGCGTGGGATCGTATTTATAACTTCATGGATGGATTTGCCGGTGAATGTTCATATGGTGGTGAGTAGTCTCATTAATTCCCTCTCATATACAGTGGCCACGAGCCTATTGTCATGATCGACAACGCCGATTATGGGTGCCTCGGTCTCCCTAAACTTCCTCAACACATCTATTATCCTTGCGTCGCTGCTCACAGTTATCAATTCGTTTAATGGCAACGAGCAGGCAAGCGTTGATTCATAGATCGCTGGATCCACCTCCAGTAATTGATGGACGGATAGGTAACCTAGGGGCTTGTTCTCCTCGTTGACGATGACGATCGCCCTGACATCTCTCTCCACCATACTATTCACGATGCGCCTAAGGTCATCGCCGCACGTGGCAGTGAGGGGTTTCAACTGCTTGCCGATGCTCATTATATCATTATTAAGCCTAACCCTAACGGCGGCATTGATTTGAGTCGCCGGTTTAAGCGCGGCTCGAAAGATGAGGGGCACCAACAGCGCGTTAACTATTAATGATAAGGTCAAGTAGGAGTACGTGGGCTTGGTTATAAAGCCCATCGTTAATAATGAGACGAGCAGCGATGCATCCACCCCTCCCTTCGTGGACGTGCCGAGACCGTTGGTGAGCACATCGCTCCTAAGCGCCAGGGCAGCCAAGGCTCCGGCGGCGACCTTGGATGACAGGAGAACCAGCGATATCGCAATGCCTATCAACAGCAAGTACAGGCTTATTCTGGCGAAGTATAAACCTATGCTGACGAAGAAGAGGGGCTCGAAGAAGCCGTAAGTGAAGCCGTGCAGTTTCTCAAGTAGTTCCGGCCTATCCTTGAAATACTTCCTTAGAAGTATGCCCAGGAACAGCGCGGTCACGGCTGAATTGAAGTTGACCAGCTCGGCTAGGAAGGACGCCACGAGTATCAATGAAACCACCGCGGCGAACTCGACCTCCCTAACCTTGATGTAGCCCTCAATGTATTCGAAGAACCTGGAAACCCAAGGCCCCACCGCGAAGATCAGCGCCACCAGCAGGACCATACCCATCAACGTCAAGGCGGAGTTCCTCAATCGTAGGGTGAGCAGTATTGCAAATAGTATTATTGATATGACCTCAATCAACACGCCCTGCTGGAAAAGCGATTCCCCCAGGTTGGTCTTAGCGATGCCTAGATCCATGAGTAGCCTAGCCAGCGGCCCGACGCTGGTCATTATGAGGGGTATCACGAGAAGCGGGTCTGGTTTCAATCCCATAACCATGAGCGATGCATAGACGGCTGCGAATGGTAGGGCTAATTCCATGGCTGCGGCAATCAATGTATTGGCGCTTAACTTGCCATTTACGTCGAATTCCTCGGCCCCGGACAGGAATAGCAGTAGCGTTATGCCTAGCGAGGATACGAATTGAATTGTAGCGTTCACGTGGACCAAGCCGGTCACGCCGCCGCCCAAGATGATGCCCACAACGATGGCGCCGATGAATGGTATTAATTTTGCCCTAAGGAATAATTCCTCAAAGGCCTTCGCCAGCACCAGCATTATGCCCAGATACAGCAACGACAACACCGCCTCGCTCATAGCCGATGAGCATTTCCGGTTCTCAATTAAATGTTTGCGGCCATAAACTAGATAATCCCATGACGCCTCGGCGTATTCATGGATAACCCATGCCCGGTTCCCGCTCTCTTGCGCCGCTCCTCAGCCCCGCGAATGCACCCCCATAATGAGCCCCTCGATTTCCTTAATGCCCTCCTCATAATTGGGATTATTTTCCCGCGAATAACTAGGCCCGGGGTAAACGGCTTCTCCGGGGGCCTATATGGAAGTCCAGCGACGTGCCTATTATTTGTTCTTCCATAATGTGAGCCGGTAGTTGTGCAATTGAGATTGAATTGGTGGAGGAATTTAATATTGCATTAATTATATATGGTTGTTTTGCATTCATTATAGTTGCTGTATGGGGCCATGGGCTATCAGCAGCATTATCCCAGGTATTAATCCGCTGAATATCAGCGCAATTATGGCCCAGCCGAGGGAGTTCATCGACTTCAGCGAGGCTATGTCGCCGGAGTTGGCCGCCTTGTACATCCTGTATATCCTAATGGTCACAATTATTGACACGGCGAACATTATCAGAAATATTATGCCCGCTCCTATGAGGTAGCCGGCCGCCACCGCGGCGCCGTACGGCGCCATGCTGCTTATAATCGCCACCTCCGCGAAGTAAACTATGGCCGCTATTATGAAGACCAACAACGCCAGTATAGCGAATATTAGGCCCACCAGGAGCTCTGTCCTTATGCTGCCCAGAGCCGGGTTTTGGGGTTGACTTGGCCCTGACATCAATTTAATGCATAATTTGAATGTTTTTAAGCTTTCTGTAGAATACTAAATTAATTAATAAAATAATAAATCTTTGATAATTTAATTAAATAAAGTTATTAGAGTTATTACTAATTAAACAGAATAATAAACGGTATAATTCCTGGAAGCCAATGAATCGCGGCCAGCTAGCCATCATTGCTAATCAACAGACACGCTTTGGCTTAATCATAGTTATTTCGCGAGGCGCTGCTTGACTCGCATAATTGATGGTCAGCGTTATCGGACCCTGATAAAACAAACATCAAACCTCGCCCCTTTATGGCGGGGAGGAGGTCAGAATATTATAACTCATCCGCGCATGCACAATGCATGGTTGGGAAGAAGATAAC
>JBMFVP010000025.1:0-22241 GCA_049965935.1 Thermocladium sp.
CGAGTAGCACCCAATAAAGGGGTGTAACCCTCCAGACCCCGGGGAACCCCCGCCCTTTAGGACGAGGAGGAGGTCAGAATTAGATAGAGCCGAGCTATCGCTAATATTTCTTTCCCAGAGGACTAGACTCTAGACGCTATGGGTTAAGTTATCAATTCTTCCACCATCTATTACTATTACTTGCCCCGTCATGTAGCTGGATTCATCGGAGCCCAAGTAAACCGCTAATTTACTTATGTGCTCAGGCTTGCCAATCATGCCGAGGGATGTACGTGACTTAAAGTTCTCCTCAAGTCTATGTACCTCATCAGGAGTTTTTCCTCCAATGGTGAGATCGGTCTCAACCCAACCCGGCGCTATTGCATTAACACGAATACCATAGGGCCCAAGCTCGAATGCAAGTCGCTTCGTTAGCATTATTATTGCCGCTTTAGTTAATGCATAAAGAGTGGTTCCTTGGGCTGCCGTTCCTATGCCCGCATTAGATGCCATATTTATAATGCTGCCTCTCTTCTTTTCCTTCATGTGAGGAATAACCTCCAATGTCGTATAGATTGTTCCCATCAAGTTAACTCTCCACATGGCGTTAAATTCATCCTCATTAAAATCCTCAAATTTCCGTAGGTACCAAATTCCAGCATTATTAACTAATATATCTATCTTGCCGAGGGTTGCCTCTACTTCTTTAACCATGTTTCTAACCTCTAGCCTGTTAGATATGTCTGCCTTAAATATCTCAATGTTGTCACTGATTAGCTTTAATTCTTTTGCCTTTTCAGGCGATGAATTATAATTAACGGCAACCTTGGCTTCATGCTTGCTGAATTCTAGGGCGATTTCCCGTCCAAGCCCCCTTGATGCCCCCGTCACTAGCACTATCTTATTTTTAAGATCTTCAAAAGCCATGTGCGTCTTGTTTTATGTGGGGTTTTAATCTTTATTACCACTCAAAAACCCCAAGAAGCACGCAATCAACAAACAGGGAGAGATCGGTGGGTAAGGTTTATAAAACATAATGATTGCCCCCATTATTTATGTCTAATGATGAAGAATTAAACAAGATACTTGAACGTAAATATAAGGAATTAACTAGACCCGTGGAGGTCAGTCACTTAACTAAGAATAACTTTGATGAATTCATTAAGGAGCATGAAGTGGCAGTTGTGGATTTCTGGGCTCCTTGGTGTGCTCCATGCTTCATGCTTGAACCGATAATTAAGCAGTTAGCTATTGAGCTGAAAGATATTGGTTTCGGCAAAGTCAATTCGGAGGAAGAGCCTGACATAGCCGCGCGGTATTATGTAATGAGCCTTCCCACCATTATAATATTCAAAAATGGGGAACCCGTTGACACGATAATAGGAGTTGTGCCAAAGAAGGCATTGCTGAATCGCATAATGGCTGTGGTGGATAAGCAATGATGCATCCAATACTCCTGGGAATAGATGGATTGGGTTATGGTGGCTTCATGGAGTGCGAAACGCCAACGCTCCTTAGCCTAGTTAATTCGATGGAGAGAGGAGTTGTCGAGAATCATGCGCCTCAATTCGAGAACATAGCGTGGTCAACAATACTTATGATGAGTGGTTCAGATCCATCTTCCTCTGCATTAATGAAACTAACGAAGGCAATTGCAGTGAATTTGCCGGTCACGGATCCAACCTACGGTATATATAGTATACGTTTAGATGAATCGACTACTCCGGAAGATGAGGTTAATCAAGTTATTAATGCTGTGACGAATGCCTCAAGAAGTAAGCCTGTCATAGCTTCAATAACTGCAATAGAAAGGTTACTACACAAGAAGCCCAGCATGAAATGCGCCATATACTCCATAATAGATGGCGGCATACGGCGATTGCTTTCCAATGGTGACTTAGGTCATGTAATAATTTTCTCGCCATTTGGTGAGCCCCAGTCCGAGAAGGAGGGTGATCATTATGATTACGGCGTGTATCTATCTACTATGCCTCGTCCCCGACATCATGATACAGTTAAGGTAGATGAAATAGGTTCCTTATTTCTAGAAATGGTGGAGCAAGCCAATGCGTACTAATAGATTCACAATAGCTGATAATGAGTTCCGTGGAGAAGTATTATCACTTGGCGCATCACTGGCGGATTTACGTTATGGAGATAAACAAATAATATTGCCTTATGGCAATGATTATAAGGTTACCAGGGCAGGCATGGCAATATTAGCCCCCTTTGCGAATAGGGTCAGAAATGGGGAATACGTATTCAACGGGATTACATATAAATTACCCGTGAACAGCGAGGGGCATGCAATCCATGGATTCGTCAAGGATAGGGAGTGGCAAGTGCTTGAAAGAAGCGATGCTTTTATATCCATGGGATTAGAGCTGAAGAATGAACCAGGTTATCCATTTAAACTATACTTTAACGCAAAGTATGAGATACGCAATAATGGGCTTGAGTTTAGTTTAACTGTGGTAAACACTGGTGAGAAAGTGGCGCCCATAACCGTGGGTGCTCATCCATACTTTACCTACATTACCCCCAGGAGCGAGTGGTTGATAAATGCGGGGGATGTCTATAGATTGGAAGCGCTCGGTAATATACCTACTGGTCGAATGATTCCTCAAAGACTAGTTACACGGGTGGGCGAGTATGATGACTGTTTCAAGATCAATGGAGATGAAGTTCAATTAATGTTCTCGAGAGATTGGGGAATAAGCATTAAGTTACTGGGTTTTCATTTTATTCAATTATTTACGCCAAGTTGGGCTAATGCAGTGGCTGTGGAACCCATGACAGGCGCGCCGGATGCATTTAATAATGGAATTGGCTTGATGATGCTTGAGCCAGGCAAGTCAATATCTCCCAGCTTCAGCATTATTCCCATAAAGTCGATTAACTTATAGAATATAGATAAAAAGGGAGTCAATTCTTGCTTCTTCATGGATAAAAAGGAGAGTTGCGATGAATGCATAAAGCATTACATGACTATTTTTAAATCGCTAGAGGAGGCATTTAAGGTGTGCCTAGATCTAGGGTACACCGACTGTAATCCTGAATACCTAGATGCATTAGAGGATAAGTAATTGCCTTAAGGGAAAGGGTTCGCAAAGAGTTATATACGCTGTATCTATTTGTCTCTTAATGAATGATGTGGTTCTTGTACGGTATAGCGAGATAGCGATAAAGGCGGCCGCCAGCAGAAAGAAGATGGAGCATCTCCTTATGTATAATTTAAGGGATGCCTTGAAGAGACATAACATTGATTTCCATGACATAAGCAAGACGCAGGGGCGAATATTAATACATACTCCACAAGCAGATGCTGCGGCAATTGCCGCGTCTCGAGTATTTGGTGTAGTGTCTACATCGCCTGCAATTGAGGTGAATACGACTAGCCTGGAGGAACTTGTGAGGCATGCAGTTATGGTTTGGAGCAATATAGTTAATGGCAAGAAATTTGCCGTGCGGGTACGCAGGATCGGCGTTCATAGCTTTAAGTCGATTGATGTAGCGAGGGCAGTGGGTTCCGCTCTGGTTAATTCCTCTAATGGAGTTAACCTAGAGAACCCGGATATTGAGTTATTCATTGAGGTGAGGTATGATAAGGCCTACCTATATCATGAAGTGATTCCAGGGCCTCGTGGGCTTCCATTGGGTTCACAGGAAGGCAAGGTACTTGGTTTAGTCTCCGGCGGTATTGATAGCCCAGCTGCTGCGTGGTTAATGATGAAGCGAGGAGTTTATGTTGATATGCTCTTCTGTAGCTTAATAGGGATGGATATTGAGAGATTTATAAGAGTTAGCAAGGCACTTTATGATAATTGGGTGTATGGTTATGATCCCACCCTCTACATAGTTGATTGCAGAAAGATAGCTTCGGCGATTCAGCAACGCGTTAATCCTCATGTATGGAATACCGTGTTCAAGTATGTACTTTATAGAATTGGAAACAAGGTGGCGAGGGAGGGCGGTTACCTAGGTATGGCCACTGGTGAATCAATGGGTCAAGTAAGTAGTCAGACTCTACATAATCTCTATGCATCGTCGCTGGGCATTGATATGCCAATCTATAGACCACTTATAGGGCTTGATAAGAGCGAAATAACTGAAATAGCGAGGAGAATAGGGACATTTGAGGAGTCGATTAAATCCGTTGAGGCATGCATTATATTATCTAGGAAACCTAGAACAAAGGCTAATCCTCAGCTAATAGCTGAGGAGGCTAGGAAGGTGGAGACAGAAGTTCAGTATGCTTTAAGTAAGCTCGTGATTAAACGCATGAGCGAGATAGATATAGGCAAGCTGAGGGAGGATGTTATGGGTATGCTTACTTGATTTTTAAGGGTTTATTTATTGCTTCTCTCCGATTATTTCTCCATAACTGCTGACCGAGAATGAATTATTGCATTTGGGGCAGGTTATTGATATTCCCATATTATACCATGACTCTCCCATCTCAACCTCAAACACGTGGCCGCAGTGCGGGCATTTTGCTCGTATCTTTAAGACTCGCTCTGGTTCTCCGCCAGAGTATTCGTAATCCTCCGGCAGCTCCCAATTGCTTCCTGATGACATGACTCGCCACGTATTAGGTGCATTTATTAATTTTTCTACTTAGAAAACTACTTTTAAGGCTCTTCCCGCTGGATTTAGCTTAATGAGGATTTGGCTACCCAACGCTGCGCTTCTTAAAAGCATTAGGGAAGCAATAGAATTGGTTCAGGGAATCGCTGCATCTAATTTCGATGATGCATTAACCCTAGCCCTCTTCGGCTTCTCCGGTTCGTATGATGATGCATTAACCCTATTCATGAATTCAGAGGATATATTATCGATGTATTTGGTCACTAAGCATACTTTAAGGAATCAAAAGACGCCGGAAGCCATTGAGAAAATGCGGAAGCTAAAAAACAGGATAAAGGATGAATGTGCTGCCGGTGATCTTGATGAGCTTCTTTGCTTGAGGCTTCGTGCCTTTAATCATGCCTCTGCTTATCAAAGGTTACTTGAGCTTTATGGTAGTGTAGATCCATTAGCGTTAGCGGATGCCTTTATTTCATATAATCATGAACGGCACGCTCTTAAGCTATTAGAGACTTATCATCCAAGGACTCCTCGTGAGGCTCTGCACGAATTAACGGTTTTTCGAAGGGCAATGGGCTTAACCGCTATGAAGGGCTCGCTAATTGTTGGGGTGGATCACTTAAGTTACTTGGATTGGTTAGTTGTGGAGGGGGTAGGCAATGGTTTGCTCCTCCAATTCAATAATTTACGCAGGGCTTACACGGTTTCCACGTCTCAAGTGCAAGCAATGGAGGGGCGTCTATTGCTTCACGATGCTTCATGGGAAATAGAGGAAAATGATGCAGTAACCATCAAGGTCAAGTGGCGCGGCGGCTTATTAATATTTATAGGTAATCCAACGCCGCGAGTATTAAGGCTAGAATTACCAAGGGAGGGAGTGGTCAAGACAATAACCGCAGAGCTTAGGTGGCGCGGCGAGTTGCTGGTTCCACCCATGGATTACGCGTCAATAATTATATGAAGATAAAATAATTCATCTCGGCAAGAAAAGGTCAGATGCTGCAATCATTAATTATTTTCAATTTTTGATAAACAAGGCCAATCCCTGCACTAAAATTCATTGTTTTGCTAATATTATTTAAAAATTGAACAAGCAGAGCCATTCCTATGAATGACATGAATTACTCGCTTATCTTGAGAACAGTTTTTATATCTTCATGGGTCCAAGTATATGCTTCGCCATAGTTATCTAGCGTAGATACCTTAGTTATTAATTTATTTAACCAGTCACCATGAATGGCCTTACTTTTAACCATGTGTTGAAGCCCGTTCTCGAAGTGCTTTATGGATGCATTTACTGAGCCAATTATTGCTTTATTATTAAGTACGGCATCAGTTAGAAGAGACCCCACATCATGCGCCTCGCCTCCCTGGGGATAAACGCCTAGGAGAACCATGACCCCACCGGCCGCCAAGTACTTTATTGACTCCATTGCAACACTAATTGCGCCTGTGGCTTCCACAACTAAATCGAATTCCCCCTCTACCTTATCGGTCAATGTATCGATATACTTACTTCCCAATTCTTGAGCCAACCTAGCCTTTAAACTATCAACAGGGCGGGTCGCCGCGGTAACGGTCTTTAGCCCCATTAATCTAAGCACCATGGTTGCCAGGAGACCTATGGGTCCAGCTCCCATTATTAATGCTGTTGAGGGTCGCCAATCAAATCTGGACTCGCCCACCCGCATTGCTACATCTATGCCTTTCTCCACTACTGAAAGCGGCTCTGTGAGGACTGCTACATCCATCACTTCCTTTGGAACCTTGACGAGGTACTTGGAGTCAGTGACGGAGAATTCGGCTGCATGGCCATGGAGTCCCCATATGCCATGCTCCACATAGTGGCCCATAGGGCAGTAATCAACCGGTAGATCGCAATTTACGGGGCGCCTAACGGTTGGCACGACTACTTCCCCCTCTGCGACTGAATCCACGCCATCCCCAATTGCCTCAACTCTAGCTAGCGCCTCATGTCCAAGTATTAGAAATTGGGAACCATCAGGCGCCTTACCATACTTGCCCTCTATTATCTCCTTATCAGTGCCGCATATACCTATTTGCAGTGGTCTCAGCAGTGCCTCGCCCCGCCTTGGGCTTGGCTTATCAACATCACGTAAGCGTATTGAATTAGGTACGCCTGGAACAACTGTCACTGCCTTCATATACGAGGCGTTGGAGAGAACTTAATAAAGCGTTTGGTTTAAGCCCGCCTAAATGGAATTCAAGCAGTCGATAGTGGTTAGGGTGGATCTAAAAATGAGTTGCGGCAAGATGATTGCCCAAGCCGCTCATGCATCTGTATCATCATTAATGGAAGCAATGAAGAGGCGTAGGGAATGGGTTGATGAGTGGCTTAACCAAGGTCAAAAGAAGATAGTATTAGAGGCACAGTCACTGAAGGAATTGGGAGAACTAGCAAATAAGTCAGCTTTACTTGGATTACCCCATGCAATTATAGCTGATGCAGGGCTAACAGAACTTGCACCAGGCACAGTAACTGCGCTAGGCATTGGTCCGGCTCCCCGAGAATTAGTAGATAAAGTAACCGGAAGCCTCCGTCTCCTTAAGTGAATAATCCCGCATCAACTATTTGAATCCAAAACCGCAAGGAAATTTGCCTTGCGATGAAAATGGTTTGCTACTTGTCTTTTAGAGTCGTTAAGGTAAGGAACTTAATTAATTGCTTCGCTTCTCCTCCTTGCGCTTCTCCGCGACGCCAAGGAAATGCAAAGATAAGCAACCAAATCAAGAAACGTCAAGTGAGGTTGCATTGTTCTGCTCACTGGGCTTAGTTTCTTCCCTGCCCTAATGGGGTTCCGGGGTTCTTGGGGGTTACCTTTATGGAGACTGATTGATTTCTAATTGGAATTGTGGGGTCCGGCTCTTGCCTCTCTCAAAAATTGACCAGTGGAACAAGCATCGAAGATAATCATCTAAAAGCTTGCCCCTGCCATGAATTTCTAGGTTTGTTGTTTATTATCAGCGTGCGGAATAGAATTATAATTGCTTAGAATGATTGTTCATTGTAATATTATTGTTTTATGGCTTGTTAATAGCTTTAAAAAGGGTCAATGCTATTTTTCACTCATGTCTAGTGATTTTGATGAGGAGGAAAAAAACGAGGAACTAGAGGAGACTGAGGAGCAGCCTGAGGAAGAGATGGAGGCTGAGGTTGAGGGGAAGGGATCATTGAGCGGCAAGGGTGGGGTTTACTCTCTTCTCTTTCCTAAGGGCAAGGATGTGAGGTATGTTTTTTCAGCAATGGCAACTATGTTAAATGATGCCGCATTTAGTTTGGGGCCAGAGGGAGTTAAGCTAAGAGCAACGGATAACTCAAAGGTATCCATAATAATACTTGATATACCCGCCTCCAGCCTTGATGAAGTAAATATAGGCGAGGAGATCAAAGTTGGCATATCGTTTGATGTTCTCAAGAAAATAATGAGGAGAATTAGTTCCAGAGATAAGGTTGAGTTTATAGTAGATAAACCGCAGGGAAAGCTTCATGTAGTTATCTATACAAAGAAGGGAAAAGAGGGAGGCATGTACCGTAAGTTCAGCTTATCATTAATTGATGTATCTATGGAGGATGTGCCTGAGCCTAATCTTGAGTACCCAATAAGGATAACCGCTGACCTGGATTCCATGCTTGATATAATAGCTGCAGCTAACGATATAAGCGAGGTAGTTTCATTCACTGCAACAACTAGTCAATTCATTATTCGCGCCGAGGGGGAGGGGGGCAAATCAATTGAATCGATATATCAAAGCAATGATGAATTATTCCATGAATATGCGGTCAATGCCGAGGGTTCAGCATCTTACTCAGCAAAGCAAATACTCGGGTTCATGTCTCAAATGAGGCAGATATGCGATGCGGTAACTATGGAGTTCGCCACGGATAAACCTCTTAAGTTAACGTTCAACTTTTCCACAGGTTCACTGCTGCTTTACTTGCTGCAGAGAACATAATGTTAACGGGCCTCGCCATTTAGGAGCATACCAGGGATCATCCATTTTTAATTAATAGTCATCTACTATTGTTTCATCATTATTTCCAAGTCCCTTTAACTACCCATACTGGTTCTTCTGGATTAAAGTATTCGGGACCAGATGCCTTTAGGTTCTCTAGCATTTTCTCATTCACGGTAACTCCAATGCCTGGCTTTGATGGTACCTCATAGTGGCCATTCACTACTGGAGTCTCATTATTTATGAGGTCCCGCTTCCATTGGGGCCAGAAGTCATAGAATGATTCTTGAATTAAGAAATTAGGTATAGCAGCATCTAGTTGTATGGTTACGGCATTCTGGATAGGGCCAAAGGCGTTGTGGAACGCGACCTCAACTCCATACGCCTCGGCTAATGCAACTACCTTTCGAGCCCCCGTCACGCCTCCTATGTTAGTTATATCGGGCTGAATGAAATCGAGTAATCCAGCCTCTAGATAAGTTAATGCATCCTTTAAGCTAATGAGTCTCTCCCCCAAGGCGACTCTAACTCTAGTGGCTGATCTATACTTCGCTAATCCATCTAAGTCCTCTGGATGAACTGGTTCCTCCATGAATAATGGATTAAAGCTGCTCAGCGTCTCCGCTATTGCTATTGCTGAATTAGGATTAAACCTGCCATGGTGCTCTATCATTATGTCAACTTCATCGCCCACAACATCTCTAACAGCCTTAACCCTGGCTCTTGCCTCATCCAACCCATGTTGATCTATCCAATCAAAGTATTTACCGAAGGGATCAAACTTAAGCCCAGTATAGCCCATTGAAACTACTTTCCTAGCCTTCTCGGCGAAATCGGCCGGCGTCACTGCCTCATCATACCATCCATTGGCATACACCCTAATCCGATCCCTACTGCGTCCGCCCAACAATTCATGTAGTGGTGCCCCCAATTCTCTACCTATTATATCCCATAAAGCAATATCTATAGCACTGGCAGCCGTGGTTGACTCAAATGACCTGGCCATATAGAAATCATGCTTATACCACTCCCTTAGATTTGACTCTACATTATGAGGATCTCGCCCAATATAGACCCTCGCCGCTTCCTTGATAGCTTCAGCCACGGGCCCCACCCTAAGCGTTGGAACAGCCTCGCCCCAGCCAACTGCGCCGCTTGACGTAGTTACCTTAACTATGATGGACACGCCAGCCCAAGTCGCAGCTGTGGGATTTTTTTCGCCGATGATGAAGGTATCTATATTGGATATAGTCTCCGTCATGCTAGGCAAATATGCATGGGTAAATTAAACGTTGTGCTTATCGTTGACTTGAGATACTTGCCGATCGTGCAAGGGCTTTTTAACTTTTTGTGCTTTAAGATAATTTTAGTTCTCTGCCGGCCATTATAGGGATGAGGAACGGGAGCTGTCTCACTCTAGTAATGCTAAGCTGGAGGAGAACGAGTAGCGTCCATAATGGAGTGTAATCTTTCGATTCCAAGTGCTTTTCGCCCTGAAGGGCGGGGAGTCGTCAGCGAGATTGGTTACAAGTGCTAAGTTTAATTAGGGGACCCAGCTTTAATCATATGGTAAGGATAGCTCTCGCTACGGATGATGAAAAGACAATCAGCAAGGGCCATTTTGCCCATGCTCATAAGTATTTAATCTATGATGTCGATGCCAGCGGGCTTAATAGGGTTGAGTCACGTAATAATCCATTGGGTAACTTACCTGATGCCGATAATCCAAGCCAGGTTAAGGCCTACGTGGAGCAATTAGGGATACCAATGCATGGTTTATCAAAGTATGAATGGCTTCGCAAAAATGTATTAAATGACATAGATGCAATCATAGCAAGCGGCGCATGCCAGACTAGTTTCAATTATTTTACATCAGAAGGAGTTCAAGTATTGTTCGTGGAGCCTGGCGCATCTGTTGAGGATTTATTATCGCAAATAGTGCTTGCCGATGATGAAGCTGAATCCGACGAAGCAGATTCGCGGGATGAGAATTGGGGAACAGATAAAGATTAACAGATTCTTTCTCCAATTAATTCATCGCTCATCTTATCTATTGTTGCTATGGCTGGCTTCGCCTTCTCACCGCAAGTGGCTAGTATCATTCCCTGACTTTCTATTCCAAATATTCTCCTAGGCTCTAGATTAGTTATAACTATTACATATTTTCCCTTCATCTCTTCTGGTTGATAATGCTCAGCCAATCCAGTGACTATTTGCCTCTTCTCCGTGCCTAGATCAATTACTAACTTAAGGAGCCGCTTACTTTCCGGCACGCGCTCGCTTTCGATTACTTTTCCAACCCTGAGATCCATCTTCATGAATTCCTCGTGGCTTATCATTGCTCCCAAACAATCAAAGAGGTTTTTATCCTTAACCACTAGTGAGCAATAATTTATTGTAAAGATAAGTTTATTATAAAGATACGTATTGAATTGATTTAGCTTTCCTGTGAGTCCCAATCCCTCATCGAACTATTATTTATACGTCATTCAACTTAATTATAAATTATTGTGCTTGGGCTATTTTATCGAGCAGTTGAATTCTCTTTGCTGGATGCGGATGATCACTCAGTATGTCATCCCAGGGTTTCGGCTTATAGTTTCGCCAGTAATCTATTAATTCATCGACGTCGGCCTCGCTTGCTTCCCTGCTTATCTTGTCATCAGCGGGGGCAAAGAACAACATCTTAACCATATTATTAGTGGGGGACTTCTTGATTTTAGCTATGGTGCGTGGATCCATGTATAGCACTATTTTGGCTAGGGCGCGTTGAAGATTCTTTGCAGCGTTCGGTATAGTTAGCGCTGAATTAACGTCGGCGTATGCTTCCCTCAACCTATTGACATATAGCAAGACAAACTGAAACAGGAAACTCACGCCAAGCAATGCGACCCCAATCAATAACATGCCTCCATTATTTCCCCGCTCGCCCCATGCTCCTCCCCACATTCCGCTCCACATTAATGAATAGCCAAGCCAATAAATGAGAGCTGGGATGAGGCCTATCGCCATTAAGAACTCCACATCCCTATGTCTAAGGTGCCCCAGTTCATGGCCAAGCACCGCCGCCAATTCATCTTTATTTAGTATCTTAAGTGCAGGACGAGTTATGGCCACTCGCTTACCGGCTATTGGGCTCCCATAGGCGAATGCATTTGGGAACGGGGCCTCAGCTATGTATACCTTGGGCGGCTTAGAGAATCCATTAGCCTTGGCCACTTCATCAACTACATCAACCACCCAGCCATAGCTTGGATCATCCGGCGTTATTTCATATGCCCTATATGCCGCATTTATCATATATGGCCCAAATAACCACTGTGCTATGTTGATCACCAGTACAAGTATTAACATTCCGCTTATCAGATCTATTCCAAGAGCTAGATTTCCTCCGCTCAATACCTCGGCTATGCCAATAAGCACCGCAATTGATAGGAGCACTATTGTTATGGCGCTCAAGCCCATCACCAATCTAAGCTTAATTAATTCCCAATTCATATGGGCCAACTTAATCTAGGTTTTAAAAACCTTACTCATTGATTCTCAAGGAACCATTAATTGAAGTCCTTGATTATGGGAATGCTATTGTCATTCAGATAATGCTGCTTCACTTCTATGTCAACTTCATGATAAGGAATGATAAGCCTCACTCCTTCTAGGTGCGGGGTAGGGTTTTTGGGTGCTTGTACGTTGTTCCGTGATTTTTTTGGTATGGGAGCCGGGGGCCGATCCCCGTAATGCTGAGGAGGTTCCAAGGTCTTGGGATTACCTCCCTTTCCAGGTTTCCTCTCGTCCTTTGAGTCATTATTGCTCCTGGGGGTTGGAAGGATTTTGGTCAGTCCGTCGCCAGCTCCTCATTCCTCAGACATAATATTAATCATCACGTTCCCCCAGGATTTTCTCCAGCTTATTAATGTAGTGCACCTTCTCTTTCTCCTCGTAATTATCTCCGAGCCTGATCATGCCTAACCTTATGTGATCCACCGTCCTCAAGTCCTCTATTGTTGTTGGTATTATTACAACAGCCTTGTTGCTTCCATAATATATCTTCTTCAGCATGCCTAGCGATACTAAGTAACCATCAGAGTCCTCCAAGGCAATGAGTAGTCCATTCTCCCAATTAATTGGCAGTATGGCTACCTCTACTCCAGGCATGGCCTTCACCACTAACTCCTTCACGGCCGGCGACATCATTATTGCCTTCTTGCCGAACTGCTCCCCGTAAGTTATGGGCATTTTAAGGTACTTGGATGCCAGTGACCTAATGTTAGCATCGAATGGCACGCCCCTAGAAAGCGGTAGATTAAGTATAGGCTTCTCCGTTAAATTAATGGTGGCTGACTTAGCTGGCATTAGGTACTTGCCGTACCCCATCTCCCTATGGAGTCTCCTGTCCTCCCTTGTCTTTATTGCCAAAGGAGGCGCAGGCAGTAGAATTGGATTGAAACCACTCTTCTTAACTTGGTTCACGAGGTCCTCTTCCTCTCCCTTTTGAATTATTACCACGGAGTCTGGGCTTAGTTTCGATAACATGGATAATTTATACTGTATCGCAGTTGGTTCAGCGATCCACCCATCCGTGTTTATTATAGTTGTATTGACATTCTCATGCGTCTCCAAGTAATCAACTAGCTTAGCAACTCCATTAACTGCTTCTTGCCATGTGTGTTCAAGGCTGGTCGTCCTTAGAAATACCATCTTTAGAGGGGAAAGCATGCTTAAGTGAGTGATGGGTTTGCTTGATTTAGCGCATGCTATGGTTGTTGGGGGACCTAGATCATTTTGGCCTGGATCAGCATCGATTACTCCGGCCACGTTTCCGCTGCTGACCGCCTTATTCATTGCCATTATTGTGAACGTCGTCTTGCCGACATCCATCATGCCCAAAACCACCACCCTCTTTCCACTTCTAATTATTAACTCGGCCGCCTCCGTCCATGAGTCCATGACCTCCTCCCCAGGCTCCGCATTTTCGACCTTGCCCTCCGGCCCCAGCGTAACATCTAATTGAGTTGACTCTAGCGCCTTAACAGCTACCTTCCTAGTCCTGAGAATCGTGAGCCTGGATCCAGCGCTGTAAACTGTTCCCAACGCGTATATGGAGCCCCTCAATACCTTAACATTAGCTGGCCCCTCTATGCGAATAATTGAGCCGGGCTCCAGATTTACCGTATCCACGTCGTTGCTATTATGCATATTTTTTAAAGATGCCGTTATGGGAAGAACCAATGATTCCTCCCCAAACAAAGGGAACAGCGACTAGGCCCCAACAGATAACAGGGTAAGTAGGACTAGCGATATTATTATGGCAACCACATATTGGGTCGTTATGTATCTAATGAACCTAGTGGGCACGTTTTTTCTAGTCATCTTGAGAATCAAGGTTAATCCCAGTATTAATCCCTCGGCGACTGGGAAGAACATGCTTATCATTATCGCCATGGCTGACGCCACTCCGCTGTATCCTATGGCAGGTATCGCAGCAACCACGCCTAGGTTAACCATTGCATATGCGGCGTACCACATGCCTATTATCGGGATATAGGCCACCCATACAGTGCCTAGCAGCGATACGAACCTGGTTATAGATGCGGCCATAAACGACATGCCGGCTATGCTCTCATCAAACGCCTTTACTTGAGACATAACTTCCGCGACGTATGATGAAGGAGAGGTCACCGCGTAACCCATGAGGAACGTACCCACAAGTGCCACCAGTACAGCTGCATAAACGACTAGTCTGGATTTTATGTACCACCTAATCAATTCCCTCATTAGATCATTGCTTTCCATGGCTTGCCAATTCATTGCTGCTTTAAAAACGAATCGGAGCAGATTAGGGCTCTGAACCCGCATTTTTATTAAGGGGCGCATCCTTCTTTGCTAGTGCAGGATAGGTGGAGGCACTGGGCTATGAAGAGGAGGGGCCTTAGGTACCTCATACTATACCTCCTGGCGTCAAAGGGTGCAATGACGGGAGCCCAAATAACTGATGAGGTTGAGAGAGCCAGTATGGGCATGTGGAGGCCCAGCCCCGGCTCGCTGTATCCCATGTTGGACGAGCTAGAGAGGGAGGGATTAATACGCATAGATAGGGTTGAGGGAACAAAAAAATACTATGTAATAACCGATGCCGGAAGAGGCCTAGTTGGGCCCACCTCTGATGATAGGCTAGCGCGGAGCATCGATGAATTCATATCAATGGCTAGATACGTTCTGGATAATTGGGACAAGCTAAGCATGGAGGATAAGAATAGGATTAAGGCGATATTAATAGAGATGGAAAGAGTACTGGCCGCCTCCCCACCTTGATGGAGTGGGGACTCCAGAGGATCTCGATTACCCTCTCTGAAATTACCTCCTTCGCCGGTGGTGTGGTTACGCTCTCTCCCAAATGGCAGCGGAGCTTAATAAGTGAATTTAAACTCCGCTCCAGTTCCTAGAAGGGGCATTTACCGTTTATTTTTTATCGAGGAGTAGCTTCTCTCCATGAGTGGGGGTCACCGAAAAGATTAAATTGACTTCATGGGCCTCAATTAATTAATTATTGAGTCACCATGAGATGCATCATAGATAAGTTAGAGGTAGAGACGCATGTTCATGCAACGGAGGATCAAGGTAAGGTAATCCAGGCACTAAATAACATAGTGGGTCAAGTCAAATATGATATTACACAGGCGCAGGGGCATTATGGGAACCCCATAACAGTGGTAAAGGCAACTATGGGTAAGACAAGCGGCGAGTGCCCTGACGCTGTGGTTAAGAGATTATTATCCATGCTTAGCGATGTTGATAGGCAGTTGCTTCTTCTTAGTTTAGATGAGAGGATGGATGGCGATAAGCTTTATCTAAGGCTTAATAAGCAATCGGCCTATAGGGGATTAGCCAAGTTAGATGATGGCGGCGACGTTATTAAGGTGATTATCCACTTCAATCCAGGCCTAGCTTGGGGTCGCGGCATTAAGGTTCTCCTAGAGGGGTTGGTGAAGTCATGAGCATATTATCGGCGCGAGGAGTGTATAAGACATATGATGGTCAAAGGTGGGCCTTGAGGGGCGTTGACTTGGAGATAGGCAAGTCTAGAATAGCTACTTTATTGGGCCCAAATGGCGCTGGGAAGACTACCTTCGTGAGGATTGCATCCACGGAGCTTCTCCCAACTAAGGGCGAGATTGAGGTGCTCGGCATAGATGCAGTTAAGTACCCGAGCAGGGTGAGGCCTCTCATATCTATTATTCCCCAGGAGGCGCGGCCAATTAATTTCATTACTGCCTGGGAAGCCGTTTACTCGTACCTACTCCTAAGGGGCTTCAGCAGGGGGGATGCGCGGAGAATGGCTAGGTGGGCAATGGAGAGGCTCTCGCTCGATCAATATAGGGATACCCAATTATTCAATTTATCCGGCGGCTTAAAGAGGAGGGTATTGGTGGCCATGGCTCTCGCCAGCAATGCTTCCCTCATATTCCTAGATGAACCAACGGTGGGGCTCGATATAATAAGCAGGAGAGGCGTGTGGGATGCCTTGGCTGAACTACGGAAAAGCGGCGCTGCAATATTATTGACAACTCATTATATAGAGGAGGCGGAATTGCTTAGCGATGAGGTGTTCATAATAGATGCGGGCACTATAGTGAGGAAGGGTTCCCCTCATGATTTGCTCGCAATGGTTCCAGAGGACACTGTTGTGGAGGCTTATGGGGACTCCCTTGACTTGGATGAGAGACATGTAAGGCTGGGCAACAGATATATAATATATGTTGATTCATCCATGGCTGGTCCACTTTCATCAGAGTTAGTTAGGCGGGGCATGACGGTCACCATTCGTAGAAAGACCCTTGAGGATGCTGTGATTTACTTACTGGGGGGCTGGAGAGAAGAGGAGGAGGCGGTTGGCAGTGAGTAGGGCAGGTAACTTGTTAATTCAATTAAGGGGCTCCCTCGTCATTGCGTGGATAAATGGTTGGTTAGCCATGACTAGAATGCCGATATGGCTCATCTCATCCCTAACTGCTCCAGCCTCGATTGCGTTAATGATAATATTCTTTGGGGGTTACCGATACTTAGGGATAGGATTAATAGGCGGCATATCAATGCTGATAGGAGTGAATGGGGTTGGATTGGTTGGTGATGGCGCCTTCTATAGGTTGGAGCTGAAATTCCAAAACATGCTAATAGCGACTCCCCTAACCCCGGTCAGTTATACTCTTGGACTGGCGATATCCTCCCTGATATACTCCATGCCCGGCATAGCCGTCATGGCGGGGATACTCGCGTATCGGGGAATCATAATGCCCTGGAGCGCTGCGCCCATTACCGCATCGCTCTTCGCCGAGTGGTTGTCCACATCCATGCTTGGATTCACTATATCCACATACTTGAGGGACACCAGGTATGCCTGGGCAATAGGAAATATACTGGGATTCACGTTAGGCACCTTATTCCCAGTGTTCTACCCAGCCACAATACTTCCAATTCCATACATAGCAATTACTTCCCCCGTCAGCGCGGCCTCTATAGTGATTCAATACGTGAGCGGCGTCACTAGGTATAATGCGAGCCTACCGCTTGCGGCAGCCGCATCCCTTGCCGCTCAAGCAGTGATATTCACGCTCCTAGCCATGTATAAATCACGGTGGAGAAGTAATTAGGGCTTCTCCGGTCTCTGTCTTATCTGGAATAGACCTATAATTACCATTATGATGCCGGCAAGGGATAGGAATGGCCCGATATATGGAATGATTGCAAGTATGTAGAGAATGGCCCCGACACGAACGATGTCTGCTCCATAATCCTCCCCTAACCTATAGTAACCTATGACGATTAGGATGAGGCCCACAAACGATAATATCCCGCCCACTAGTATTAGAATAATGGATGGAATAAGCATGCCCAATACAGCGGTTGCTGGCTGCATCATTATTCCAAGTGTCGGCGCCGAATTGAGTTGATTAGTTGATATCAATTCCTTCATTGCATCTATGAATAAGTAGATGCCGGGAACCTCAATTATGGAACCCACGGGGATCAATAAGGCGCCGATCTTTGCCGTGGAGTACCTGGAATTAATGCTGCTCAACTCGGCGAAGCCAAGGTACTGAATCACCGCTGCGATCACTGTGATGCTTACTCCAATCATGATCATTATGGTTAATGAATTGAATACTGCCATCAATGCATTGACGTTCGGGGGAGCGCCTGGTTGGGTCATTAGCTTAATTAGGGAGCCATACATGGCTATTAAAGTCACCGCGGCAGTCACGATGCCTCCCACCAAGCCTATCAATAGGCCGATTGCCAATCTAGTTATGGCCCTCACTGATGAGCTCATGGCATGCTCAGCATTAACTTACTTAAAAATTTTTCAATATTAATGAGCGGGGGCGAGCCATTAATGTATTTACTGCTTCTTGCTTTGGAGCTTCAGTATTGCCTCGGCTAAGTCGCCGTTGCTTTCCTTTAGTGCCTTAATCGCGTCATCCCTCGTTGCGCCGGTTTGATCCATTATTAGCCTAACATCATCCTCGGACACGGGGGGTTCTTGGGTTTGGGGTCTCTGCATTATTATGGATGAAGCTGGCGCCGCGGCCTGGGTTTGAGTGGTCTTAACATCCTTCTCGCTTGCTTGTATCTGGTAAATCATCATTCCCTGCATCTTAATCGCGGCCACGCTTGGGTTTGGGATTTCCAGTGTTGATCCATTCCTTAAGTAAATCACCACTTTAGCGGCATTGATCTCCTCCACATTTAAATTGCCTATTCCCATCCTCTTAAGCATCTTACGAAGCTCATTGGGATTAATCATTATCTAGACTCACCCAGCACATGCTTTAAAGCTATCTCAACCTTAGCGGCATCGCCATTTAGCCCATCAATCCGTCCCTGGGCATAGGTTGCTCCTCCTCCCCCTCGTCCCCCCAACTCCCTGAAAATCGACCTAGCTAGGTCCCCGGCCTTGATTCTCCCATTAGTGTAAATATAGACCTCATCGCCCAGAACCTCAATCAATACATCAGCGGTGGAGGTGTAGGCCTTAGCTAGGTCCTGGGCATACTCCCGCCCCTCCAATGCGATCACGGCTCCCCTAACCCCATTAATGTTCATCTCGCGTTTCCTCAATTCATTTAGTTCCGCATTAATGGCCTTCCTGGCTAGCCGCCTCACGGTCGCCTCCTTCTCGCTTAATTCATTCATTAACTTATCTAGGGATTGAAGAACGGCCTCCCTCCCAACGCCCAGCCTCCTCGCCGCCTCATCCAGCGTTGCCTCCAGGTCATGAATATACCTAATCGCGTGCCTCCCCGTGGTGAATGTGAACCTCACGACGCCCTCCTGTATCTTCTCAGCCTTAATTATCTTAATGGGACCAATTAATCCCGTCCTCGTCAAGTGCGTGCCCCCGCATGCCTGTACATCGAACGGCGGTTCCTCCCCTATCTGAAGTATGCGAAGTACCTTGCCCGGCACAACGCCGCCCTGGTAAATAATGAAGCCGAACCGCCTCTCCGCCTCCGTCCTAGGCAAGACAAGGGGCTTAACAGGCATATCCATCATGACGGCATTATTCGCCTCCTCCTCGATCTTCCTCAATTCCTCGGGACTCGGCAGCTTATAATGAGTGACATCTATCCTGCTCACGGGCACATCCTTCTGAGCCCCGGCCTGCCACACGTGGCGACCAAGGACGCGCCTAATGCTCTGAATAAGCACGTGAGTGCCAGTATGCATCCGCATTAAGTCAAGCCTCCTCTCCCAATCTATCTCCAGCTCAACTTCCTCCCCCTCCCTCGGCGGGGAACCAGTTACCTCGTGTACAATGACTGGCCCAACGCGCTGCACGTCAACAACTGCCGCCGATCCCCCGCTGTGCTTCATTACTCCCCTGTCCGCGGGCTGCCCTCCCCCCTCTGGGTAGAAAATGGTTGAGTCAAGGATGACCCACTTGCCATTAATTACCTTAATCACTCGCGCCCTTGACTTGGACTTATACACATCCTCATAAAACTCCTCCCTAGTCGGGGGGAGATTAACCACCTCCTCAGGCGGCACCGCTGTCTTCTTTGTTTCCTCCTTGGCCGGCCGTTGATGCATCTTGGTTATGCGTTCATAGAAATCATCCGGCACCGCCACCTCGACACCGCGGCTTGAAGCAACCTCGGCAACTACCTCGGGCGGAATGCCGTGTGAATCATAGAGATTGATCAAGTCATCCACAGATATCTTTCCACTCTTCAAATGCTTCTCCACCAATTGAGGCGCGGCCTTTAGCGATGCCCTATACTTCTTGTCCTCCATATCCACAAGCTCCAGTATTAGGGGGGAGCTCTCCCTGAGCTCTGGGTAATCATTGAGCAGCAGCTTCAGGTGCGCATCAAATATCTCTGTTATTGGGTCCTCAATTCCAAGCAGCCTAGCGTACCTCATCATTCTCCTCACGAGCAGCCTAGCCAAGTAACCCACTCCCGAATTGGATGGTATCACGCCGTCATTGATCATCCAGGACACGGTCCTACTATGGTCCGCCAATACGTAGAGCGCCTCCTGCGGCTTCACTGCCTTAACTAGGTCCCCGGCATTGATCCCTATCTTCCTCGCGACAGCCTCATATGCCTTATCCAACGCCAGCACCTCCGGATCCAGTTGCCCCATTAGAGTGGCTATTGACTGCATCAATGCATCGCTCGGCTTCTCAATGCCGAACTTGGATCGTGCCCATGACAGGAATGGAGAGAAGACTGCTTCATATACCGTGGGCTTTCCCGTGAGCACCCAATAAATCCTCTCGAGCCCGTACCCCGTATCCACTATCTTCATCGGCATGTCCCTATACTCCCCATTAATTATCCTGTAATGCATGAAGACTAAGGTAGCGACCTCCAGCCCCCTCACGAGCACCTCGAATGATTCCCCAGCATTGCCTCCCCCCTCCCAGATATTCTCCTTATAAGTCACCTCATCGCTCCTGATCCCCAACTCCTCGGTGAGAAACTCATGCGCGTACTCGACGGTCTCATTGACCCAATACACCTTCTTGTCCGGGAAATTAAAGGCATGGTGAGCCATCATCTCGAAACCGGTCAAGTGCCTCCCGCTTCTCCCAACCTTATCCACATCGGTCAACCTGATGCTGGGTTGAGAAATAGTTAAGGGATTAGCGGGCGGCGGGACAACGCCCTCCGTCACCCAGGGCTGGAAGTCATATATGGAGGCCCCCACAAGGTAAACATCATCGCGCCACCTAGCGACGACGGGGTACCTCCCCACCCTGGCGTGCCCCCTCTTCTCGAAGAAGGAGAGGAACTTCTCCCTAACATCGGCTACCGAGGATGGCCTATAGGTGCCGGGTGGGTTACCTATGAAACCGTATGGAGTGCAGGGTTGATCCCCGCAATTATCCTGCTTATCGTTCAGCGTCCAATAATGATGCCCACAGTAGGGGCACTTGCCTCTCCTGAAGCCATTCTCCTTAAAGAGCCTCGTCCTCAGCAATTCCTCGTCAAAAGTCATACATCAACGCCTCCTCCCCTTAATTTAAGATTTTTGGGTTAAGGGAGCAAAAATCCCCTTCCGTAAGGGGGTATATAGCAAGTTCCCTGGAGGAAACAAGAAATCCTCCACCGCGAGGCGAGGATGCCTCGCTCACAAGGACGAGGTAGTTCACGATTTCCCTCCACGACCAATAACTTGGCTATTAATATAATGATGATTCCCCTCCCCATCATTCCCTTGGCTTATCGGCGTCAATGCTTAAAAATGCGTATTGGAGGGTTCATCCATGTCTAAGACAAGTAATGTAGTGGTTTGCCCCTCATGCGGTTTTTTGGGGTCTCCCAACGAGGACTTGGCCAGTAAGGTTCAGGCCCTTGACTCCATGAAGTGCCCCAAGTGCAAGGCGGATGTAACTATAAGGGACGCCGCTGCCCACATGGAGAAGCACATAAAGATCCAGGGAAAGAATTATGTCTGCGACATCTGTAACTCTAAGTTGCCCAGCATGGGTGCGGCCGAGAGACATGTTAAGCAGCACTTAATCCTTCAATTAAGCGGCGGATTAAATAGATTCATTTGCCTTGTGTGTGGACGGGAGTTTCTAACAATGAAGGCCGCGCTGGCGCACATGAAGGCCCATCAATGAATTGCGCAATTCCAATGGCTCTATAAAGGGCATTGCTGTGCCTAGATATTGATCAGACCCAAGTTCCTCATCATTGCTCAGGGGCCTGTGTTCTCCTCATGTTTCCAGCCTTCAATGAGTAAGGCTTTAAGCATTGGGTGCTGCGGGAAATGCAGTGCTGGAGGTTTACTTGGGTAAAGAGCATGGCGAGACCGTCATGGAGGAATTAAGGGCCCTGGGAGTCACCGAGTTAATTGAGGGCGGCCCCACCACGCTCTTCGGTAGGAGGGTGCTGGGGAAGGGCCAGAACGCGGTGGTAATTAGGTGTAGGCATGAGGCAGCTGAGGGCGAGTGGGCATGCAAGTTGAGGAGAAGGGATGCATCGAGGCCCAGCCTATTGTGGGAGGGCTACATTCTTCGCCTAGTCAACGGCGTCGGCGTTGGGCCTCGGCTCTTGACATTCTCTAGGAACGTGATAGTCATGGAGGAGGTGCTCGGCAAGCCGTTGAATGAATCGCTTAATCCAGACATTGCTAGGCGGTTACTGGAGCAGGCTAGGAGACTTGACGTGTTGGGGATAAGCCATAAT
>JBMFVP010000026.1:0-22076 GCA_049965935.1 Thermocladium sp.
CACCCCCGCAATACCAGCGGAGACGAGTAGCACCCAATAAAGGGGTGTAACCCTCCAGACCTCGGGGAACCCCCGCCCTTTAGGACGGGGAGGAGGTCAGTCCAGCCACCACATCACGAATTAGAGGCACGCGTAATTAATCTAATGCAGGCATTTAACTTTATGGGAATCATTAAAGACAAATGAGGCAGAGGTTCGGGGAATCATCGTGCATATTGCGTGTCCAATTAGTGGTAACGCAAATATCACGTGAGGGTCGCACTAGTGGGATCAAAACACTCGCCCTTTGGGGCGGGGGTCGTTAGAACAATCAGAAAGAAATATTAAGCACCAATTAATAACACAGCCATGTGGAGAAGAGGGGTATGGCAGCTAGTTGCCGCCATTACATTAATCTTAATAACGGTAGTTGCCGCCATACTTCTCTACCTCTGGTTCTCGAACTACCAATACAAGGTACAAGGCGATGCTCAATCAATTAATTTATTTCCAGCAGCCATAATTACGGGGGCCACCATGTACACCAATCAATCCGCCACGACAATCAGTGTCGACTTGGAGAACATAGGTGACGCCAGTATATCAATTGCCCAAGCAATTATAATTGACCAAGGCGGGAATATCGTTTGCTCGGCAACCCCCAATAATGGCTTAACGGAATACGTGCAGGCCAACATAATCACAATAAAATTCACTTGCAGCTCATTACCTAACAATCAATACGAGGTCAGGATCATTGCCAATAACGGATTAATGCTTCAGACACAGACACAGAACTATGTTTCAAATACGAGCAGCACACAAAATTCACATGAAGACAATGGGGGCCATGGGCATCATTAATTAATGATTATTGGGGTTAGTTGTGTTTACCCGTGGCGTAACTCTATTGGGGATGGGTTAATGCGTGTAATGGGACCCCGCCTCATCACGGGCCCCGACGCCTCCGGGGTCTCTGGGGCGGTGCCTCGCTTGTTCTAAGCATGAATTTAAGCTTATTGGCAAGGGGGCGTAAATTATTGATGATTCCCGTGATCCTCTATTGATTAGGATGCCTCGTCCGTGATGGGTATTCCCCCTCCATTATGTGATTCCAATGATCGGGAAGGCATGGAGGTGCGGGGCATGTGGTGTGAGATTTATTAGGAGGTAAGGCTAATTAGGCTATATGCCATTCATTTCCAGGTATGTTGCTTACTTATCGGACACCGATGCAGTTGGAATAGTTCACTTCGCAAATTACCTGAGGATAGTTGAGCGGGCCGAGGAGGATTTCTATAGGTCGCTGGGGTTCCTGAATGCATATGAATCGATGCCACGGATAGAGGTCTTCATTAAGTATGAATCCCCCATTCGCCGCGGCGACCCCATTAGGGTGGAGCTGGAGCTTGAGGAGGCCAGGACGAGGGCCATTAGGTACAGGTTCAGGGTATTCAATGAAGCAAGCGGGAGGGAAGCAGCGCATGGGTATATAGCTGCTGCCTGCGTTGAGTTAAGTAATGGTGAATTACGCGCAGTGAAGTGCCCCCAGGAAATAATTAATGCCTGGAACAATACGCGCAGCCAAAGTGAGCCTCGCCCCTAGGTCGCTGGATCCATTAAAGCAATGCGCGCCGCAGTGTTTTTGATTCATGTGCGTGGTTGAGTCATTCTTTTGTAAATGTAGAAAATGCATTGCCCAGCATGAATTAAATTCATTAATTCAATGAGCCGTTATGTATCCATTGCTGGCCTTAATTCCAGCCTCGGGCGCCGTCCTCATGGCGTACTACGCGAGGCAAACCATGAGGAGAATCAATGCATGCCTCCCCGGCGTTTTTCACTGTGAAGTATTTAACTTCATAGTGCCGCGGAGAACTAGGTTGCTTCTCTCCATTGGTGTAGCAATCACGTTATCTCTCCTTGCCATCCTGATAATAATGAATTACGCCGCATTGGCCTTAATTATTTCAGTAATGGGAGTGGGGATAGGGGTATATGGAATAATCCTCCAAGTGAGACATGGCGCTTACTGCATGTATTGCCTAACCACCGATGCAATACTATTCATCACCGCCATAATGACGGCCATGAGCATCCTCTAAACATAAGCGCCGCCCCCATATTCCTCAACCTCCTTCACGCTTACCTCCGTTCCAATAGCCTTAGCCAACTCCCTCCCCAATTTAGCGTTCAACACGAGCGGCACATTAAAATCAACAGCTGCACGCCTTACCCGGTAATCGAGACTACGTAGATCCCCGTGCGTGATCACCAACCCTACTCCCCCCCTCCGTATGCGTTCCGCCGCCTCCTCGGCACTTAATGCATCGGCTTCAAGTGATTCCGCGCCCCTTAACGTGACCACATCAAAGCCCTGCTTCCTCAATAATTCCCCCGCTTCCCCCGTGCCGCATCCATAAACTAGAATCGATTCCCCCATCCTCGGCAGCCTATTGGGGGACACCGATAACCAACTCTTGAGCAATGCATCGCTGAAGCTGGTGCCGAGGCTAGCCGCTTCCCCCGTGCTCCTCATCTCGGGGCCAAGCACTGGATAAGCGCCGCGGAGCTGGGTCCAGGAGAATTGAGGTGACTTGACCGCCCATGATTTGCTGGGGGGCTCCATGAAGTCCACCACATCTAGTCCCCTCATTATTGCCTCCATGGATTTATGGATCAAGTTAATCCCCACTGCCTTGCTGGTGAACGGCATTGACCTGCTGGCCCTCAAATTAAGCTCTATTATGAATGGTTCCCCATCCTTCACCATGAATTGCAGATTAAATGGTCCCCTCACATTGATTTCCCGCGCCAACATGACTGCACCCTCCTTCATGGCCCTCACCGAGGACTCGGGAAGATCGCGCCTAGGTATGGACATGGTAGCGTCGCCGCTATGAGTGCCAGCCTCCTCTATGTGCTCCAGCACCACGCCAAGCACCCCCCTCCCATCGCTTACGGCATCTATCTCAGCCTCCATCGCGCCCTCCATGAACTTCGAGACCACTATGGGCCTTGATGGCGATGGCCTTAATCTATTGATCAACCCCATTAATTCCTCCTCATTATTTATCACCTTCATCCATGACCCGCTCAACACGTAGCTAGGCCTCACGAGGACGGGGAAACCAGCGCCATCCACGAACCCCCTCAATTCATTAATGGATGAGGCGGAGACCCATGGAGGCTGCCTCAGGCCCAATTTATCCAGAAGCCTCGAGAACTTCTCGCGATTCTCGGCGGCGTCAACCCCATGCCCAGCCGTGCCAAGCAGCTTGATTCCCCGCTCCTCCAATGGCTTAGCCACATTATTGCCTAACTGGCCCCCAACAAAGGTGGAAACAACGCTGAAGCCCCCCTTCTCAACCACATCGAGCACCCTCTCCATGCTTACCTCATCAAAAAAGAGGTACCCGGACACATCCCAATCAGTGGACACCGTCTCCGGGTTATAATTAAGCACGGCTACTTTGTTGAAGAAACCCCGGGCAGCATTTAGGAGGGACACGACGCCCCAATCAAACTCCACCGAGACGCCGATTCTAAAAACGCCGGCCCCCAGTATCAATAGGCCATCACCTCCATCCAGCTCCACATCATCCGCGCCTCCATTATATGTCATGTACAAGTAATTAGTAGTGGCCGGCCACTCTCCGGCCAACGTATCCACCTGCTTCACGCTGGGCCGTAAACCCGCACCCCGCCTCATCTTGCGAACATAATCCTCACCCACTCCCGTGATTCTCGCTATCTGCTCATCGCTGAAGCCGAGCCTCTTAGCCATCACTAACTTATCCAAATTAATCCCTCCCCTCATGGATTCATATAAATCCACGACCTCCTTTATCTTGCGTAGAAAGAATGGATCCACCCCCGAGGCCTCCGCCACCGACTCGATTGTTCCTCCCTCCCTAAACGCCTTGGCGACGTGAAGGAACCAATACGGCTTCCGTGACCTAATGGCATCCAGCGCCTCCATCAATGACTCACTCGACTCATATACTGAACCCCCCACTAGCCCCGGTTCCCCGATGTCCAGCATCCTGATAGCCTTCTGCATTGCCTCCTCAAAGCTTCTGCCAATGCTCATCACTTCCCCAATGCTCTTCATCTCGCTCCCCAAGGAGTCCTCGACGCCATCGAACTTCCCTAGATCCCATCTAGGCATCTTGATCACCACATAATCAAGGCTAGGCTCGAAGCATGAGCACGTGGATCCAGTCACCTTATTTATAACCTCATCCAGTCCATACCCCAGCGATAATTTAGCCGCAACATACGCCAGGGGATACCCGGTTGCCTTGCTGGCTAATGCGCTTGATCTGGACATTCTAGGATTAGTCTCTATGACGTAATTCGCGTAGCTTCTTGGATCAAGAGCGAACTGGACATTGCTCTCCCCCACCAATCCAATGGCCTCCGCCACCGATATGGATCTCCGCCTCATCTCTTGATACTCATAATCATCCAGGGTCTGGCAAGGAGCAATCACCACGGACTCACCCGTATGTATCCCCATGGGATCCAGATTCTCTAGGCAAGCAACGACGACTGAGTTCCCATGAGAGTCCCTCACCACCTCATACTCAAGCTCCTTCCAGTGATGCAGGTACCGCTCTATCAATACTTCATGAATATGGCTCTGAGAAAACGCGCGATCCACGTTACTCACCAGCTCAGGCTCGCTCCATGCGATCATAGACCCCCTTCCCCCAAGATTAAAGCTAACCCTCATCATGACGGGGTACCCAAGCTCACGGGCAGCGCTGATTGCATCATCAACGCTCCTCGCCGATGCACTGGGCGGGACAGGTAGTCCCACCTTAATCATTGTTTCCCTGAATCTCTCGCGGCTCAATGCCTTCTCAATGCCCTCAATTGGAGTTCCAAGAACCTTAATGCCATACCTCCTCAATACGCCCCTCTTCTCCAACTCAACCCCAACAGTTAATGCTGTTTGCCCACCGAAGCCAATCGCCACGGCGTCAGGCCTCTCCCGCTCTATCACTTTCTCCGCGAATTCCGGAGTCACTGGAACCATGTATAGCTTATCCGCGAATCCTTTACTGGTCTGCACGGTGGCAACATTGGAATTGATGAGAATGGTCTCCAACCCCTCCTCCCTAAATGCCTTAAGTGCCTGTGACCCGCTATAATCGAACTCCGCTGCTTCAGCCACCTTAATGGGGCCCGACCCCACCACGAGGACGCTCCTAATGTCCCCCATTCCTGACCACCCTAGCAAATAAATCGAATATCCACGCTGCATCGCGGGGACCGGCCCTGGCCTCGGGATGGAACTGTGTGGTCATTATGGGCAACTCCTCATGAATAAGTCCCTCCACCACTCCATCATCGGGGTTACGGAACCAAATCCTCATATTGGGCGGAGCATCCTCGGGATAAACCCCATAACCATGATTATGCGTGGTCACGAAGCATGACTTGGTTTCCTCCTCGATGACCGGCTTATTGATGGCCCTATGCCCAAACCTCATCTTCCTCACGCGCCCACCCATGGCTAGGGTCGCGACTTGATGGCCCAGGCAAACCCCGAGGATCGGAACATGCTCCTCAGCCAAGCCGCGGAAAGACTCCACCAAGCTGGGGAGTAGGTTGGGGTTACCGGGGCCATTGCTGAAAACAACTCCTCTGGGCCTTAACTTAAGCACGTCCTCGGGGGGTGATTTACATGGCACCCTCACCACTTGGAATCCCCTAGCCAATAATTCGCGTAATATTCCATGCTTGACGCCGCAATCCACGACAACCAATGCATCTCCTTCCCCATGCACTATGATCTCCCTAGGGGAAGTTTGCTCTGTGAAGTCGACATCATCATAGCGCCACCCCACGCCTGGATCGCGCTCCCCATTCCCCGACGAAATGGTGCCCATCATGGAGCCAACCACGCGCAGCTTCCTCACCAGCATCCTAGTATCCACTCCAGAGACGCCGGGCACGCCTTGGCTGGAGAGCCACTGATGAAGAGACGCCGCCGCGTTCCACTTGCTTGGCTCAGTCTCCTCAGCAACTATAACGCCCTCCACCTGTACTTTCTCCGACTCCATGTTGAGAAGCACTCCATTCATCCACTTGGGCTCCGGTATGCCGTAATTCCCAATAAGCGGGTGAGTGAAGACGAGTATTTGCCCCTTATAGGATGGATCCGTTAAGGCCTCTACGTAGCCATTCATGGCAGTCGTAAAGACGACCTCGCCTGACCTGGTTCCCTCGGCGCCGAAGCCGCATCCCTCTAGGTAGGTGCCGTCCTCCAGATACACGGCGCCTCTACGGCCCCGACGACAAAGCGGGAAACTCATCGCGCTCGTTCAGGAATTAATTCGCGCCAACTTGCGTATTGATGCTCTCTTTTTATTGCAGTCATGCTTATGCGAATCAAGGGATTCAACTAATCCCCACCAGCAAGCCTTGTTGCCTCCGCTATATAAACTATGCGTCTACATCCAAGCAATACCAAAGTATATATAAGATTACTCAACCATGAAGGCCCAGGCAATTATGAGTTATCAATTAATCTCCGCTCCCTTTGTCTCCCTGGATAATGCGGCCGATGTCAATATCAATGCTTCGCCGATGATTATGAAGATGCTCCAATACACATAGAACTCGCTGCTCTGAATAGATGATACAAGCAATAGGAGGGCCGTGCTCCAATTCCCAACTATGAAGCCTCCATTAAAGGAGAAACCAACCCCCGTGCTCCTAATGCTGGTCGGGAACTTCTCTGCAAGGAAGGCCGGTATTACTCCATATACTCCAGTGGTCAGGAATGCAATTAGGCTAGCCGTAATTATTGCACCATAGAATCCATATGCGTGGCCCAGCAATAGGCGAGTTAGAGGTATGGCGGCGATTATGGCCAAGATCGAGTAGATCATCATGGTTGGCCTCCGCCCAATCCTATCGCTGGCGAAGCCGGCCACCACGTACCCAAGCAACGAGATCAGTATGGCTATTATGACCACGTATAAGAAGTAGGGGAACTGCATGAATTCATGAAGCGACAGGATTGTGGGGAAGAATCCAAGGGTTAAGCCGTAAACCCATGCGATTCCAGTCATAGCTAGTATGCCCGTTAACGCGCCTATGGCATACTCCTTGGTTCTAAGTATTGTGGTGAATGGTGCCTTGCTTGTTCCTCTCTCCTTAACGGTGCGTTCCCAAAGGCTTGATTCAGGCATTGAGAGCCTAATCACTAAGCCAATTATCGCGGGTATTATGCCTATCCAAAACATAACCCTCCACCCAATCAATGCGAAGCGTGGACCCGTTATCAAGTAATGAAGCCCCAAATAAGTCAATGCGGCCAATGTATAACCAATGGGGTACCCGCTCTGCAGCAATGCGCCCCAAACCCCCCTCAATCGCTTATCCACATTCTCCACAAGCATTGCGGCGCTATTTCCATACTCGCCGCCCGCAAATGTCCCCGTAATAGCCCTGAGAATGAATAATGAGAATGGGGCCAATGCGCCTACCTCGGCATACGTGGGGAGGAAACCAGTAATGAATACGGCTAATCCAAGCCCCGTCAATGTAATCATCATGGTGGTTCTCCTACCTATTCTATCGCCTAGCCTACCGAATAATACTCCCCCAATTGGTCTGAAAATGAAAGTAGTGGTATAGATGCTCCACGTTCCCACAAGCGCCAAGCCATACTTGGCCGGGAAGAATGCATCCGCCATTGCAGGCACTAAGAGAAACATCATGCTTAGATCAAACGCATCCATCACCCATCCAGCCAACGATCCAACGTAAACCCTACGTAACTGGGTATTGGATTTCAGCATAGAAAAGGCCATTAATGTCCTTTTTAAAAGTTTAAAGGGAGGGGGGCAGATCCATATGTATTATTGAAAAATAAATCCCTTTATTTGAATTAAATCATTTATCCGCGTTTACCATAACTCATGGAAGTACTCGGTCCCCACTCCTAGGTTGGCGGCGTAATTGGAGCTGGAATCGCTTGTCTTATAGACGTTCTCCGCGGTGTCTGCGCCATAATTGAAGGCATGCGGCACACTCACCAGTTTCCCGCTGGATAGGTATTGCAGAGTATATGTCGCATTATATGTTACGGGCATTGCGCTGCTGCCGCCGCCAGGGCCACCGGTAACTAACTCGGCGTCTGCATATAATCCGCTTGGCAATAAGTTGTACCCATTCACGGTGTATGTTGCAGATTTTGATTTCACCTTTATGGTGACTGTATCATACTTGACGATTTTTCCGCCATACATGAAGTAGAAATTAATTGTGGGGTACCCATTGACTAATCCAACCGTTACGAAGAGAGATACACCCAATGGGTAGCTATAGGTTATAGTCGATGGGTACTGATAGGCATAGTACGTAGATCCCTGGTACGTGTATACCTTTCCATTACCGCTCACCAACCTCCTATCCAAGTTAGCGGTGCTGGTGGTTAGGTTCCAAATATTGTCAACTATGTTTAATTGATTGGTGGCCGTATTTATCACTGCGACATCTTGCACCCAGAGATACCTGCTGGAGCCCCCGGAGGTGTAATTAAGCACTACATTTAATTGAATTGAGTAACTGTGGGGGGCAGTTGAGCTATTGGAGTCAAAGTACGCATTGTAAATGGTGAAGTTACCCATGAATTCATTGCTTGAGTATGAGTATGCCACGGTGGTGGAGCCGCTTTGATACGCGCCGTAATCTGTCACGCCCACGGGAGCATGGTCCCCATTATACCAGCTAGGAGGCAGCGTTACTTGATACTTAACGTGAGGCGGCCTAACTGGTGGGAACGCTGGCGAAGCCTTCTCTGTATTAATTGATACAGCGACCGCCAGCATCATGAGTAGGAGAGCGGTCGCCACTAGGTACTTGTACCTATTAGACATACCACTAGGGTTTACCTCGCACTTTTTATAAGCATTATTGTTAAAATATAACGCTATGAGTTGCATATCTATTATTTGATATATATATATATAGGAATCACCTAGCCATTAATACTTCGCCTAACCGCGTTCCTGATTTCCTCCACTGCCTCTGGATTATCTAGGGCCGATACATCCCCCGGGTTCTGGCCCAAGTAAATTGCGCGTATTACTCTTCGCATTATCTTCGCGTTCCTCGTCTTCGGGAGAGCCTTCACGAAAACCACGTCGCGGGGCGTGAACGCCTTGCCCATGGCATCCCCCACCTCCCTCAATATTCTTTCCCTCAATTCATTTAATTCACTCCATTGACGAGGCACGACGAAGCACATCACTGCCTCCCCCTTTAACTCATCGGGGATTCCTATGCATGCGGACTCCGTGACGGCTGGATCCGAGTTAATTATGGTCTCTATCTCCGCCGGCCCCAGCCTCTTTCCCGCCACCTTTATCGTGTCATCAATCCTCCCCACTATGTATATGTAACCCTCCTCATCATACATTGCGCCATCGCCGTGGCTCCACACTCCATCTATCTTTCGCCAGTAAGTCTCTAAGTACCTCTCAGGATCGCGCCAGAACCCCCTAGTCATGCCCGGCCACACCGATAATATGGATAACTCCCCCTCAGTATTGGGTGGCACTGGCTTTCCTCCTGGATCCAGAATCGCCGCGTTAATGCCTGGACTAGCCCCATTAAACGAGGATGGCTTTATGGGCTTCACGACATAGCAGCCAACTATGCCGCCTGAAACCTCGGTGCCTCCACTGTAATTAATTATGGGTACCTCGCCTCGCCCAGCCTCATATAGCCATGCCCAGCTCTCCAGATCAATTGGTTCCCCAGTATTGCCGAATGCCTTAATGGGACCCACGCTTGGCTTTGATCCCTCAGATCTAAGCAGTCGTATCAACGTTGCCGAGAGACCCAATATATTTACATTGTTCTCCTCGATGAACTCCCATAACCTGTTCGGGCTAGGGTAATCCGGGACACCCTCAAAGAGGGCTATGGATCCATGAAGTAGGTAACCGCCGAAAATCATCCATGGCCCCATCATCCAGCCCAAGTCCGTGACCCACATCAACGTATCTCCCCTCCTCATGTCGAATTGGAAATATATGTCGGCCGCTGCCTTTATGGGGAATCCATCATGTGTATGAACCGTTCCCTTCGGTTTCCCAGTGGTGCCGGATGTGTAGAGTATCATCAATGGATCCTCGGCGCCCGTCTCCTCAACATGATCCCCGCCCGTCCTCATTGCTTCCCCCATATCCACGTAATTATCGAATTGCCTTCCACTTCTATTCAGCATCACGACGCTCTTAACGGTGTTGGGAAGGCCATTCCGCAGTTCCTCAACCATATCCACCTGCTTTCCTTTTCTAATGGAGGAGTCAGATGCGAAGACGAATCTAGCTTCGGCATCCTCCAACCTAGTTCTTATTGCTCCCCTGCCGAATCCACTGAAGAGGGGTACCACGACCCCGCCGGCCCTTATTATCCCAAGAAATACAGGCACTATTTCCGGAATCATGGGCATGTAGATACCCACCCTATCCCCTCGCCTCAACCCATTCCTATGCAGCCAGCTGCTCACTGCCCTCGCCTTGTAGAGCACGTATGAGTATGACCATTGAATCGAGTCGCCCGCCTCGTTCCCCCACTTAACCAAGATATTTGATCCCTCCGGCAATTGATCAGCTATATTTAGCCCGCCATCAATGAACCACTTGGCCCAGGGCTTACCTAACGATAAGTCCAACACCTTAGTGTAGGGCTTGCTCCACCGTATTCCAATTATTCTCACGAATGATTCCCAGAACCACTCGGGCCTTTCATGGGTTGATTTAATGAATTCATCGAGATTCTTCAGTCCATGTTCATCCATGAATCTAGCCACATTGCTCTCTGTCAAGTTATCTTTACTAGGTCTCCATGTATTCATATATATTATAACAAATAACTCCTTTAAAGCATTATGTTAATTTTGCAATAAAAACATCATTTGGCCCCTCCCCACACGCTGCAGAACTCATCCAATGTTTGGCATAGTCACTTGCCTGAAAAGATCTTATGCGTATTCAAGGTCTCTTGGTTCTAATTTAGGCTGCGTAACCTTTTTAAGGCATTCATTAGAGCCGATTAATTATATCAAGTGTAGCAAGAAACATCCTTCTCATAATAAATATGGGGCTTTTCTTAAAAGATAATGGTAAGTATTTATGGCTGTGTTTCACTAGAAACAATAAGTATTTATACTGGTTTGTTATGTAGTTTTTCAAGATAAGTATGGCAGTGCAGAGAACGTATGAATTAACTCCGGCTGAAATAGAGAGGGAGTTAACGGAGAGACAGATCCAGATACTCCAGTACCTACTAAAGAGGGCTCAGCCCCTGAAGGTGTACACGGTGTATGCGGATCAAGATGAAATAGCGAGGGATCTAGGCATGACCAGGCAAGCCCTCAGCGTTCACTTAAAGAAGTTGAAGGACCTGGGGCTGATACGGACGGGAAGGGAATTCGTCGATATAACCGAGAAGACATTGAAAGTGCTTAAGCTAAGCACGGCCGAGGCCGTGGTCATGATAAAGGCCATGCCAAAATATAGGCCGCAGGTCTATGAGAAGGTGAAGGAGTTACCCGTCGAGAAGGCCTATAGAGTCTCGGGCGAGTATGACTTGATTCTCATAACGAGGGAGGCGCATGTAAATGACTTGCTGCGAGTGCTGAGCACAATGGAGGGAGTAGAGGACACGAAGACCTTCATATCGCTGGAAGTAATAAAGGAGTAGGGGCAACTTTAAAACCTCATTATTATTAAGCAACGTAAATGAATGCTGGGGATATTGAGTCGCGTGCCTTAATTTATATCAGAAATGTCGAGCAGGCGTTAAATCAATTAGGGGCGATCAATAATGAGGAAGCGCGCAGCGTTATTGACGCTGCTCGGGCTTACCTAAAGGATAGTAAGCACTATTTTAAGGTCGGTGATTATGCCACGGCGATCTCGACTGCCTCCTACGCGGAGGGCTTATTAGATGCCTTAAGGATGCTTGGGATAATAGACGTAAAGTGGCTGCTTCCCAGTCAACTCACTGGATTAGCTAGGTCCAAGGTTTTCGTGGCAGGCACATTTGACTTGCTTCATCCAGGACATGTTCTATACCTAAAGCAGGCATGGGAGTTAGGCAGAGTAGTCGCAGTGGTGTCGAGGGACTCCACCGTCGAGCGAATTAAGAGACGGCGGCCCATTATTCCAGAGGATCAACGCGCATTCATGGTTGGTTCAATAGAGTACGTGGAGAGATCCAGGGTTGGGTATGAGGGGGACATGTTCAGAGTCGTGGAGGAGGAGGCTCCAGACATAATTCTATTAGGCCCTAATCAGCCGTTTGATGAGGCTCAGGTAATGCGTGAACTGGAGAAGAGGGGAATAAGGGCTAGAGTGCTTAGGGCTCGGGAGGAGGCTGCTTGCGAGCTGTGCAGCACCACAAGGATAATACAGAGGATCCTCTCTCTAAATAATGCTAATTCACAATAGCATTATTGCCTAGCAGCCAGTTAAGTATTTATTTAGCCTCATTGCTGGTAATCCATGGCCACTATTCACTTATATCAGAAGGATAGTTACTTGAGGGAAACAGAGGCCAGAGTGGTGGCGGTGGATGGTAGGAACCTCCTCTTGGACTCAACGATAATTCACCCAACCAGTGGCGGCGTTGTTCATGATACTGGGAAAATCATTGGGCGGGAGGAATACTCTATAATTGATGCGATTCACGATAAGGAAAAGGATGAGATAATCCATGTGTTGGATAAGGAACCTAAGCTGGCTCCACTGGATAAGGTAAAGATAAAGCTGGACTGGGAGAGGAGGCATCGATTAATGAGGCTCCACACCGCATCCCACATAATTGCCTCGATAATGTATACTAAGTATGGCGCATTAATAACTGGTGGAACAATAGAGCCAGAGTATGCTAAGGATGATTTTGGGGTGGATAAGCTGGATAAGGAGGAGGCGCAGGGAGTAATAGATACGGCTAACATGATAATAAAGAGGGGTCTAGAGGTCAAGGTTTATTGGCTGCCTCGCGAGGAGGCCATTAAGATACCGGGCATAGTTAAGCTGGCGAATAGGTTACCCCCTGGGAGCGGCGATAAGTTAAGGATAGTTGAGATACCGGGCATTGATATACAGGCAGATGGAGGTCCCCACGTTAAGAATACTGGAGAGATAGGCACTGTGGAATTGATAAAGGTAGAGAATAGGGGGAAGGGCAGGAAACGCATGTACTACACGGTTAGGCCCTAGCTGAATAAAATCCCTTATTGTGGGGGAATAAGCTTAGGTAATACGTATTTCTCGATTAAATCGTCCCTTAACTCCTTGGTGCCTAAGCACTTTGCCGCCGCCACTCTATAGGTGGGTTCAAGTATTGCTGTCTCGATCGCCTTCACCTCGGGCTCCGTCGCTATATCCACCTTATTTATGGCAACCACTAAAGGTACCTTGAAGGCATTCCTCACCTCGTTGAGCAGGTTTAATTGATTGTCGATGGCGTTTCCGCTGTGGGGAGTGGGATCCATGACAATTACTATGACGTGCGCTAAGTGCCTCATGGCTAATATGGCTTGGAGCTCAATACTATTCCTCTCGCTGAGTGGCCTATCCAGAAGACCCGGCGTATCTAGTACTTGAATCATTGAGTCGCCGAATAACTTGATGTGGCCCACGATTATTTTCTTGGTTGTGAATGGGTAATCCGCTATCTCGGGCTTAGCGGTGGATATGCAGTTAACTAGGCTGCTCTTGCCCGTGTTAGGCATTCCGGCCACCACTATGGTTGGGAGCGATGCATTTATGCTTGGCATTGATTTAATGCGGGGAGCCACTGTCCTAAGCAGCTCTATGTCTCTCGATAAATCATTGATTAGGTCCATCATTCTGGCCAGATATGCCCTCCTCGCCCTAATGATGTCTCCCCTGCTGGCTGCTGCCTTAATCATCATTAGGCTCTCCCTCCGTATTGACTTAACTGCTCGGGAGGCATTGAATATCTTTGATAGCGAGTGCCGATAATCCTCTTCCTTTACCTCTAGGAGAAGTAGTTCCCTATAGAATGGGTGTAGATCCTTGAGGAACGGCATTGAGAGGGCAATGCCTCGAAGCTTGGTTGAGGCGTAGTCTGCCGATTTCTTTATTCTAACGGCCTCTAGATTGCGCATCGCCTCCATGCCTCGCCTCTTATATCGTGCCTCAGCGGTTTTGTATCTATCCATGAATGCATTCAATAATTCCCTCGCTGATGGAATGTTCATAGACATGTAAAATGAATCGGGGCCCTAAATTTAAATACATTTACTTAAACGGTATATGTATGAGCGAGTACGAGATAATAACGGGCACATCAGTGGGCGTGAAGGCCAGTGATGGCGTTGTACTGGCATCCGAGAAGAGAATAGCTTATGGCTTCTACCTGCTAAGTAAGTCCGGCAAGAAGCTGTTCAAGGTCACCGATAAGGTAGGCATGGTGTCCTCAGGCGTCTTGGCTGATATGCAGGTGATTTCTAAATTAATTAGGGCTAACATAACTATGCATGAAATGGAAGCGAAGAGGCCGGCATCGACTAGGGCCGTGGCCAAGCTGCTCAGCCAAGTCCTGTTCCAGAGCAGGTACATGCCGTTCCTCGTGGAGGTAATGGTGGGTGGAGTGGATGAGTCCGGCCCGCACTTAATAGTGCTGGATGCAGCCGGTGCATTAATAGAGGATGACTTTGCGGCTCTCGGCACCGGCGCCAGGACCGCGATAGGCATTATAGAGACCAGTTACAGGCAGGGAATAGGCGTTAACGATGCTAGGATGATAGCGATAAATGCGGTGAGGGAGGCCAGTTATAGGGATGCGGTTTCAGGCGATGGGGTTGATTTAATGACGATAACAAAGGATGGGATACGGGAGGAAACCGTGCCCATAGCTCAACCGGCTAAGTAGTGGGTTTCTCTATCCACCTATCAACCGGTCTCTCCATGTTTCTAAGCACCACTATACGTGAATTCACATCCTCATCCATGAATTCATACATGGCTCCCAACTCGCTTAATAATTTATTAGCCCACTCCCGTACCTCCTCGTGGCTCAGCATGTTTTCCTTGCTTAGCCTATAAACCGAGTGGCCGAGATGCATATATGACTTGACCTCTATGAAGTGTGGACTACCTATTCGCATTAATTCGGCGAATTCCGGAACGTATTTAGGATCGGTGTTCCATCCCTTTATTAATGTAATTCTCACAACTGTTCTAGTGCCTAGTTTAGGCAACATTTTGAGCGTTCTTAACCAGGAGTCCCACGCTGCTTCCCCCTTCATTACCGGTACATTTATCTTATTGAATAATGCCTTATTAGAGGCATTGCATGACAGGTATAGTTGAGTCGGCAATGCATTCTCCTCCGCCAGTCTCTCTATTGCTTCGGGGTGCTCGCCATTGGTGACTATGAATATTGATTTCGCATTGGGGAGGGATCTTATTAACTTAACTAGTTCAGGTAACTTGGGGTACAGTGTTGGTTCCCCCGATAGCGATATCGCGAAGTGAGTGGGCTCCATCGCCTCCCTAATTCTTTTCTTGCCCTCGGGATGACCGAAGTAGCCGGACAATAATCGCCGCCTCTCCGCTAATACGCCTCTCAATAAGTCCTCGGGCTCCATCACCTCATCGCTGCTTGGGGCAATTGAATCAAAGGCATCCGTCGGTCTCCAGCAGTATACGCACCTATTGCTGCACACCATGCCCATGGGCCCAAACTCCACGCATCTATGGCTGCCGCCGACCGGGGCACCATAGAACTTATACTTATAGCAACTAGGTCCTCCGGAGAGCGCTGACTTAGTCCAATGACATAACTCTACGGTGGCGTGGCCATATACTCCATACTTGGACTTCAATAATTCGGCTCTAGTATCTATCTTTATCTTTATCTTGCCGCCAATGACCTCATGATACTTCAGCCTCTCTTCCTGTACTTCCTCCATTATCTATGATGCTCATGTAGAGTTAAAAACTTTTGCATTTGATCCTACTATTCATGAATACGCGACTTGATTGAAAGTTTTCCTGAATCGTCTTGGTTCCCGCTAAGCGATTAATTTATTTTAATCCAATTTAAAGCATTCACTAGATGCAGTGCAATGTGGTTGTTGATTCAAGGGAACACTCGACAGCCATAGAGGTAATCAATGAATTAAAGAGACTTGGATGCACAGTTATTGAGAGAACCATAGAGGCCGGGGATTACGTTATATCGGATACCACGGTCATTGAGAGGAAGAAGGCCATGGACTTCATTAATTCCATAATAGATGGTAGATTATTTGATCAAGCCAAGAGGCTGATTGAGCATTACCAGAACCCCATAATACTAATAGAGGGCGATCCCTGGCGGGCTATATCCAGGAGAAGCATTCATCCACACTCCGTGGCGGGGGCCATGGTGGCGCTCAACAAGATGGGGATAAGGGTCCTTTACTCAGCGAATGAATCATTAACCGCCTATATAATATTCTCCTTAGCTAAGGTGGATGAAGGCAAGCCAATAAAGGCCGTGACTGCCAGGAAGGGAGAGACAATACGGGAATTACAGGTACAGTTATTGGGTTCCCTCCCAGGAATAGGTGGAAAAAGGGCTGAGAAGATACTGATGGAGTTCGGCACCCCATTAACTGCCTTGAATAATTTCGAGTCCTGGAGCAAAATAAATGGGATAAGCGAAAAAACTATAGCCGCGGTCAGGAAAGTATTAACCACCAAGTACAACAATGAGGCTGAGGAAAGGCTTGGGAATGGGAATAATATATTGGACTTCATCGAGTAGGCTCCACAATGACCTCTCCCCCACCCCCCACCTCTCCCTTCACCTCAGCATTAATGCCCATTAACTTGATCACTCTCACATTAGTTAAGAGGTGCTGCGTCACCTGTGACACAGTATACCTAGTGGGTTCACTCGCCACAGCCGCATAAGTAACCATCATATCCCCCATATTGGGATCAAGGTCCGCGCCGCTTAGAATGCTTCTCAACAACTTATCCGCGGCCTCGCTCCCCACGGCCTCAGCCGGTTTACCTAATTCGCCCAATGCATCTCCGCCCACTCTATGGCCATCATCAAATGAGCCCCACACAACTATGCCGCTTCCAGGACTTAGTCCCGCTCCAACATCTATCCTGATATCAATAGGCAGCCCCAGCCTCATTAACTTATTCCTGGCAGCGGCGGCTTGCCTAGTAGCCACGTGACTGGGCAAGTTCGTTGCATGGGAGATTCCCTCCACTTTAATGGGCCGCGATTCTCTAAAGGAAATGCCATGCACATTGCTTGGCCGCGTCTCAAGAACAACTGATCCCCCGCCCCTTGGATAATGACCCCGCTTTTTGGTGGTGATCATAGCCTTCATCCCCATTAGCTCCAGGTTCGGCACGACTACGTTAGCCATGTAATCAATTGGGGGTGCCATGGGAACATCAGTTCCACCCCTCAGCTCTATTATGGATCCGCAGCCCGCAGACATGAGTATGGGCATTATGGTTTGGATGATTAAGGAAATGCTGCCGGCGGTCCCCACATCAAAAACCTGATTACTGCACACTATTTTGCCAGGAATAAATGTGACCTCCATTGACCCCTCCCGCATCCCTATAACCTCGGCACTGCTTAGCTTGGCGGCTGCAGAAATGGCAGTTATGTGTTGCATTCGAAGACCTGGATTATTCCGCTTAGCTCGTATATTCCTGATCCTCACGGGGACTCCAATCACGGCCGAAAGCGACACGGCGGTTCTAAGTATTTGCCCGCCTCCCTCGCCCATTGACCCATCTATCTCAATCACGCTAGGCATTGATCAGGTTGGGTTTTTATCTTAATGGGAGTTAAGGAGCGATTTGGGCAAGGGGAAAGCGGTGAAGGCCGCTCATTAATCGAGTAAGTTTAATAAAGGGGTTAATTCCTTGTTGATTGAATGAATTCTGTAACATGCCCATACTGCGGATTACCGACTTGGAGTTTCGATAGCTTCGTCAGTGATAGGTTCATGAATAATCCAAGGTTCTTCACCACCCATATAATACTATGCAAATGCAGTAACTGCGGCAAGATGTTCTACTTAGCCAAGACTAGGCTCAGATCGATAACTTATAAGATGGAGGACATAGATCTAGCGCCGGTAAGGCACTCATCTCAAAGCCAGGACATAGATAACGACCAACAAACCCAATGATAGTGAACCAAGCCTAAATGGTAATCAATGGATAGAATTCCCCTGGGGAGAGACTGCTCTCTGAGACATAGCTTATTAGCCTAAGTAATAGATTTAAGTTCAGCGGTTCCCATTATAATTTATGCCAGAGATACCATTAGCGCCGGTGGATCGTATATTTAAAAAAGCTGGGGCTGAACGCGTTGGGGAAGATGCTGTTCAAGCCTTACGCGACGTATTAGAGTCCATCGCGTATGACTTAGCTAATAGAAGCATAGAGATGTCGAAGCACGCCAATAGAAAAACAATAACCGCGGAGGACGTTAGGGCAGTTATCAGGATAATAAGATGCGTGCCTCTCTCCGTTTAATAATAAAGAATTGAGCTCGACAAAATCCAAGGCAGAGAGGAAACCAAGAAGAGAAGCAAATAATGACAAAAGATTGATAAGCCTCGCCCCTCAGGGCGGGGGGAGGTCAGTTAATTAGATTTGATCGCCATAAATCCGCCTCATTTCCTCCTAGCCTCCTTAAAATGTATAGCATAGCTCAACTTACTCCAGTGATGCGTGGGGACAAACGGAAGAGAAATAGGGCCGACATTGGGTCTAGGGGTCAAGAATGTGGTCTCTGCATTATTCCGCGCTAAATGCATGAATTGCTTATTATAAGTGGTGTTAATGGGGTGGAGAGTCTCGCCCTTTAGAGCGGGAAGAAGGTTGTGCTGAATATTTTTAATTAAAACGCTGCTCGGTAACTGGCATGCCATGGATATCGTCGCGCTCAGCCGATAAATTAGTTATCAAGAGATGCTTCAAGATGGGTGTGGGCTCGGTATTGAGGATTGAGAGCTTTAAGGGGGATAGGTGGCTGGAAATTAAGAGGCTGGATATGGATAGGTTCGAGGTCAGGGAGCATGGATTCAATGAATCCAGCGTAATAGTGGATTCAGAAACATTGAAACCGGCAGTAAAGAGAATAATGAGCATGGAATTTCCGCGGAGTCACCAATTACGCATCAGCTCTATCGATTGAAAGTTATTATCGTATTTATATAATAGGTTTAGTTATTGCCTTGTTTTGCCTATTATATCCTATAATTATTTACAATAATAAAAATTTATTAATTGGTTATGCTTGCTCCCATTCGTGAGAATTGCGTTGCTTGGCGATGGTGGTGTCGGTAAAACTACATTTATACGTAGAGCAATGGGTCTCGGAGAATCCGAGGGAGCCACCACAAAATTAGAGGTCAATAGATTGAACGTGGACGGCACTGACGTGGTGGTGTATGATTTCCCCGGCCAAAAAGAGTTATTTGAGAGCATTAGCAAACTTAATTTTGATGTTGATGTTATAATAATGTTTGCCGATGCCTCGGACATGGCCACGTTCTCTAATCTGACTTATTGGTACTCCAAGATGATTGATATGGGTATATCGCATAAACCTAAGTTTCTGGTGGTTAATAAGATGGATATAGAGCTTGTTGATCCGGATATAGTTATATCCACGCTGCCCACGATAATGGATCCAATAGCGGTTTTCCGAACCTCCCTCATAAATATGGATCAACGAGAAGTGGCGAATCTGCTTGGGGAGATAGTTAGGATGGCTAATAAATACAGCAACTTAGTAGCAAAACCTTATTAATGTATTCTATATATAAATTTCAATGCAGCCCGAGATAAGCGTTAAGTGCCCACGGTGTGGGAAGGAGCACACATTAACCCTGAATCCATCAATATTGGAGGAGGCCTCTAAGGGCGGATTAGCTCAAATAGCAATACCATGTGGAGACCACGTTCTTCTCGCGTATGTGGATAGGTATGGAATGGTTAGACGAGCATCTACTACGCTCCTAGTAACGGGTCCCGGCCCCTCGTTAAAGGCTGGAACAATTAGCTTTAATTGGAACGAACGGAAACTAGCCGATGAAAAGATAGTGCTAGATGTATTGGGAGAGGATTACTTGCGATCCATACGGGAAGTGCTTGAAGGAAAGACGAAGCCCACGCCGGAGCTGGAGTCGCTGCTGGCGAAGCTAGTGGTCCTCGGCATCATAACCGATAAGGTAACGAGGTGATGCGTATTGTCCTTCTTCAAGATCTTCTCCCCGACAGGCCAATCCATTATAAAGGACCAGGGATTATTGGCGGCATTAAATGAGATTAATTCCATGGATAAGTACTACATGACGCTCCTCCTACGAACAATAGAGAGCAGGTACACTATAGCAGGCGCGATAAGGTTATCCGAGGAGAATAAGACTGCACTCTACATTAGGTCCCTCATAAGTATAGCCCAGAAAATAAATATTCTGGACAAGTTATATACAATTAAGGACTTCGATGAATCCTTGCCGAATAGTCCCCTCGCCAAGGAAGTGGGCCAATTATATAATGCACTCATAGTTAAGGAGGGAGCTGACTTCATTGAGAACAAGATAAATCAGACAGTGCTGGAATTAATACATGCTGGCTTTAATAGGATTAAGGCAGTAATAGGCCTAAAGAATGAAATAGCTAAATCACTAGATGTAAAAAGGTTTCGCCGCTTACTTGTGGCATCGTTCGATGATGGTTTCGGCGCAGCCGCCATAATTACTAATGCCCCCCTTCTAGAGGAGGCGCTGGTTTATGATAGGTCCCAATCCTCTCTGGAATCTAGCCGAGTCCTGATAGGTAGGCTGGCTCAATCGGTTGCTGATAGAATAAAGTTCACGGAGGGCCCACTAGACGATTATGTGAATGACTTTAGGGGCAAATTCGATGCCGGCATCCTCTTCATGTCATTTAACTGGTTATCAACGAATCTATTCGAGTTCGGGCAATTACATGAATTAGTGAGGCCCGGGGGCTCCCTCATCGTGGTGCAGCCACTTGAGGATAATGGCTTCGGTTATCTATACATGCTTGTGCAGATGCTGTTGGGGGCTAATAAGTACCCTACCATTGATGAATTAGAGAGCATGATGAGTTATGCCGGCTTTAAGAAGAGGAGTTCAAGGACGGAGAAGGGGATAGGTTATATAGGCGAATGGTTAGTCTAGCTTCCCCTAATACGCATCAAGGGTTTTTCAGTAATAAGATAAGAATGGCCTATCATTTCGATCGGTTCCCTAAAAAGGTAAGTAGAGGTAACTCAATCGTTTCCAGTTTTCTTGGGAATGCTTAAATAATAGATTGAGGCTAGTTACTTATGTTCCAGAAAATAGTGGTGGCTTATGATGGCTCGCCCCACTCAAAGAGGGCGCTTGATATGGCTATTGATATTGCCAGGAAATACGGTTCCCGGCTCTACATAGTAGAGGTAGTGGATCCCGCCGCCTTAATAGGGCTAGGCGTTAGTCCCGTCCCTCAAACAGTGCTTGATCAATTATATCAAAAGGCTAAGAGTGATATTGAGGAGGCACGCAAAAGAGCTGCCGACCTAGAGACAGAGGGGCAGGTGCTGGAGGGTGATCCAGCCACCAGCATATTGGAATTCGTGGATAAGGTAAAGGCTGACTTATTGGTGTCGGGCAGCAGGGGATTATCCACCCTAAAGCGATTATTCCTCGGCAGTGTATCATCGAGACTAGTCAGCGAGGCAAGGATACCAGTCCTAGTAGTTAAGTAGGCCTACATATTAAATGATTATTATTTTTATTTTTCATGAATGCTTATTTTCGGGATTCTCACTGCTCCGACCGACATTATTATCGTCTAAGGATTGGCGTTAATGCTAGTCATTGATGTCGTATTTTCTCTATATATCCACGACGAATTGTATCCTGTATTCATTGTTTTTCTCTATCTTCATTAAGTGGTACGTGATTGCCTTCACTATTGTTCCCCTGAATCCATGCTTTGCTGGATCATAGTTTTCCCCCTTAAATTCGGCCCTTAAACTTA
>JBMFVP010000027.1:0-21838 GCA_049965935.1 Thermocladium sp.
CTCCATACTTGGCCTTAACCCTATTAAGCGCATCATTGAACCTCTCCTCCCGTATCCCGAGGACTATTTTCCCAAACATTGATAGGAATCTCCTATATGCATCCAGGGCAGCGTGCTCGCTATTCAGGTGCTTGGCCAATCCATTCACGGTCGAATCATTTAGGCCCAGGTTAAGCACCGTATCCATCATGCCTGGCATTGATACGGCCGCCCCAGACCTGACGCTGACGAGGAGTGGATTGCTTGGGTCGCCGAATCTTCTCCCCATCTTCTCCTCTATCTTATGCATCCCGGTCCTGACTTCATCCATTAATCCATTGGGTAACTTATTATCCCTATAATACTCCTTGCATGCCTCCGTCGTTATTACCATTCCATACGGCACAGGAAGCCCTAGCCTGGTCATCATGACGAGGCCAGAGGCTTTGCCGCCAAGTAATTTCACGTTATCCGGATCCGCTTCATCAAACATATATGTATACTTCATTAAATATATGGGGAAGCATTAGTAGTAAATAAGCTTTAGGCCTCATGCGGATACATCTTAAACTATATGCGTCGAGCAGGAGTAATTCCTCCGGAAAATGTTTTTAATTGGGTCAACGGTTTACCGCTGGATGAATCATGTTTGATCCGTCAATAACCAAGCAAAAGATGGACGTTCAGCAAAGGCCAACGATATGGAATATAAATGTGCTTGAGAAGGAGGGGCTAGCGAAGGTGTCTAAGCTCCCCATAACCATCAAGATACTTCTGGAGAATATGCTTAGGAATTATGATGGCAAGGTCGTTACTGAGGAGGACGTGATGGCCGTGGCTAACTGGAGCCCAAGTGGATCCGAGAAGGAGTTACCCTATAAACCCGCGCGGGTAATTCTCCAGGACTTCACCGGCGTCCCCCTAGTAGCCGACCTAGCGGCAATGCGAGATGCAGTAAAGAAGCTGGGGTCGGACCCAAAAAGGGTTAACCCAATAGTCCCAGTCGAGTTAGTCATTGATCACTCAGTTCAAGTGGATTACTTCGGCACCTCCTATGCATTGAGGATGAATATGGAGAAGGAAATGGAGCGCAACAGGGAGAGATACGTGTTCCTCAAGTGGGCCCAATCCGCCTTTAACAACATGAGGATAGTGCCGCCGGGCCGCGGCATCATTCATCAAGTAAACATGGAGTACCTCGCGCGCGTGGTTTTCCTAAGCAACACTACCTCCGGTCCAGTGGCTTACCCAGACACGGTTATCGGCACGGATTCCCATACAACCATGATAAGCGGCATAGGGGTTCTAGGTTGGGGAGTTGGCGGCATAGAGGCAGAGGCAGTGATGCTTGGCCAACCACACTACATCCAAGTTCCCAAAGTAGTGGGCGTTAAGTTAACTGGAGAGCTCCAGGAGGGAGTTACTGCAACGGATTTAGCGCTAACGATAACCGAGACGCTGAGGAAGAGGAACGTCGTGGGTAAGATAGTTGAGTTCTACGGCCCAGGACTAAAGTATCTCCCAACCTGGGATAGAGCCACCGTCGCTAATATGGCGCCGGAGTACGGCGCAACGACTGGCTACTTCCCCGTGGATGAGGACACCATGAAATACCTGGCCCTGACGGGCAGGGACGAGGCCATGCTTAGGCTGGCCGAGCAGTACCTCAAGATGCAGGGAATGTTCCATACAGGCAATGAGGAGCCCAATTACAGCGAGGTCATTGAGGTTAATCTAGACAAGGTCGAGCCATCAATAGCGGGTCCACGGAATCCCGAGGAGAGGATACCGTTGAAGAGGGCCAAGCAAGCAATGACTGAGCTAATCATGGATTTCAGCAAGGAGAAGAAGGAGGTTCCGGTCACGATTAATGGAACCACATCCACCTTAACCCACGGATCCCTCATAATAGCTGCAATAACTAGCTGCACAAATACATCTAATCCAACGGTAATGCTTGGCGCCGGCTTAATAGCTAAGAAAGCCGTTGAGCATGGCCTACGAACAAAGCCCTATGTGAAGACGAGCCTAGCTCCTGGATCAATGGTTGTCACGGAGTATCTCAAGAACGCTGGGCTCCTACCCTACCTTGAAGCGCTCGATTTCCATGTGACAGGCTATGGATGCACCGTCTGCATAGGCAACACTGGACCAATACCGGAGCCCGTGGCCAAGGCGGTTAAGGAGGGCAATCTATACGCAACCGCAGTGCTTAGCGGCAATAGGAACTTCGAGGGCAGGATCCATCCATTAGCCAGAGGCGCCTTCCTTGCCTCCCCCATGCTGGTCGTGGTGTATGCCCTGGCCGGCAGAATGGATATTGACCTATATAATGAACCAATTGGAACGGATCCCAACGGTAAGCCAGTCTACATGAAGGATATTTGGCCAAGCATGAGCGAGATAAAGGAGACCATTCAGAACGCGTTAGTGCCGGAGCTATTTAAGGAGAAGTACTCGAACGTGTTTAAGGGGGACGAATTATGGGAACAATTAAGGTCGCCTAGCGGAGAATTATATGAGTGGGACCCCGCCTCCACCTATATACGTAAGCCCCCATTCTTCGATGATGTAGAGCTTGAGCCAGGCAAGGTAAGCGACATAAGGGGTGCCCGAGTCCTCCTATTGCTGGGGGACAGGATAACCACGGACCACATATCCCCCGCCAATGTAATACCGCCGGATAGCCCCGCCGGCAAGTACCTCCTCGAGAACGGCGTTAAGCCTGAGGACTTCAACACGTATGGCTCCAGGAGGGGGAATCATGAAGTCATGGTTAGGGGCGGATTCAGCAACATAAGGCTACGCAATCTCCTCGTTGATAGGGAGGGCGGATGGACAATTTACTTGCCCACGGGCGAGGTTATGACAGTGTATGACGCTGCCATGAAGTATAAGAGCCAAGGCACTCCCCTAATAATACTGGCTGGGAAACAGTATGGAACGGGGAGCTCCAGGGATTGGGCCGCTAAGGCAACTTACCTGTTAGGGGTTAAGGCAGTAATAGCGGAGAGCTTTGAGCGAATACATAGAAGCAACTTAGTTGATATGGGGGTTCTCCCGCTTCAGTTCAGGGAGGGAGAGAGCTGGAAATCGCTTGGGTTAACCGGTAAGGAGACCTTCGATATACTGGGAATAGAGGATATATCGCCGCGTAAGGAGTTAACGGTTAGGGCGACTGGGCCCAATGGTAAGGTAACCGAGTTCAAGGTAATCGCGAGGCTGGATACTGAGATTGAGGTTGAGTATTACCGCCATGGCGGCATATTGCCCTATGTAATGAGGAAAATAATAAGCAGCTCAGCTTAAGCCCTTTTTGAAATAGGGGCAATATTTATATTTTTAATAGGCAATAGTCGATAGTGCACAACATAGATAAGGGCATTGTAGATGATATAGCTGCCCGAATCGCCGGGGAAATAGTTCTAGCAGAGTCCCCGGGGAAAGCCATGAGGAAGTGGCGCGAGTACTTCTCCCTATCCCAGATAGAGCTAGCCGTGAGACTGAACACCACCCCAAGCGTCATAAGTGATTATGAGTCTGGCCGCCGTAAGTCGCCGGGGGCCAGGTTCGTGAAGAAATTCGTGGATGCAATACTGGGAATAGAGTTGGAGCGCGGCGGCTACAAGATACAACTGCTTGTCCAACAATTATCTCTTGGGGAGAAGTACTGGATGGCCGTGATAGATATGAAGGACTTCTACGCGCCAATACCCTTCGACTCGTTCTTGAGAACAATACGCGGCACAATAATAGTGCCCCCAGCCGCCGAGTACATGGATGTCCACGGCTACACTGTGGTGGACAGCATAAAGCTGATTCTTGATGTTCCATCCCATGAATACTTCAAGCTATATGGAACCACCACGCAGCGCGCGGCAATCTTCATTAACGTGAAGTACGGGCGATCACCCCTGATAGCTCTTAAGTCAATGATGGCTTTCGCGAATTTCCGTCCCTCCGTGATGATTCTGCATAATGTGGAGAGGCCGGATTACTTGGGGATAGAGATAGCGAGGAGAGAGAGAATACCGCTGGCAGTGACTAGTATGCCGATGGATGAGATGCTGGAGCAATTAAGGAGCCTTGCAGCCAATAAAGCGGCAAACTCAATGGGTCGCTGATTTATATGAAGTGGGCTGTGCGATAAAGCGTGGTTTCAGCCGTTGGCTTTCCAATCACCGCATCATTAAAGGGAACCCACATCACAGCGAGAGGGCCCTATACATCCTGAGCCAAGTATAGAGGCTCTCGCCTCCAGCCACCAGCTTCTCCCTCATTGCCTTATAAGCGGTTATGTATCCCTTATACACTAGGTAGGCGTAGAATGCATTGGTCTTAGCCCTAACCACGTTAGGCTTATCAGAGTTGCTGGATAGAATTGTTATGTTATATGCGTACTTCTCCATTAATTCCTTATCGGCTCGAGACCACTTCTGGTATAGCTTCTCCAGGTTGAGGAGGAATTCATCTATGTATTGCCTATAATTATCCTTTACATTCCTCTCCAGCAATGAGCCAACCCGGCTCCTCCAATCTACTTCACTCATGAGAATTCAATTAATCAGTGGCACTTTATAAAGGTTATTGAAAATGTCGCCCACTCTACTCCTGCTCAATGCATCAATTTCACGTTGAGCGATGCATCAGTAAATTCACTCTATTGATTAATCCGCGCCTCCATGTGTCATCACCAGTAATCCGCTCCATTACTAGGCGGAAAAGCAGATCCACGGCTATCCCCACATCGCTTCTCCGTTCCTGAATATAATTAACCAATTCCTCCTCATTAAGCCCCCTCTTTATTAAGCCAATCAATTCAGGCGTCGGCTTAATCCTAAGGTACTGAGCATAATGAGTAGTCGCCAACACGGAATTAGTGCTCGGCTCCCCGCCCCGCAGTAAGTCCAGGTACGGCTTTCCACACTCTATGCTGCTTAACCTATCCATAATAATCGATGCATCAATGCCGTTAGCCAAGCGCTCCAGTAACTCCTCCATCAATGAATTAGCCTCCTCGAGACACTCCATTACTACTCCCCCATGAAGTGACAACAATTAAACATTATGCGAGCATAGCGATCATGGAGAAGGCGAAGCGTTAAGCCAATAATGGAATGAGGGATTTAGAGGAATGAGGCGTTAATCGTTAAATATTGGCTTGATTAGGGATAATTTGTGCTTAATCATGCCGTTATAAGCGTGGCTTTTTTCGCTGATTCGCTTCCTTGCTCCACCAATATAGAGGCATTCAGGGGATGGCATGTCTATGCCGCCGCTGGATTACGTAGGCAAGGCTTCAATGTGATCGCCATTAATTTAAGTAATTGTAATGAAATTATTGTGGATAACGTGGACGGCGTGCCCCTGATTCGCGTGCCCATCGATTTAGGCAAAGTTAGCTTGGTGAGGCAATTAAGCTTCATCATTAAGAAATTGCTTGGATATGATTTAGAACTAAATAATGCTTCGCTTACTTACGGTGATTTCGTGAACTCCCTAATTAGTTCCATGGAGAACCCGATACTCTACTTGCATGGGTATCATAGGAGAACAGAGGCTTGGATAGCAATGAACAAGATGATGCGAAGAAAAATACCGATGATTCTGCAGAACCACGCGTCGAAGCCTCCCTTTAATCTATTTGGAAAAAATATCGTGCGGAGGGCAATATGGTATAGGCGGGAAAACGAGTTAAGGAGGATCCCGGGGTTCTTCTTCGCATTAAGCGAGTTCGAGAAGCGGTATCTAGAGGCGCTTGGAGTTAGGCATGTCATGGTGAGGACAATGCCCACGGACTTCAACTTGATCAAACCGCTCAGTGAATCGGCTAAGCGGGAAATACGGAGTAGGCATAATATGAGGGAGGACGCGATTTATATTACCATGTATGGAGGGGGCATTGAGAAGGGTACTCACTATGTTCCAATTATTAATGAAGCATTAAGGAGGAGGTTTGGTTCCAGCACCGAATTAATAGTGACAGGCGTGGCTCCTAGGCTAGTTGAGTGGCTTAGGAGGAAGGGAATTATGGCATTCCAGAGATTATCCCACAAGGATTACTTGGAGGTAGGGAGTGCATCGGACTTGTTCATGATGCCTGCACGGAGCGAGATTAAATACGGTGGAATAACGGTGTCGGTAATGGAGGCGATGGCCGCCGGCGTACCCGTTGTGTCTCCCACCTTGATTCATTTCCCTGATATTAGGCAGGTAAGTAAGTTAGGAGGCTTAACTAGATTCGTTGATTCCGTTAATGATCTTAAGTCATTCATTGATGAATTGATTCATGTGATTGAGAACCTGGAGTCGTTTGATTCATTGTTAATACATGAATTGGGCAAAAAGTATTACTCCTGGGAAGCATTTACTGCAGACTTTAGGGGCGCGGTCTCCGAGCTGGAAGCTACTAGCCGTTTTGGGAGTTAATGCTTTTAAGCCTAATGAGGAGGCATATATGGATAATGTAATGAGCGATTGGGGCGGCTTTGATGTTCTTTTCTCGCCGTGGAGATATGATTACATAAAGAGCGCAGTACGGAATGAGTTGGGGTGCTTTATTTGTGCCTATGCTCGGGACAATAATGATGATGATAATTTAGTTGTTTTCCGGGGAAAAAGGTGCTTGATTCTCATGAATAAGTACCCATATAATAGGGGGCACATCATGATAGCTCCATATAGGCACGTCGCGTCCCTGGAGGATTTAAGTGATGAGGAATTACGTGAATGTTCTCACCTGCTTTTGGCGGCAGTAACAGCGGAGAATAGCATATTGGCTCCGGATGACTTCAATATAGGCATAAACGTTGGAAGGGTGGCGGGAGCCGGTTTAGAGGAGCATATGCATATCCATGTAATACCAAGGTGGATAGGTGACTCCAGCAATGTCCCCTCTACTTATGAGTTTAACGCCGTGCTTAACGACATGAGGGAGATAATGCTTAAACTTAGGAGCAGGATAGGGGAGTTGATTAGCCATGATAGTGACGGCTAGGAGATTCATACCGCTGGAGACGAGGCTTCAGGACGTGAGGCAGCCACTAATGGAGGCAACTAAATTAGTGGAGAGAATAGGGGAAACAATTGACTCGTTAATCAATGAAATAGAGAAGAAGGGCAGCGTGATTAATATGGGAGTCTCCCTGGCGCCTCTCAGCATAGGCAACATTGATGGATTACTAGTAGTGGTGTGGGCGATGATTCAATGATACGTAGAATAGCCGTGGGCAACTTCAAGGCCATTACGGAGAAGGAAATAGAGGTTCGAGATGGCCTCAACCTAATAATTGGGCCCCCTGCATCAGGTAAGAGCAGTTTATTAGAAGCCATTGCTTTCCTAATGCAGAGCCGCGGCGAGGATTGGCTAATAACGGAGGGCAATTACTTGGTGATACATGATCTTAACGACGTAATTAATGGAATGGATCCAACGAGGATCATGAGTCTCGGCTTAACCATTGATGTGGATAACCATGTGGAGAGCTTCCTGGAGCCCAGCGGCGTCAAGGCTGGAGTCATAGAGTATAGATACATGTATAGGTACTCCGATGGTTACATTGCTCAACTAATTAGGCTAGATGATGAGGAGACGCTCTTTGAGAAGAATGGTGAAGCTGGGTTAATGGTTAGGCCAAGGCAAGTAAGGCTATGCACGCCCCCCTCCTATGTAATGCATGAGGATGCATTAGTGCCATGTGAGGACTCGCCGGAGATCGGCAGGGCACAAGCTGCCTTATTCGCCATGCGGCAATCCCTACGGGATAGGTTCTTCTTCATAGGCGAGAATAGGGTGGCTTGGTGGAAGAGGACATTCGAGGTAACCGTTGATTTACCCACCCATTCAGTTGGCGGTGATGGGCAATATACTGTTCACTTCCTCTCAATGCTATTAACTAAGCCGGAGTATGGAGAGGCAGCTAATCGGCTCAAGCGATTACTGGGTAAGTTGGGCATAGAGGACGTGACGGCCGGCTTCGTGGAGCCTAATAGGGTCTCGGGTTACCTATTAATGAGAGGTAAATGGGCTCCGCTTTATCATGCTGGCCTCGCAATTAAATCGATGCTGCCGCTACTGGTTCAATTAGCAATATCGCCCAATGGATCCACGGTAATGATAGATGGAATAGATGTGGGGTTAAACGAGGAGTGGCTGGAAACCATTACAGATATACTAATTGACGCTGGGAAAAACATCCAGGTAATAGCAACATCAAGAACTACGCCTAGAAATAATGGTCTAAACATAATCGAGATAGACAATAGTAGCCGCTCTTAATAGGCCGACAACTGAGAACTCTGACCTCCTCCCCGCCCTAAAGGGGCGAGGTTTTCCATCCCCTTTGAACCCCTAAACTTATAAGAATTACGGCTTTGATGATCTATAAATCAATTTGCCCTTCTCATCAAGCTTCTTAATTATGAGTCTCTTCGCCGTTAATTCCTCTATAATGGGGAGGAGCCGCGCTGGGGTTAATCCCCTCTCCTTACCCCAATTCATTAATTCATCCTTACCAACCCCGCCACGCCCAGCTATAAATGATAATAGATCACTGGCGATTGAGTCAACCTTACTTTCGCTGGGTTCCTCATGCTTCTGGGTCGATTCATCCCCAAAAAGAAAGGTGGTTATGCTAGCATTGCTTCCACTGCTTGTTTCCCTCTTTGATCGCCTAGGCACATATATGATTCAACGCCAATCTAAATAAACTTATCCGATATATTCCTCTCGATTAACCAAGTTCTCAGCGCTCCCATTTCTAAGGTAATTCACTATATTCCTCACGGCGCTCATGACGACTTCCCTATTCACTTCCTCGCTATAGTTTGCTCCACCCGCTATGTGAGGCGTGCCTAGTACATTGGGTAGCGACAATAGATCGCTGCGCGGCTTCATCACGCTCTCGCCAGCTCCATAGCTCCACCAAACATCGGTACCGAATCTAATGCCTGGTCTCCGCTTAAGCACGTAATACAAGTCATCCTCCACAATAGTTTCTCCCCTGCCCACGTTAACCAGTATCGATTCATCCCTCATGTTTTCCAGGAAAGCCCTATTTATGAGGCCCCTCGTGAAGCGAGTTAATGGAAGCGACACTATTATTACATCAGCCCTACCAGCCACTGCGGGAGCATCATTGGTCGTGTGCACTTCATCTATATATGGTGCCGGCAATCCGCTCCTATTGATGCCTATAACCATCATGTTAAATCCCTCCTTACCGATGCGGGCCGCCTCGCCGCCTATTCCCCTAGTGCCGAGCACTAGGAGGGTCTTTCCATGTATTAGGTATGGTTTTGAGTAAGGACTAGTAATATATTTAGCCCTATCACGCGTCGTATTATTGAGGCCCTTAGCTAGAGCTAGGACCAGGCCCCACGCGAATTCAGCCACCGGCTTCGAGTATGCTCCAGCATTGCTCAGTATTGCCACGCTGGGCGGGATCTTATTAAACGGTAAGTGGTCAACCCCTGCAGAGAAGGTCTGTATCGCCTTTAGGCTCCGCATTATATCTATGTGGGACGCCAAATCAAAGTCACCCATGCACCAGCAAAGCAGCGCCTCCGCATCCTTAAGCGAATTATCGCTTACGTCGACTGCTTCAAAACCATGATTATTTAGATACTCTTCCGCATCCGTTGGCAATGGAATCGTGGCCGCTATTTTCCGACCCATACATTAAGCCCCAAGCATCTTCGCCTATAAATATTAAGAACACGAGCCGTGAGGCAATAATGAGCCCCCAAGGCTAGATTAAGTCTCGCTTTACCCTCAAACCAACTAAGGGATTGGGTCTCTATATCTCCACTATATCATCGCCTGTTTCTCCGCCTTTGCTGTGATTCCTCCTTATTTTAGATATAATGGCAGTGAATGTGATTAATAATATGATGGCCAGCATGATGTATATGGATCTATGTGTTAAGGCCCACGCCGTCACGTGGATTTGAGGAGATACCTTCGCCACGTATTCCTGGCCATTTACTTGAATCACTATGAAGGAAGCAGAGTCTGGTATACATATGCTTGATGGATCAATGTAAGTCAAGCCGCCCACATTAACGGTGTAGTCATTTAATGGGAATCCAAGCAAGTCGGTTACCCGTAGTCTCGCCATGTTGATCGGGATACTTATCGATATATTTGTTCCATTTATTGTAACCACACGTTGAGCCAGGGCCACGCCATTCATGGCTAGCTCTATTTGTATATTGGATCCATTCCTGACGTAATAGAGATCCAGAGGCGCCCCATAGTCGTGCTTAATCCCATTAATTAATAGGTAGGGCGTGCCAAGGCAAGACGTGACATTACTTGTGACGTTAATGATTACTCTGGAATACATGGGAACAATTATGGAGGGATTGAGAAGCGTCACGTTTATTGAACTTAATTGAAACGAATAGTTACCGGCAACCACTATTGCCGAGTAAACGCCAGGAGATATGCAGACCCCGGGACCAGGTCTTATCGTTGATCTACCGTTGCTCAGCACCACGGTGCCATTAAGCGCTTCACCATCAAGCGACATGACTTCAATGCCGCCCGACAGTACCCCCAGGCTCAGCGTCGCGTTATTGAGAGGTATTGAACCAATGCTTAGATTCATTACTGGATTACCGGATAGAAATAGAGTCACATTCTTTGGCACCGGTACCACGAGTCGACCATTAATGTACTGGCCGCCGCTTGCTATTAGGTTACTGCATGGCGGGGATACATATATCACTGCCGGATTTGGATTGATTGAATTAATGCTGGCGTTCCTAACGTATACTTGGGACGGGTATAGCCTAGGCGCATTGACTAATTCGCCACTATACTTAATATTATAGTAAGGCTCGCCGATTATATACGCTAAGCCTGTATTGAATACCGTGGTGTAGAATGTGGGGTATATCGAGGCGTAGGCCACGCCGCTCACGTTGAGGTATATGAGGGATTGAGGCATGAATGTGATGACCGTATACTGCGTGACCGGCAACTGAAAGCCGCCAACCTCGGTTGATGCTTGGGTTGAATTAACTACATGAGTGAAGGGGGATTTAATGATTAAGTTGCCGGGCCCAACCATAACTATCCTCATGTATGCATACATGAGCGAGAAGCCGGGCGGCACTGGTATAGTTATGTTATTAATGCCTGGACCCAACTTAATCGTGTAATTAAGGCCTGCCTGTACGTAACCATAGGGAGGAGGCGGCGGGTACCGGGCCAGGGTTATGTATAATCCATAGACGGATCCACAGCCTAAGCGAAGCGATGCGTACTTGGGAGCATACATTCCCATGTATTGAGCAGTGGAGCCATTAATGTAGATTACCTGAATGCTTGATATGCCTATGCTTGATCGTGGATCCAAGTATATTAGCCAATCATCGTAGTTACCGCTGCATCTTTGGGGAATTATGATGGAATTACTCATTAATTGGTACTGATAGGCATTGCTGCCCTGCCGCACGTAGATATAATTTAGTCCAGACACGCTGGCAGCCGCTAATGCAATAGGGGTCACCGTCAATATCACGACCAATGCAGCGAGTAGCTTCATGTCCACGCGATGATTCATGTTTATCTTAAAAATAAGATAACGTTTAAAATCGCTGGGCTTCACTTATTAATCAATGAAGCTGGTATATATTGATGTGGCGATTACCCTGGTGGCCTTCCTATTGGTGGTTAACATAGTGTTGCCATCAATCTCAATAGCGAATGCAGGCCCCCTTGAGTTGGAGAAGCCGTATACGCTTAACGCGGATATAATGGTGGTGATTCCATGGGTAATATCGACCCTCCTCACTATTTTAACGGTAAAGGAAACATGGTTCAACGCAGCCATAGCCTACACTCCATTTGAGGAAATCACCAGCAGGGTATATCGATTGGTGGCGTTCTTCATGCTTTTCCTAAATATAGCTATAATTATATTGATAATTAATTACCTACTTTCCATGAAGCCCATTTAATCGTTTGCCTCCCCGCGGCGCATGGGGAGCCAGCCATTCTATTATCTTCTCTGGATCCGATGCAGTTATGGTAATCGTTATCGGACCCATCGGGCTCTCACTATCATGGGTCACAAAGGATATGGCGCCAACATAAGCAGCCTGCTTATGCAGCTTGATCTCAATGGTATCCCCCACCACGCTGCTGCGGAGTATCTCCCTCATCAATCGCGTCATGCCAAGCCTATTCACTAGGTCCCGCAATGGAGACAACGACATAATTGAGTTTCCAACGCCGACCACATAATCAACGCCACCTTCATTAACCAAGCGTAAATCCAAATCAATCATTCTATGCACAGCATTCTTCACCTTGGCCGGGTCCTCCGTTGGATTAATTATTGCCTTAACCAATAACTCCATGATTGCCTCTCCCTTAAAGCAATGTTATAAAGTTAGAGGTTTAAGAAATATTTCACTATGAGAATATATTCTCTTTAATACTCTTCCTAGCCCGATAACGGGGGGGGGGGCGAAGTGTTGATTCCAGGGAGGGCAAGGCATTATGGGGTAAATTCCATGATTCTGGGAAGTCGTTCCTCAATGCAGTGAAGAGGTCAGATCCATTATCGCGGACCTAAGTTCATCTATTCCCTTCTCGTTCAGTATTATTTTATCGGCTCTACTTATTAATTCGGCTAAGCCAAACTTTAATTCCCTATAATCCCTTGCTATCAAGTCGCTTGGATTCCTCGGATCATCGTGCCGCCCGCGATTCTTAAGTCTATTGAATCGAGTGACCATGGATGCGGCGACGTAAACTAAGTAAACCTTGTCAAACCGCTCCACCAGGGCCTCTAATTCATCAACGCTCCTCAACCCCTCCACCACAGCATCTTCCTCCTTAACTTCATCCAGTAAATCCATTACTATGGCTCGGGCTCCCCTAGTTATTCTGAGGTAAACTGACGCCTCATCGGTGCTCATGCCAAGCTCCCCCGCGCGTCGCCTAACCACATCACCCATGGAGTACACCTTGAACCCAGCCTCCCCCAATAATTTGCTTACGGTGGTTTTACCTGCACCGGGAAGACCAGCAACTGCAATTATCACTACCTGGATTTCATGCTAACCATTTAAAATATTATCCTTCACATCGGGCGTCTATAATACGCTCCTTCTATGGCGGCAATTGGTTACCCTATCTTGATCGTGTTTTTAGCGAACTCCGTTGGTATGTGAGTAATGTTTACCCCTACATGGCTTGAGGCTCCTTCCCTGGAACTGAATTCAATCATATGGTGAAAGAAAGCATAAGCCAGAGGATTTATGCGTGGCGAGATAAAAACTGAGCCTTCGACTGATGGGGGCCATCAGATAAATATCGATTTGAGTGTTTTATTTAAACACTGGGTACCAGCTTTAATTGTGGATTCCACGGATCTAATCGAGGTGATGGAGGGTAATGCATCAGTGCTTGTGCCGAATCCTCTGAAGTACATGGTGGGAAATAGGCCGGAGCCCGCTAGGGCTCCAGTATTCTTTAATCCAGCCATGAGTAGCAATCGATCTATATCCGTGGCTATTGTTCAGGCATTCATTGATTCCAGGGGCGCCTGCACGCTGTGTGAACCTCTTGGGGGCAGCGGTGTTAGGAGCGTGAGGTACCTCCGTGAGGTTAAGGGACTGGAGAGGGTTATAGTTGGCGACATAAATCATGATGCTGTTGAATTGATTAAGGGCAATCTGGAGCGGAATGGTGTCTCCGATAAAGCCATTGTGGTGCAGGAAGAGGCTAATTCATTGCTTTCAAGGATCAAGTGCGACATAGTTGACCTAGACCCATTCGGTTCCCCCGCGCCCTTCGTATCCTCCGCCATCAGGGCCGTGAATAATAATGGATTGCTCTGCGTGACGGCGACGGATCTTGGGGTACTGGAGGGGAGGCACTACAATAAGGCAGTGAGGAGATACGGCGTTTTTCCCTTGCGGGTACCATTCTCCAGGGAGATCGGTTTACGTGCGTTAATAGGATTCATAGCGAGAGAGGCATTGATATATGACGTTGGAATAGAGCCCCTCATTGCCTATCATGAGAAGCATTACTATAGGGCCTGTATGAGGATAATTAAGGACCGCGCAGCTGCAGTGGAGAGCCTTAAATCAATTGGTTTTTATAGGTACGACTCAAAGACCTTGAGGAGGGAATTAATTAGGGGCTACCCCATAGGTGCCCCAGGCCTTGGCGGCCCCATATGGATCGGCGGCTTAATGGATCCAAGCTTCATTGAGGCAACGGCTGCGAGGGCTGGAAACGATGTTGTGGACTTCATTAATAGGTTAAGCGATGAAGCGGTGGCGCCGCCTCTTTACTATAGGCTAAGCGAGTTAGGTAAATTGCTTCCCGTCACGCCCTCACTATCCTCACTAATATCGATAGCATCATCCATGGGTATAAAGATTTGGAGGACCCACTTCGCCATAGATGGGTTCAAGATGGATGAAATACATAGATTACCGAAAATAGTGGATGCATTGAGGATCGAATTAAGTCGCGAAGCCTCCGCTCATTAATCAGCATTGCCGTGGCTTGGCCTTATTATGTCTATTTTCCCATCATCGATAACGGCATACCCAAGCCCCAGGATCTCGCTTATCTTTACTGCTTCCTCCCTTATGTCGTAATCCAATAGAAGCGGTTCATCAAGTGTCTCCGCGAACTTAGCGTGAGCCGAGGCAAGCGAGTGTACCTGCATAACGAAGCTCCCAGCGCGCAGCCTAGTAATTCTCTTGCTTAGTGTCTTTTCATCTTGTCTAGGAGATAAATCGGCGTCCTCGAGCACATCGCTGCCGAATAACTCCATTAAAGCCATGGCGCGCTCGCCGGCTGCCTCCATGTTTCCCTTCTCGTATTCATATATTGTCCTTCTGCCGACCGATAAGGCCTCCGCTATCTCTCCAAGGCTTAGGGAGTGTTCCTGCCTCATTTTCCTAAGTACCTTTCCATTAACGCGTGCCTTAATCATGCCGCGATCCTTGAATAGTTTGGGCATTTTACCATTGGCTATATTGCCCAGAGTCTTGGGGCTAATCATGGAGAGCCCCTCCTTCCTATACACAGTATCATCCTCAAGCTCTTCCTTGCCATCCCGCTCAGCGACTATTATTGACGTGACGCCAAGCCGAGAGAAGACGAGGAGGTCAACCGCGTGCTCCTCATTAATATCATTGCCATCCACCATTACCTTAACTAGAATGGGCCCCCTCCCAGTCTTAGAGGCTATGGTATAGCTGTACTTACCATCAGACACCACCACAGTCCTCCCAGTCCTCGACAACGATCGAATTGCCTCCTCTAGAACCTCCACAGTCCCTAAGTATTAGAACCAAAATATAAGCCTTTTCCTTAGAAAAGAAATTCATTATTAAATCTAGATCTTCCTACCCACAACCAATGCGTGGGCCACGTCGTACGGCTCCAAGTGAACGCTAGTCTCGACCTCGAAGCCCCGTTCCTTTAATGCATCGATCTCCCTCTTGAAGGTCTCTGACGGTTCCTTGGTTACGTCTATGGACATTGCCTTAATCACGAGAACCACTCGACCCCCCTTATTGAGGAAGACATCGGCATTATCAGCAAGCACCTTGGCCTGGAATGGTTGAGCTACATCTATATATACTAAGTCCACCTTCTTAACTATCGAGACATACTGCTCCGGGTACCTGGCGTCGGCCAGGATCGGTATCACATTCTTCCGTCCCTGATCTATTATCCTCTCCATGAATTCCCTAAACACCCTTGGACTAAACTCGACGCTGTATATGGTTCCCCTCGGGCCAACTATATCGCTCATGTGGCTTACCGTTGTTCCACTGGCGGCTCCAAGGTAAAGAATCTCGCTTGCCTCGCCCAGCGGCATTACCTTTAACCCATTCATGAGGGCCGCGGCTAATTTGGATCTGTATGGGTTCCACACCCTATACTCGACGCCATTCATGGTTATTAATTGCTCACCATAAACCCTCTTCCCCGGCGTTAAATTAATCGTGGCTAACCTACTGCTCCCATCCTCGAAATGAATCCAGTACACTCCCTTAAATTCGTGTTCCTCAACCTTAATTGCCCTTATGGACATCTTATATCACCCATTCACCCATCCTTCTTATCTCTTTCCCCTCCATTGCCGCCTACCCCTGCCGCCTCCATGGCCATGATGCTCGGGCAAATGCTGCTCCGGCTTCTTGGCTGGAGGCTTCGCATAGAGGGTCTTTATCTCCTGTATCCTCTTCATTAAATCCTCCTTCAGTTTCGGAGCAATGAAGTTGCCAGTGAATGCATCTGCCTTAGCTGCTATTGCCAGCTTAGCGGCGAGGGCTCTAGCTATCTTGCCGCGCTGCCACCGGGGTGCCCTAAATATTTCCTGGAACTGGAATAATATGCCATGCTTCGGAGGCCTGCTTCCGGTCCTCAATGCCCTGAAAAGCGCCTTCTCCGCCCCTAATACTTGTATAGTGGATGCCGGAAGCATTGAGAGCCTCATTAATCCGCCGGCCAACATTATTAGCCTCGCGCCAAGGAGTGAACCAACTAATTCACGTATGTTGGGCGCCACGTCCTTCATGGCATCATCTATGTACTGCGTAATATCATTTCTAGCGTTATATAGATCAATGAATTGCTTCGCTATATACCTTATTTGCTGTATATCCCAATCAGTCATCGAGGCACCCACGCTTCGCTTAGCGGTCTCAGCAATTCTCTTGGCCCTATCCTCCTGAAGCTCTGGGAGGACCTTCATTATTTTATCCAAGGTATAATTATCGCGTTGCCCCAATTCGTATACCAGCTTCGCGTACTCTATCTGCTCCCTGGTCAATCCATCCAGCTCCGGGAAGTGCAGGCCATACCACTCCTTCATTCTGGAGGCATATAGATTCAGTATCTTATCCATGTCATCGACGGCGCTTATTGCTTGAGCTATGAATAAGTCCCTCTTCTCGGCGGTCTGCCTTATCTTGCCTCGGGTCTGAGCCACCGTGGCCTCGAAAAGCCTCTCCCTATACTCATCGAATGTCAATCCATATAGGGCTGTTACATACTTCTCCCTGAATTGGGTTCTGAAGAGCATCCCCATGCTGGACGGCAACTCAGCCTTAACCTCTACCCCAGTCTCCTTGAGACTCACATTGCGCGCCATCTCCTTATGCTCAAGCGAGACCACGCTTATGCCGCGCTCCCTGAGTCTCCCTATTAACGTGAGCACCTCCTCAATGGCTTGCCCCTGCTCCATTGCATTTAGTTTGCGCGCGATTTCATCTACGCTGCCCCTGAAGGGCTCCTTATCAATGATGCCGCCGCCCTCATCTAGCGCAGCGACGCCCAATGCATCCAACACAATGTATGCCATACCCATAGCGCATCAATTCCAACGTCGATTAATAAACATTACCTCAAACCTATAAGCAAGAATGCCTCGATCCTCGCATAATGAAAAATGAGCCACTGATAAGTAAAGGATATTAAGGATATTTAAGTAATACATTTTAAGATCACGGCAATGAGTGGATTAGTTCTGGATCCCTTGGAATATGAATTGACCAGGGCAATATATACTAGAATACCCGGCCTCGATTTTCGAGGAGATGAAGTTGCCGCCAGGGTGGCGCCTAGGTACTGTAACGCATCGATTAATGAATTACGGGAATTGGATTGGAGAGAGACGACCATAATCATGCCGGCCATAACGTCCAAGCCAATAGTAAATGGATTATTAGTAGCCGTTGAGGGTCGCTCGCTCTCTATACTTAGGGGAATGGGGTTAAGTCCCCAAGTTATAGTGACGGACTTCGACTTCGAGCCCAACGAATTAATTGGGTACAAGGGGCTGGTGCTTGGCCACGCTCATGGAGATAATGGACCTGCCTTCGCCAAGTATGCCCCCCTCATGGAAAGGATCATACCAACTGTTCAGTTCTGGCCACATGGTTGTTCAATATTGCCGCCCGGCTTCACTGATGGCGATAGGGCAGTTTACTTGGCTGCGTATTTAGGGGCTGAAGTGATTCATGTGTATGGATTCAAGCCGGGACTAGTGATAAAGCGGGATGATGCTATAAAGAGAGCTAAACTAGCCCTGGCCTCGGTATTCATTAATAGAGTCGCCAGGTTAACTGATGTGAGGATTTACCAGTAAATTACTCCTCTCCCACACGATCAGGTCTCAGCAAGTGGATGAAAGCCATTTCCCGATGGTTCAGCGAGAGCATGATAATTAATGATGCAATAGTTATGAATTCCTTCTTATATATGATGAGCAATTATCTTTGCAATTATAGGTAATACCATTTAAGTATAGCGAAATGTTTATTAAGAGATACCCTAGCAAATATATAGAGGAGGCATATTTAGCGGTCGCCCAGTGAGGGGGTAACCCAAGGGCGATTAAAATCACCCTCCCCCGAGGACAAGGAGCCGGGAGGAGGGAGAAACATGCCCTCTTTTCCCACTAATAATAATACTCCATTATTACCTCGTCGAAGTAATTGTTCCCTCTCCTAATTTGTCGCGGTGAGTATCCAATTGCCTTGAACCCCGCCTTCTCATATATATGAATCGCCGCTGCATTGCCGGAGAATACGCCGAGTTGAACCTTGCTGAACTTATTTCTTCCAGCACTTAATGCCGCGGCTAAAAGCGCGGAACCAATTCCATTATTTCTATACTCCTTCCTGACCAGTATTCCAAGGATCCCCACATGACTTACCTCAGAATTAGCCCGAGCAGGCACTATATCGCACCAACCCACCACCCTGGAATTAACTTCAGCCATCTTCATTACGACCTCCCCCGATTGAACCTCAATGAACCTATTTGAGAACCACTTAACCTCATCATTAAGGGTAGGCCTGCTTAGGTATAGGATTAGGCCGAGACTTGGATTCTCATTCACCTCATCATAAATCGATAAATAGGTGTCGACAACATCATTTAAATCGCTCCACCTTAGGTCCCTAATCAATGGTTTACTCATTAAGGGGATGCAGGAAGCCGCTTTATTAACATTGGGGTTCAAAGGATCGGAAAACCTCGCTCTCTAGGGCGGGGAGGTCAGTAATATAGAGCTATTGCTATTTTCGTATTTCCCCAACCGTACACTTATGTGGTTCCCACATTGCGAATAATCACATTTCTGCCGCTGTGGCTGGATTAACCACGCGGCTCTGGGAGTGATTCACATGGAGAAGCTCGGAATAGAGCACATACCTCCAAGCAGTAGGCATGGGGGGCCACTTAGCCAATTCACGTTGTGGTTAGCCAGTAACTTAACTGTGGCTGATTATGGTCTCGGTGCCATACTATTCACGCTGGGTCTCCCGCTTCAAGACATAATTGCCATAATAATTATTGGAAACGTATTCGGTGCATTGCTGGTGGGCCTATTAGCAGCCATGGGCCCTGAATTCGGGTACCCTCAGATGATGATATCCAGGGGAGTGTTTGGGAGATTAGGCAATGTTTTCTTCGCTGCCGCTAATTGGGTCTCCACCATTGGATGGTTCTCCATAAATGCCATAATCGGTGGTTACCTCCTATCATTCGCTGTGCCCAGCATGCCGCTTCAATTATCGATAGTGTTATCAGTGGCGGCGCAATTCGTTATAGCGCTTTATGGATATGATGCAATACATAAAATAGAGAAGTGGCTATCAATAGCATTAGGTCTCCTCTTCGCTGCCGCAATTATAATGTCAATCACTGCGATTCATGGTAATGCCCACATAGTGGGGGGAAGAATTAATCCAACGGCCGTAGCTATTGGGTTAGCGACCACCTTTAGCTATATAATGTCCTGGGGACCATACGCCAGCGATTATAGTAGGTACTTACCGGAGAAAACAAGCAAGTTAAGCGTAATAATTGGCGCAATGCTTGGAGGCACAATAGCCAGTGCCCTGAGTGAAGCGGTTGGATTATTCGCCAGCATCGCTATGAATAATGCTTCCGGTTCCCCGGTGGTTCTGGCCCAATTAATGGGTAAGTACGGGTCCCCATACGCGGTGTTAGCAATAATAATGCTTTTCCTCGGCGCATTAGCGGCTAACGTGTTGAATCTATACACTAACTCATTATCTGCCGTTGTGCTTTATCCACGGATAAAGAGGCAATGGGCAACAATACTGGCAGTAGTTGCAGGCATAGCGCTAGCTTTGATTGGGGGATTAAATTTTGAGAATTACTTTGAGGGATTCCTATTCTTGCTGGATTACTGGATAACTCCCTGGATTGGGGTAATCATAGGCAATTACTACCTGAGGAGGAGCGTGACGTGGCGGGACGTGGAGACCCCCATAAAGGCGAGGACTCGCCCCCTCCTTGCATACATCATTGGCCTACTCGCATCCATGCCGTTCATGAATCTAGATGCAGCAACGGGAGGCTTAGTGCCATTCATTGGCCCCCTCTCCTCAGTAATGGGTGGAGCCGACATCAGTTACTTCGTGAGCTTCGCTGTGGCTCTGGTTCTCTCGATCATATAGCATTTTCTGCATTCAACGGTATTTTCTGCATTAAATGAACCATATATGAAACCGAAGCAATTCGCTTTTCCCCATGGAGGAGAAAAAACTAGGCATAGTATTCGCGTCGGGCGCCGCTAATAGGGTGTGCTGCGTCGTGGTGTACGCTGCAGCGGCCCTATCAATGGGGTGGAGAGTCACGATTCACTTAGTTAATGAGGGCTTAGTGGCTTTCAGGAAGGACACCGCGAATAAGGTGTGGAGCGAGAAGGCAATGGATTACTCAATAGTGATAAAGGAGTATGAGAAGAACCTTGGAATATTCTTCAATAATGCCAAGGAGATGCTTCAGCAAGGCAAGCTGCAGAACTGGCCTGAAGCATTGGCGGACCTAAAATCCACCTTTGGCGATAAATTCCATATATATGCCTGTCCCCTTGCTGCGGCGACATATGGAGTAAAGAAGGAGGATCTGCTTGATATAGTTGATGATATAAAGGACGCAAATGCATTCCTGGAAGAGGTATATGGCGGCGTAACCATGTATATTTAATCCATTAACTTGAGGAGGATGTTCTTCCCGCCGCAAAAAGAAATTGTAATTCCTTTATTTGCCTACCCACTTAAATCCGTACTTCTCATATACTTCCCTAATTTCCCTTGACTTAAATAAAGCAAATACGTCCTTAGCCGCCTCACTAGCCCACGGCATTAACGCCATGGCCAGCCTGCCCACCACCCTAGGCTCCGGCACGGAATAATTAAGCCCCCAATAAATTGCCTCGGTTCTCCATATTACTCCAGCATCCACAATATTTGATCGAATTAATGCGGGTATCTCCCTGTGATGAATCTTGGTTAAGAATGAGCCTCCAGCAATAAGTTCCCCGTATCCCCCGCAAGCCCTATCGAACATGCTGGCAAACATGGCTCCAATGCCTTCAGTGACTGGATTTGGAATAGCGGTTCGCCTACTCTTGAGGCTGCACCAATCATTCACCGGATCACCCACATAGGCTATTACCACATCATTCTCCACATTCTCAAAAGTTTCTATGGTCTCGAGCCCCATTAGCATTGAGGGAGGCAGCGACACTATTTCAGGCCTATAACTCAGAATAAGTGACCCTATCCTCAAATTCTCCCCCATGATTCTTCGCTTAACTAAGCCAGGCGGTATAGTTTCTATTAGGGCCGTGAATCCATGCGAGTTAATTATGTTCAAGGCATCCCGAGCCGCGAACCATTGATTGCCTGCCATTGATATCTTGACTCCCGAGAAATCTCCAATGATATCCTCCAAAATATTGCTGCCCGGAAGAGTTATCTCAATCATGTAATCAATGTCGTCACTAAGCTTTATACGCTTTTATACGCTGAGGAATTAAATGATGGG
>JBMFVP010000028.1:0-19819 GCA_049965935.1 Thermocladium sp.
CTATTTTTAGCGCTTCCCTGTACCTTGGCTCTCCAGAACTATAGAGCTTCAGGTTCTTTTTTAACTCATCTATTGCAAGCATGGATGCTTTTTCATATATTTTTTCAACGCTTAGTCCACCTGTGACCAGGGAGTAACCAAAGTAAGTGAGCCAACCGATGACGCCATCCAGGTTTTCAATTGCATCCTCTATAATCTTCTCATCTAGTACCATTTTCTCCTGTTCAAAGCCACGCGCGAGAAACTCCTTTGCCTTTTCTCTAGGCAGTGGGCTCAACTTAACTTCGCTATAAGCCCTTCCATATAAGGGGGATCCAGGATCATCAAATCTCAAGAACCTCTAAAGGAGCCCTACTTCAGATCCAGATATAACCAATTTTATATCGAGGACATCAAAAATGTAAGCCAGCAATGAATCAAACCTATACGCAGACATTCTAAGCGCCTGGGCTTCATCTATAACGAGGATGCTTCCCTCAATAGCCTTTAGGGTCCGCAATAAGCTTTCTTCGCTTTTCCTATTAACTTTCAATCGGAACCCTCCAAGCTGAACCTCAGCTGATTTCAAGCTTTCCAGCACCCTGATTCCCCAGCCCTTCCTCGCTAGTTCCGCCTCCAGAAGTGCTTTGAAAGAATTTAGAGAAACCGCAGGGGGAAGTAGCCTACAATCCAGGTAAACATATTTCTCCTTGCTCTCATTCATATACGTCATGATGAGCGAAGTCTTTCCATACCTCCTCAGCCCCGTCACTATCACCATTTTGCCTTTTTTAACGCCCTATCAAGTGCATTCTATTCCTGCTCCATATCGAAAAAATCCTCCTTACGCTTCTTTGGCTCCGGGCTGAAGTAGTTCAAACTATCCCCCCGTAGTTACTATCCCCCGGTAGTTAATAACCTTATCCTCCTTTAATTATTAATTCTGTTTCTTTTTCACGAGGGGAAACACCGGTATCGGGGGTTTTAGACCCGCCGCTTCCCATCTATCATTTATTATGACGGCGGCGCCAACCCACATGGTTAGTATTGAGTCCAGTAAACCAATAAAGCCAGCCGGCCTTAACGCACTTGGGAAACCGCCCATTGCAGTCATCATAGATGAATTCAATGTAGTCAGCGGCACAGCATATAGAATGAACGTTAACAGTAGGAATAACAGCGTCAAGTTGAGGGCTAGATTCATCTTGAAACTGCCCACCCAATATATAAGCGTCATTATTGTGAAGGCAATTGCCATTAAGCCGACGAAGTGAGCCACCATCACGGGCGAGAACTTCCAGGCGAATATGCCTATATGAGCCACTGCAAATGATAAGAAAAAGGCCGAATACGTTCCAAACGCCGTTGCACCGAATGTATTTCCATTATTATACTCCCAATTAGCTGCAACTAAAAGGAATAATCCGCCAAACGCAAGGGCGGGGGCTATCATTACTATGCTCTCGGACCAAGAATAAAGGCCTATTGCGTATATTGATAAGAAGAATAACGTGAAGCCGTAAGTGAATATTCCCAACGCGGTTGGATCACCTTTTCTTCCAGTACTCATGTTTCATCTAATAAAGAAACTGGGTCAATAATGTTTTCCAGGTGATTATTGATGGCTAAAAGCATTAACTAATACTATATAAAATTCAATGTAAGAATCATACCTAAATGCCAGAAGGAGCTGCATCATTCATCTCTCTCACCAGAGACCCCGCTTGTAAGGATGGGTAGTTTAACCCTAGGCGGTCTTAAACCACTTATCTAGTAGGCGAACTGTCTCAATCGCATTTTTGGCGTACCCATCCGCATTTATCTTCTTCGCATACTCCTCGGTGACGGCGGCGCCCCCTATAACTACGCGTATTTTTCCTCGCAGCCCCCTCTTATCGAGGAGCTCAAGAACTTTCCTCATATTTATGGCTGAGGTGCTGAGGAGGGAGCTTAGGCCGATTACTTGAGCTCCATTTCTCTCCGCCTCCTCCACGAATTTCTCGGCGGGCACGTCAACGCCCAAGTCTATTACGTCGTAACCATTAGCCATCAACATCATCTTCACGATGTTCTTGCCGATGCTATGTATATCGCCCTCCACGGTTCCTATAATTACCTTAACTCTATCGGTGGACTTGTTCTCCTTGAAGAACGGTTCTATCAATTTCACGACGCCTTCACCGATTTCCCCAGCCATCACTAATTCGCTCACGAAGTACTCGCCCTTCTCATACCTATCTCCAACGACATCCATGCCCTTCTTCATTAATTCTATTAATTCCAGGGGAGAAACGCCCATATCCAATAATTGCTTTGCCAAATCCACGGCTCCATCCTCTAAATCCCCCACGGCAATCGTGAAGCGAGTCTTGAGCTCATCAAGGCCAGGGGCCTCCCTCTTATTGATCTTGGCCTCATCTATTCTTGCCTCAGCCTCATCTAGCGCAGCCTTAAGGTCAGTAATCATGCCGGAAAACGGGCGAGGCGACTTGGAACTGGGCATGGGCTTAACCGGTTCCTCCACAGCTTCATCCCTCCACTCAATTATCCTGAAATCGCCGGAAAGAATGGAGGCAACGACCGTGGTATCCAACACGGCTTCTCTAAGTGGACCGAATAGAATGAAATCTATATACGGAAACATCGCGGCAGTGACGGCCATGGATGCCCTCATGGTTGGCTTAACGAGCTGCATATATTCATCGTTGATGCCCTTCTCCCTCAACGCCTTCAAAACTGCATCAACCTTCTTCCAGGTGGGGACAACATTAGCTGGAGCGAAGCCCACCAGGAAATTACTCGGTATCCTAGCCTTGAAGCCGGGAATAAGGGCGGCTGTGGCGGCCATGTCTGGAACATCGAGCACCGAGAGATCAATCAGTATGGATGCAGTGGATAACCCGGCCTCCCTAAGTCTCTCCATAATTGACTCGGCAACCTTTATTTTATTGCCTGGATTAACATCGAAAGCGGCCGCAACTAGCCCCGCCACGCTGAAGTCCCTGTAATGAACCAATTCATCGACGGGGGACTTATAATCAATTGAATTAATGATCAAGCGATTGCTGAGCCCAACTTGCCATGCCCAATAAGCAACGCCGAGCCTTAGGTCCTTAGCAGTGGCATCAGCCATTATCACCCAATCCCTCGGTACAACGCCGGCCACGAAATCCAAGAACTTCTGAAACGCCTCAACAGTCTCTCCCTCCACGTCAATGGTGCATTTAATGCCGTAATTAGTGCATAACTCAACGTATTCCCCAATAACCGCCTCGGCCTCAGCTCGCTTGAACTCCCCGGTTTCCCTATTTAATACTAACTTATCCCTAGGATAGAAAATGGATCCAACCAATAGCGGCGAATCCCGAAAACCTCTCCGCCTACCAAGCACGAGCCACCTATTATTTGCATTATATAAATCTTAATCCAAGAAACCAGTAAAGTGCTCTGCCCTTACGGATGTGGTCTCCGGTAAGTAAGATGGGGACCCCCAACTCCCCACTACATCTTGAGCTGGAACCCATTCATGGAGCCCCCATAAATTCGGAGGGGCACTTTACCTCGATTGCTCCAACATTGCTGGGCCTCGTCAGCATCACCGATGCACCCCCTAATTCCCTCCTTATGCACTCAATGCATGGCTCCTCCCGAAACACGCCGAAAACCGAGGGCCCGGAACCGCTGAGGGCTACCCCGAGGGCGCCGTGCCTATGTAGAGTCTCCTTAACATGCCGTAGGTGATCATATGCCTTAGCCCTATACGGCGTGACCAATTCATCCATTTCAATGCTCATTCCAAGCAAATCCAAGTCTCTATTGATGACGGCGTGAATTAATGATGCCAACCCAGCTAAGTTATGTATGCTGGCCCGCAACTCAACGGTTCTCGGCAATAGGCTTCTCATGTATTGAGTGCTGGGCTTGCTTCCCATAGTGACGAGGATTATTGGGAAATCCCAAGTATCCAGTTTAATTATGCGCCTTAGCTCTTGATTGATTATGACGAGACCACCAAATAGGGAGGCGGATGCGTTATCCATGTGCGGCGAGCCGGCGGCTCTTGCTTCACCCATGGCTGCCAACCAAGATAATTCCCAATTGCTCAGTTTTAATCCAAGTAATCTAGTTACTCCATAGGCGGCCGCTGCTGCATCGGCTCCACTGCTTCCAAGACCGCTGGCCGGCCTTATGCCCTTCCATATCTTCACCCTGAATCCACCCTCGTACCCGGCAATCTTGGCTGCACCCACTAGAACAGGCTCAACCACGTTCATTGCTGCATCCAGGGGAACCTCGGAGCCATGGGGCCCCATTGCCTCTATTATTATGCCGGGTTCCTCTATGGTTTCCAGGCCAAGGACATCAAATGGATCTTGAATGGCCATGGCCACTACGTCGAATCCCGGACCCAAGTTTGCCATTGATGCGGGAGCCTTTATGCAGATCATTTTACACTAATTTGGGCCAATCCTTAGCTATTTCCTCCTGCTCCTTAATTACCTTGCTCATCAATTCATCGAAGTTCTCACTCAAGTAATCCAGAACCTTAGCGACCTTGCTGCCGAATTCTGGTTCACTTAATCTATGTGGCCTCAGCCCAACTCTGCCTAACGCGCTTCTGACTATCATCCAGTGGGCCAATGATTCCCTCGTATAGAGTTTTCTCACGTTTTCCCACTTCATTGCGCCCAGGACCCAATAAATTTCCCTGGCGAAATTGGTCGCAATGTCTCTCAAGAATGATTCCTCGTTCTGGGATACCAGGGCAGAGCAATCAATATTATTAGTCGCCAACTTAATGAAGCGCCTCAACTCCTCGTCTCCTGTCCCCATCATTGCTTTGAGGGTCTTCTCATCCCTGAGAAAAGCGGAGCAGTCCTCATTAACATACAGCCAAAGAGCAGTAGCCACGGAGTCGAGTACTCCCCTTAGAAATGCTTGGACTAATTCATCTTCGCCCATTGATTGACTCGACTTATTGGAGCCGGTTAGGATGGCGTGGAGCTCATTGAAATCAATTACTCCGGCGAACATTAATTCACCATTTATGAATATGCTGGGGACAGATCTCACGCCCCTCTCTATTGCAGTGTATGGATCCTTCGAAGTATCTATTATGCGCACCTTATCGGTAAGGCCCCATCTATGTAACCTCTGAAGCAGTGCATGGCATGTGGAGCAAGTGGGGTGAATGAATATCTCTATATCCACATAGCCGCTTAATAGAGACTATATTTAAGCGTTTATCCAGCGCTTATTCTTAATAAAGGGGCTGCATGAATTGTTGAATGAGGAGAATATCGTTAATAAAGCAAATTAAGAATTCTATTTGAATATCGAATTATGGATCTCTCCCAATTATTTGATGAAGCATCACGGCTCCAGCTCGATATAGATAAGGAAGCATTGCGCGGCTTAGTGAGCGAGGCGCCGAGGCTGGCGGAGGAGGCTTGTAGGGGCGTGGGCATTGATTGCGTTAATCTAGTGACGGAGCTGCTGAGGAGGAGCGGGCGAGGGCCCATTGACTCAAATTATTGGAAGTACGTGGCATACGTGAATTTAATGCTTGCTCCGAGACCCATCAATTCACCGGTTCTCCTAATGATCTGGAGCAGGATACTCGCGGCGGCATCTCGATTCGGATGCAGTTCAGTGAGTGAATTAGGAAAGCTCGCGGCGGCATCAATGCTTCTCACAATGAATATCTATATGATGGCTTTCTCCGAGTTAACTGGCGCCAATTGGGATCTCATGGATACAATAGTTGACTCGGCGGTAAATGAATTAATCACATAGCCATGGGGAGGATAATCGCATGGTTACTCGTTCATGTGGTTCCGAGAAAAAACTTTTATTAGGCATACTTTATTGGTTGCTTTATGGCTTCATCTATTGCCGCTGGAGAGCGTAGATACGTGAGGAGCAAGCCGTATCCGAGGAGTAAAGTGGAGACCTTGAATGAATTGATCGAGGATCTGAAGCGGTACGAGACCGTGATGCTCATCGATTTAAGGGGACTCCCCAATAGGGTTCTCAAGGAGTACAGGTATCTCTTGAGGGGTGATTCCAAGGTTAAGGTAGCTAAGGGCACGCTCATAAAGCTAGCCATGGATAAGGTGTATGGAGGCGTCAGCGAGGATGTGGCGCAGCTCCTGAGGGGGGAGATTGGGCTGCTTTTCACTAATAGGAACCCATTCGAGCTCAATAGATTCATAGTTAGGAACGGCGTGAGGCGATTCGCTAAGGATGGCGATGTTGCACAGTTTGACTTAACCATACCGGCCGGCAACACTGGAATAAATCCAGGTCCCGTGCTTAGCAGGTTCGGCAAGTTGAAGGTGCCCACCCAAATAAAGGATGGAAAGATTTGGGTAGCCAAGGATGCCGTGGTAGCCAAAGCCGGTGATAAGATAACGGCGGATCTGGCCGACATACTTAGGCTACTCAATATAAAGCCAGTATTCGAGTCCATACGGATCAAGGCAGCAATAGTTAGAGGCAAGTACGTGATACGCAGCGATGAGTTAATGCCGAGCGCGGATGAATATAGGAAACTAATAGAGGCGTCCGCTGCCCAGGCCTATAACCTGGCAGTCAATGCGGTCTATCCGCTGCCTGAATTAATGCCGATCTATATAAGGAAGGCTGCGGCGGAATCCATGAATCTAGCCATAAATGCATTGATATTCACTGAGGAAACAGCTAAACCAATACTTGCTAAGGCTGAGGCCCAAGCAAATGCATTAGCATCAGTAATAGCGGGAAAGGCGCCGGAGCTAGGCATACAGGCAATGGCCCCACCACCGCAACCCACTGCAGCCGCCACCACTGATAAGGCCGAGGAAAAGAAGGAAAACGTTGAGGAAAAGAAGGAGGAGAAAAGCGAGGAGGAGGCCCTCGGTGGCCTATCCAGCCTCTTCGGTTAAATTAATTCTTCACGGCTCAAAGGATCCACGATACTTGAAGTCAGTGAGCGACTTCGCGGCTGCCCTTAGTATTCAGTACTCATTTCAATGCCCAGGACCTGGCCATGGGATCCCGCTTTACATAGCGAGGGGAAACGATTATGAGAAGGCCGAGGCTGCGTGCATGTCTGGAGTACCCCCGCTTCTTGAGTGGCCTGGCTTCATTGATTTCATTAATGGATTGGGCGTTGACTTGATTGCCATGCATGGATCAAATAAGCCTCTCTCATTAAGCGGGTTAAGGCCTGACGTGGCATTCATAGAAAGCGGTGAACCCCTCCTCTCCGATTACGTTAGGAAGCGATGTCCAGGGAGCGCATTGATATTGATATTGGCGCCGGGAATAATCATGGATAAGGCAATTGAGAAATTACGGCAATGCTCGCCTAAAGTAATGGGGCCCCTCATGGAGATGGAGAGCTTCAGGGAGTACTTTAGACGTGTTCTCCCAATCATGATAATGAATAAGGCCGTGAAATCCTAGAAAAACTTAATACGAGCCGCCTAATCGGTTTCCTGGACCCGTAGCTCAGTATGGAATCAGAGCGGCGGCCTTCGGAGCCGTAGGTCGTGGGTTCAAATCCCACCGGGTCCGCCAAGGGCATTATTAGAGTCATAACTCCTCCCAAACGATAAGGGTTCCCGGGAATCTGGAGACCAATCCTTATAATCTAATTAAGGGGAACGTCTCATTATTGCTCCATCCAGTGAATTTTTGCGTCTCTATAATCTATGGATAATCCATAATTCTATCATTAACTATAGAGGGGGATTCGGAAAAATTTAAAAAGCATTAAAAATTATTGATTCTATGGATTTATTAAGTGATGTAGTTAATAAAGTATTCAAGGAGATCCCGCCCGTAATATTGTTTAATGAAGAGGATGCAAACATAATAATTAGGCATAAAGAGGCGCTTCTCTCTATTACGGATAAACTCGTGAAGGACTTCTATGATATGCTATTCGCACACCCAGCAACCGCGGCAGTGTTTAGGGAGGGCGAGCGAGCCATTAGGGAGAAGAGCCTGCGGGATTGGTGGATCAGGACCGTGAGCGGCCCCTTTAATGAGGAGTATTGGAGGTGGCAAGCTTTTGTTGGAGTTGTTCACTTCCGGCGAAATATATCGAACAGCATGATGATGGGGATGTGGGCCTGGATTGTGGGGCAGGTTACTTACCTATTGATGGGGAAGATACCTAATGAGGAATTGGCTAGGCTTCAGGGGGCCCTCCTTAGGCTAGCCGTGATCAATGCGTCATTAACGGTGGCGGGGTATGAGGGATTAATGGAGAAGGGCTTCGCCGAGGAGGCTGGAGTCGATACTCAACTAATTAGGACAATAGTGACGCTGAAGGCGCAAGAAATGCAAAGGCCACGAGTGTAAATAGATGAGGAATTCTCCCTTGCCTTTATATGTGGTTCAATTATCGGCGTAATCCAATTAAGTAGGAATGCCGTAATGTGAGGAAAACCTCTTCAAGCTGGTTTGAAACCCTTCAATTGCATTTTTGTGTATCCAAAGCCCCTTGTGTATAGGCAGGAGAAAAACATGTGGAGAAATGCTGCAATATTAGTGGTTTCTTGAGTTGCATATGATAGAAAGTGCTCAACGTGAAGGGGGATGTTGTCATCACCTATTAAGTTATGTGAGGCGACGGCGATGTAACCCACCTCCTTATCTCGCATTATTGATAATAATTTCTGGACATGAACTACGCCATTATTGACTTGAAAATCCTCACCGGCCTCATTTATGTATTTAACCATGTACTTATCATTATTTATTGTGAGCAAGGCGTCGCCAGGCGATGCTGGGCCTCCCTTCACTAGGTCTCTAATTATGCTGTATGAATTAGCCCATAGGCTGGAGGATACATTTTTAAGTGCGGGAGCGCTTGAGTATGAATATCCAGCGCTGGGCCCTCTTTGGGGGGTTTGAATTAAATTATAGGTAATCATGCCTGCATTCCTGTTATTCTCAATGCTCTGTATTACCCGATTAACCCAAAGGTTTGATCGCTCAAAATTGCTCTTAGTTATGGTGGCTTTCCCCAATAAGTATGATCCATTTCCATTGATTACGATCATAGATTGCCATTTATCGGGCCCCACGGGATCCTGGGCATCGCTGATCGAGACAGAGAACGCAAGCTTCCTCTCATTGCCGGAGAGGGGACCACGGGATAATGCGTCGCTGACCTCATCATAGGCTAGCATTACGCCATAAATGGGTTGTATCCCAACAATATTAATGCCTTGATACCTACTTACCGATACCGTGCTTACAATGTCCATTCGTGCTCCTCCAAGCAAGGAGTGATGCTTCATGATCTCTTTATCTTCATTAAACGGCATTTCTATGCAGTCCATTGAGGCAGGACGGCTGAATCGCGTCATTGGATCATCATTGTCCTCGGACACGGCATTTGGATCATGCTTGTGCCTAGCATAGCAGACTCGTTGCCATGAGTCATATGTTAGAAACATTATTTTATGTGGCATGACTTACTTATAAATCTTACTTATGTATTATTATCCTTTGTTTTAACTTGTTTGAGAATACCTTAAAAATTTGTAATAAACATTATAAAGCATGGGCATGACTATGGCTGAGAAGGTGCTGGCCGCTCATACTAATTCAGGTAAGGTTAAGGCAGGCGACTTCGTATTAGCCAGCCCAGACCTAGTCTTGTTGAATGATATAAGTGGACCCCTCGCCATAAAGCAGCTCGAAAACCATGGAGTTAATATAGCTATGCCAAGCAAGGTAGTGATGGTGTTGGATCACTTATCTCCTCCCCCCACAATAATGGCGGCACAAAATAATAAGTTAATGAGGTTATTCGCCGAGAAGAAGTCAATAAAATTATTTGATGTGGGGGAGGGAATAGAACATACATTGCTGCCCGAGAGGGATCTCATTAAGCCGGGTTACCTAGTGGCTGGGGGAGACTCCCATACCGTTACCTATGGCGCATTCAATGCCTTCGGTTCAGGCTTTGGGGCAACCGATATGGCAGTGGCCATGGCTCTTGATCTCCTTTGGTTAAAGGTACCTGAAGCGCAGAAGTTTACTGTGGTGGGGCAAAGAGCCCCATTCACTACAGGAAAGGACTTGATTCTAACAATCATTAGGGATATAGGGGTTGATGGTGCTAATTACCAATCAATGGAGTTCATGGGAAGCGGGTTACTGGAGTTCAACATAGATGAATATATGGCTATCTGCAACATGTCAGTGGAGGCCGGAGCCAAGACCTGCATAATTGAGGCAAATGATGTTATTAAGGAATGGGCAAAGGCCAAGCTTGGTTCTGATGAGCATCAATACGTTAAGCCTGACCCCGATGCTCGGTACGTGGAGGAATGGACATATGATGCATCGCGATTGGAGCCCATGGTTGCGAAGCCTCATACTCCAAGCAATGCAGTGCCGGTGAGCGAGGTTGAGGGGATACACGTGGATGAGGTCTATATCGGCAATTGTGCTAATGGAACATTAACTGATTTGAGGCAAGCAGCATCAGTATTGAGGGGGCGACGAGCAGCTAAGGGGACTCGGCTAATAATAGTGCCGGCGACTCGAGGCATATATGTAGAGGCGTTACGTGAGGGATTAATTGATGTATTCATTAATGCCGGCGCAGTGATTTCGCCGCCCACGTGCGGTGCATGTGCCGGGCTTCATATGGGGCTCCTAGGCGATGGGGAAACCGCCGTCGCCACAATTAATAGAAACTTCATCGGAAGAATGGGCTCCCCAAAGGCAAGCGTGTACTTGGCTAATGCATATGTGGCGGCGGCAGCGGCAGTGACTGGGGAAATAACTCATCCAGGTAAGATAATTAGGGGGCAAGGGTGATCCACATGATAATTAGGGGAACCATTCACTTAGCTGGGGATAATGTGGATACTGATGTAATAATACCGGCAAGGTACCTAACATCAATTGACCCGAACTACATAGTTGAGCACTTATTTGAGGGGGTTGAGCCGGATTTCCATAAGCGGATTACCCGGGGAGATATATTGATGGCTGGGAAGAACTTCGGCAACGGCTCCTCCAGGGAACAAGCAGCAATGGGCCTAAAAGCCGCCGGTATTAATGCAATTATTGCCAAGGGCTTCGCCCGCATATTCTATAGGAACGCCGTTAATATTGGACTTCCTCTCTTTATAGCTCCAAGCGCTATTGATTATGTGCATTCACTATTGAAGAGCGGTGGGGCCAGGGGAGTTGGAACATACATATTGTCCCTAGATGTTGGGGCCGAGATAGATGTGGAGGGGGGAGTCATTAGGATAGATGGGGAAACCTTCCCGTTCTCTCCATTGCCTGAATTCATAAAGGAAATAATGCTTGGTGGTGGGATATGGCCATGGGTTAAATCCGTTATTGGAAAGAGGCATTAATGAGTTTTGCAATAGTTAATTTTTGTTTCAACATAAAACGTGTTAAATAAAAATATTTAAGATGGCAAGTATTTATTTACAAATGCAAAAAGATACTGGATACACCATAGCGGGCAGAATTGAGCGTATACCATGGAACTCCTTCTATACTAGGCTCGTCATTCTCCTCTCAATAGGGGAATTCTTCGAGCTGTACGACTTATTCCTAGGAGGCTTCGCGGCTGTGCCAATATCTAAGTACTTCCATGTATCAATAGCTGTCTCCATATACTATACCGTGGCGGTGCTCTTCTTGGGGGCATTCATAGGCGCCATAGTATTCACAATTATCGGGGATGCGTGGGGACGACGAACAGCCCTCCTATTTAACTTAACACTAATGAGTTTGGCTTACCTGGCTACGCCGTTTGCCCCAAACATAGTTACGCTTGGAGCGCTGCGGTTCATCGCCGGGCTCGGCATTGGCCCTGAAGCATTAATTGTAATAGATATACTTAGCACTGAGTTCTTCCCGGCAAAATTCAGGGGAAGAGCCTTATCCACCGCATACACCATAGCTTGGTTAGCGCCCATAGTTGTGGCTGGATTGGCTTATGCACTGCTTCCCTATAAATACGGTGGATTATATGGCTGGCAATGGTTATTCATAATAGGGGGCCTAGGCATACTGCTTGTTTTACCGTTCAGGTTCCTAATCCCGGAGTCCCCCAGGTGGCTTGAGGTTCATGGACGAAAAGCTGAGGCGGAGGCCGTGGTAGCCAAGATAGAGAGCACTGCTAGGAGAGAAAAGGGCGAGTTACCGGAACCACCAAGGCTTGAGGTGGTGGAGAGCAAGAGAATACCGTTCAGTGAATTATTTAGTGGGGAATACAGGAAGAGAACCATAATGCTTTGGATATTCGAGTTCCTCCAGGCAGGCGTTTATTATGGATTCGCATCCCTCGCACCCAGCGTTCTCTACGCCAAAGGCTTCACCATAGTTAAGACCCTTGAGTACACCTTCATAATATACACATCCTACTTCCTGTCCTCAGTGGCCTCCATATTCGTCATAGATAGCGTCAAGTTCGATAGGAAATGGCAAACCGCTCTCGTGATGTTACTGATGGGCATCGATGGATTAGCGTTTGGATACGCCATAACCCCCCTGGAGGCAGTGGCCACGGGCTTCTTGTTTGGCTTCCTATCCAACATATTCTCGAATGCATTTCATCAATATGGAGCTGAATTATATCCAACCAGGATACGCGCATTCGCAGATGGCGTTCAATACTCCCTCAGTAGGCTTGGTAATTATATTTGGTTAACTGCGTTACCACTAGTGCTTCAGTCCTATGGACCTGGAGCCATGTATGCAGTGGTGCTAGTAATGGCTATAATCGTCTTCATAGATGTGGCCATATTGGGTCCACGCGCATCCCAGATCCAACTAGAGAACCTAAGCAAGTAATCATTCCTCATTGAAACTTGTTAAAAAATGATTTATTTCTCCATATACATATAGAGGAGCAATGATAATAGATGATACATTAAGGGAGGGATTACAGTCGCCCGGCATATCATTCACCATAGAGGAGAAACTGGAGTTAGCCAAGAAAATAAGTGCGGCTGGGGTTAAGGAGGCAATAGTGTCGCACCCATCTGCTCATTACTCAGAGGTAGAGGTAACGAGGAGAATAGTGGAGGGCAAGTACTTTGATAGGGTTCTAGGCCTGGGGCGGGCGGTTCCATCAGATCTAGATACCGCTGCGAGTGCTGGGGGAGGAATAGGCACTTATATACCATTTGAGCCAGCAGCTGCTGAGAGGGCACTGGATGCAGTTAAGTATGCCGTGAATAGATATGGGCGCGGAAAATCATTCATAGAGGTCAGCATAACTAACGTGACTGCTTATTCAATGGATGGCTTAATTAAAATGGCGAAGAAATTAATGGATATAGGCGTCGATAGAATTCAATTAGCCGATTCCTTGGGCAATGCCTCGCCTTCATTTGTGGCCAGGGCCGTGCAAGGCGTGAAGAAATCAATAAACATACCCGTGGCGGTTCATTTCCATAATGATGTTGGGGCGGCAGTTCTTAACTCAATTACTGCAATAAAGCAAGGCGCGGATTATGTGGATACAACAATATTTGGCATTGGAGAGAGAAATGGAATAGCCGATCTAGCCGTGACTTGCACCATACTTAGAATGGAGGGATACAGGGTGGAGATAAACATGGATGCATTGAGGGAGGCATATGATTATTTAGGTAAATTAATAGTGGAAAAAGCCGGTGTGCAGCACTTTCGCGATAACTTCCCCATATTTGGCTCACACGTATCCACTCAAACCGCTGGAACTCATGCATCCTACTCGGAAATATTCAGGGAGAATAATTACTCGCTTAACGTGTATGTTGGGAAATCAATGATTAAACGAATAATGAGGGAATCCGGCATGGATGTAAGCGATGAGGAGGCCTCGGAATTAGTTAGGAGAGTTAAGGACCTAGCCGTAAAGACCGGCAGAACAATCAACATCAAGCAATTACTTGACATGCTTAGTGAGGTGAGGCGCAGTGCTTGAGAAGCCTCTGGCGCTTGAGGTGGGGCAAATAGTGGCTGGACCCACTGCTGGATTGATGTTGGTGGATCTTGGATTTAATGTAATAAAGATAGAGCAGCCGGGGCGGGGGGATGTGGCTAGGCACTTCACGGGGCCCAGCAAGGGTAACTTCGCCTTTTTTAATAGGGGCAAGAGGAGCGTAACGCTAAATCTAAAGATGAGGGAGGGCCGAGAGGCATTCATCAAATTAGCGAGGAGGGCCGATGTCGTGATAGATAATTTGGGGCGAGGCACAATGAGTAGACTAGGGCTTGGTTATGAATCACTTAGCGAAATCAATGAGGGATTAGTGTACTTATCCATAAAGGGATATGGTTCTGGACCATATGAGGATAGAAATGCATTGGATTACCCAATAGAGGTAGAGACCGGGGTGGCGTACATGAATGGATTAAAGGGAAAACCAATGAGGCTGGGAGCATCCATTGTTGATATGGCGGCTGCAATGATGGGAGTAATAGGGATCCTCCATGCCTTATTAAGACGACGAGAAACCGGTAGGGGAGGCTTCATAGAGGTGGGGCTATTCGAGGCAGCCATGTTCCTCATGGGGCAACACATAGCTTCGTATCAAGCCAGGGGAGGAGAACCGCTGCTTCCACTGAATGAGTCCGGATTCGCGTGGGCCATATATGACTTCTTCGAAACCCTTGATAATAAGAAAATCTTCATAGCCGTGACCACCGACTCTCAATGGATGAAGTTCTGTGAAATATTCAAGCTAGAAGTATGTAATTCCCCCCTCTACGCCACCAATGAGTCACGGTATGAGCACAGAAACGAATTAATACCGTTGATTTCAAGAGAAGTGGCTAAGCATGAATTGAATTGGATGATCAAGACCCTAAGGGACGCCGGCATAAGTTACGCCGTGCTTAATACCCCATGGGACTTACTTAATGATCCTCATGCCTCCACGAAGATGATTAATGTGAGTTACGAGGGCAAGCAATTAAGGGTGCCTTTCCTACCTATAGAGAACGAATTATCCATCAGCAGTAAGGATCCGCCGCAATTGGGAGAAGATACGGATACCATATTAAGGGAACTGGGATATAGCGATGAGGATATAATTAGGATGAGGAGCATAGGCGCAATATGAGTGGACTCAATGGGTTCAGTCGTTGGATCTCCTTAACTCCACAGTTTAAGAATTATTTTGTCATTTTATCACTGATCTATTATATTAGTGAAGCAGTCAGCTTTAAAAAGATCAAGAGAAGTCTCCATTATTATGTACCTCGTAACGCTGAGGATAAGCAGTTCATGTGGACTCGCCACCGCTGCCGAGGAGTCCCAAGGATCAGTTTACTCCTTGCAAGCAATCCCGGTTAATGATGAAGTGAATAATGTTCTCAGCTTCATGAGAATAAATGGGAGGAGGGATATTCAAGAAGTGTATAGAGGCCTTAGGAAGGACTTCATAAAGGTAAGTTTATTGAATCCAAGAAGCGGGAATCTACTCTTCATATCTGGACTGAAGAGAGGCCATGGCGTGCTGAGATCCCTGGCAAGCAATGGTATTCTACCCCTTATTCCATTAATAGCATCGCCCGGCATAGAATTCTTCAGCTTATTGACCAACAATTTGGATTCCGTGGAGAAATTCACGAGGGAGGTATCAGTTACTAATAAGATAGAGTATGTGGATTATGAGAGAATAGATGGGGATGGGGTAGCTCAATTATTGGAGAGAAACATGAGGGAGCTATATATACATGACTTGGAGAAGGAGGAGAAGAGAGCCTTAAGCATGGCTTATGAAATGGGGTATTACTCGTGGCCGAAGGGTATAAAAATGGATCAATTAGCCAATGAATTGGGGTACTCGAAACCAACGATATCCTATTACCTGCGGAAAGCGGAGAGAAAAATAATAGGCAAACTATTATATGGGAATTAATTAATGGCGAATTCTGGGAGCTTAATTTTTAAATACTTTAATAACCCATTGGTCAAATGCATGCCTCCGTTAGGCGATTCAAGAACATTAATGAACTACGGCAATACGTAGATGAAGAGTTAGCGGCAATAAGGCGTGAAATACGTGGACTTGAACCAATAATAAGGAACTATACTGGGGAATCCCTTCTTCACTCAAGGGAGGCATACAAGGAGATCGTTTTCAAGAGTACGAGTGGACAGGATATATTTAATGTGAGGATATATTATAAGGCTAATAGAAATACGGAAGTCAGCATAATAAGCGAGGCAGTGGCTTACCTACAGAAGAGGGCAGTATTGCTTGAGGATTTTAAGAATAAGATGAATTCATTAAATTGGAGCGGGCCACTCCTCGTCCTGGCAGTTGACTCAGTGCCATACATAATTATACTAGAAAAAGAGAACCAATCCTCCTAGTCCCAAAATGAGCTCCCCAGGGTCTTGAGGATTATCCCTTTACGTAGGTTACTTCACTAGAATTATAGTGGCTTTTGATTACCATAATATAGTGACTCCTATAGCCCATTCAAAATGCTTAAAGTACGATTCAAAACAGAATATGGCTTCCCCTATCCCATAATACTAGCCTCATGCCCTCTGAAGCCCACCTTTTTCGCCTTAATGAAGTAACTGCCTTCTCCCATAATTGATCGTTATAGCTTTGTGGAGGCGTTCGCGAACCTTCAACTCCTCCCTCAAATCCATTGAAGAGGGGCTATTTGCCCTTCTATTCATGTGCTCTGCTTCGTGATGCCCTCCCCTGGCGTTGAGGGTCGATGGCTCCCACTTCCTTGGAGTTGATCAGGGGAGAACATCTAAATAATTGAGTATTGAGGTAAAAAGCCTTTACCTTGATGGTGAGGTTTACCGTTCCTTTGTCACGTTCCAATGAGGTTCTCAGAGCCTTGGATTTCCCTATATGGACCTGGTTTTCTTCCTGCCGCTTTTTATCTAAAATCATGTTCGAAGTCGAACCAAGGAGAAATGATCCTAGCCATGAAGGGTGAACCTTTATGTTTCCCGAATCCTAATTGTGAGGTTCTTGGAGGGTTTGTATTTTTTATACGATAATTTTTTAGTTTACCAGGCAAGTATAGCACTTAGTGGATTCCCTTAAGCTTACCGTGGCTGAAGTGGGGCTTAAAAGGATTTACATAGAGGTTCTTCCCGACGATGAACTCTATGTGGTATGCGAATGCCGCAGAAGGAAGATAACTAAGCCCATTAGATATATCTTAAGCGATTTATTAAGTAGACTTCACTACATGAGGCCCCGCATAAAGCTGGTGATTGGCTCCCGCATAATTATTAGCAAGGTTGGGGGACAATCAAGGCGCAGTAGGTACATGGATATGGCCATCACTTACCTAGGGAGATTACGGGGCGACTTCGGGAAAACCCTAATAATTATCGATGCCAATGCAATATATATTGGGAAAATACTGAGAGAGGCAAAAAGAATGGGATCCCTGCGGGGAGTGGATTTGCTTATAATAAGTGATCCGAGGCCGGACTCGGATATTGCAGGTATGTCCATCAATATGTTGAAGAGGTATAGGCGAGTTGTTTTGATAACTCATGATAAATGGTTCGCGCAGTTAAGGGGCGTGAGCGTGGTGCTGCTCGAGAATAAGGGATTGAATTCGACGGTCATGGATGAATTAATTGATAAATTGGAGCCCGCCTTAATGGGAATCCCCTAAGGGGTCGATGATTCGATTATTGGTTATTTTTATTGCGTTAATTAACGAAAAGCATATTAAGCTGGTCAATTATATGTTTGTCAATGAGCACCGACAAGACAAAGTCTTGGTACAAGGTATCAATAGAGGTGGCAAGATTATATGGTGGAAAAATATCCGTCATACCTAAGGTACCCGTAACAAATCTCCAGGACTTCTCCATTTACTACACACCAGGCGTGGCCGGCGTTTCCCTAGAGATAGCTAAGGATCCCGATAAATCATTTGACTTGACGTGGAGATGGAACTCCGTCGTCGTATTAACGGATGGAACGAGAGTGCTTGGGCTCGGCAAGGTGGGACCGGAGGCAGCCATGCCGGTCATGGAAGGCAAGGCCCTGATATATAAGTACCTAGGAGGTGTCGATGCAATGCCCATGCCGATAAGGGTTAGGACTCAAGAGGAATTCGTTCAAGTAGCTAAGGCAATAGAGCCATCCTTTGGCGGCATAAATTTAGAGGACATAGAGTCCCCCAAATGCTTCTACCTGCTTGACACATTACGACGAGATCTAGCGATACCGGTATGGCATGATGATCAACAGGGAACCGCGGGAGCCAGCTTGGCTGGGTTATATAATGCCTTGAAGCTCACTAACAGGAAGATCGAGGAAACAACAATAGTGCTCTATGGTGCTGGGGCATCTAATATAGCAACCGCGAGGCTACTGATGGCTGCTGGAGCAAGGCCCGGCAATATAATACTCGTTGATAGTAAGGGGCCCCTCCACGCGGAGAGAAGCGACATGGATCACTTAATGCTAAGCCATCCCTGGAAGTATGATTTAGCGCTAAAAACCAATTCTCGGCGGGCCAAGACCATGGAGGAAGCAATGAGCGGAGCGGATGTTTTAATAGCAGCATCAACCCCGGGACCGGGCGTAGTCAAGAAGGAGTGGGTGAGGGCCATGAATAAGGACTCCATAGTCTTCCTACTAGCGAATCCCGTGCCTGAGATGTGGCCTTGGGAAGCCAAAGAAGCAGGAGCCAGAATAGTCGCGACGGGAAGAAGTGATTTCCCCAATCAAGTCAATAATAGCCTAATATTCCCCGCCGTCTTCAGAGGCGCATTGGATGTAAGGGCTAGAACTATAACTGATGAAATGATAATAGCGGTATCCCAGGAACTAGCTAGATACGCGGAGGAGAGGGGAATCAATGAGGACTATATAATACCTAGCATGACTGAGTGGGAAATATATCCAAGGGCGGCGGCGGCCGTTGCCGTAAAGGCGGTGGAGCTGGGGGTTGCCCGTAGAAGCACCACTAGAAATGAGGAGTATGAGAGAGCTAAGCGAATAATCGACTCATCAAGGGACTCGCTGAATCAATTAATGAAGATAGGCCTTATAAAGCAGATACCTGAGGAGTTATTGGTTGAGGTGAGGTGAATGGTAACCATACGGGAAGCGGGCGAGAGGGATATGGATAAAATCATAGATCTCGTAATTCGATTAAAGAGACTCAATGAGGAATTCGATCCATTATTTAAGGTCAGTAACAGCGTTGCTGAGCACGCCAAGAAGTACTTGGAGGAATGTGCATCAAATAAGGAGAGGAAACTGCTCCTAATAGCGGAGACAGATACTGGAGAGATAGTTGGAATAGTGGCGGCCGAGATACGGACAAGGCTTTTCTATGAACCATCAATAGAGGGCGTCATAACCGATTTCTACGTGATGCCGGAATGGAGGAGAAAAGGAGTCGGCAAGCAAATGATGGATAAGGCAATAGCCATCCTCAAGTCCAGGGGAGTCCAATTAATATCAGCCGAGTTCCCCGCGCAAAACCAGATAGCGGTTAACTTCTATAAGAAGTATGGATTTAGGCCTCTCACTAATATATATGTCAAGGAGTTTCAATAATTTTCAGCCATAAATCTCTAATCGTTCTTTTTCATTTCCAGGGGCTTCTCAGGCGTTCCCGGCATTATCTTAATAATTGATTTGTGCGACTCTACGTCGATTACTTCCATCTCGTCCCCCGCCACTGATAGAATTTTTGGCCTCGACGCGCTATAGATACCCCCCCTCGACGTGAATATACTTACTACCTTCACGCCGTGATATATGTGATAACCCTCGGTGAAGAACTCATGCCCCCTTATCACGGCCGTCAATGAATTAAGTTGAAGGAATCTCTCAGTAACGTCTCTCCCAAACAA
>JBMFVP010000029.1:0-19465 GCA_049965935.1 Thermocladium sp.
AGTACAACTATGGGGCAACCCAGTGAGGGAGTACTCGACAGGCTATGGAGCAGCCCTCTGGACCCGAAATGCAGCCCGCAAATTCCTTAAGGGCATCGAGGGCGCCACGGTGGCGGTACAAGGATTCGGCAATGTTGGTTATTGGTTAAGCCACTTCCTGACAGAAATGGGAGCTAAAGTCATTGCAATAGGCGATATAGGAGGCGCAATATATAACCCCAATGGATTTAATCCGGACGATGTGAAGACTGTGGAAAGGAAAACCGGCACTGTAGTCAATTACACCGGCTCCGGCACTAGGAAGATAGGTATGGATGAATTACTGGCTCTGAACGTTGATATATTGGTTCCAGCAGCGGTGGAGGGAGTCATTAATTATTCAAACGCAAATGCAGTGAAGGCAAAGCTAATAATGGAAGCCGCTAATGGGCCTGTAACATCGGATGCCGAGGAGATACTGTACAAGAGGGGCATATATGTGTTTCCAGATATAGGTGTAAACGCCGGTGGAGTCGTCATGAGTTACTTGGAGTGGGTTGAGAATCTGCAGTGGTTCATATGGGATGAGGAGGAGACCAAAAAGAAGCTTGACTACATGATAACTAATGCATTCAATAGGGTCTATGATAGATGGCAGAAAATGAATGGCGCGACAATAAGGGATGCTGCATACATAGATGCATTAGATAGGATATATCAAGCTATGAAGTGGAGAGGCTGGATCTAAGAATACATTATATAATGCATTATTCTTAATAAATAATTTGACTCCTCGATTAACCGGGGGGATTTGTCTCTTTATTATTCCATTCCACATTAGATGCTTATTCTAGTTTCAAGAAGGATCGCGAAAGGAAGGGAATTATTTTTAACACGGCTGAGATAAGGATTAGCGTTGAGAAATGGCTGGGGTTCATATAGGTCCAGCCGGGGTTCCCATAACGCTGAGGCAAAGAAAAAGGAATGCCGGCACCATGGATGCAGTTAGATATGTTCGTGAAATCGGTTTAAATGCCATGGAGGTTGAGTTCGTTCAGGGAGTGCGCATGAGTATTGAGGCAGCTAAGGAAGTGGGTAAGATAGCTAAGGAAGTGGGGATTAGATTATCAATACATGCTCCATATTTCATTAATCTATGTAGTGATGAGGAGAACAAGGTCAATGCGAGCGTATCTAGGTTAAGGGAATCCCTTGAGCGTGGTGATGCGATGGGCGCTAAGGTAGTTGTTTTTCACCCGGCCTATTATGGGAAATTAGGTCATGAGGGTTGCTTTAACAAGGTTAAAAGCGAGGTGAATGAATTAATCAAGTGGATGATGGATAATAACATAAACGTGAAGCTGGGGCTAGAGGTAATGGCTAGGGATTCACAGTTTGGTTCCCTTGATGAGACGATAAATCTGGTCAAGGAATTATCAAGTGAATTAGTTACTGTTGTAATTGATTGGGGCCATGTGTATGCCCGTAATGGAGGTTCCATTAATTATGCGGAAATCCTAGATAAGTGGATGGATGCTTTTCCAAGAGATGAATTACACACTCATTTCACATGTGTTAAATTCAGGAATGGGAAATGGGTGGATGAGCATGAACCAATGGACGCGGAGACCCCACCGTTCGAACCCCTTGCAGTAGAGCTGGGAAAGAGAACTTTATCTATAACTATTATAAGCGAGACCCCGCTGATAGAGATTGATGCTATTAAAATGAGGGATATGTTGATTAAACATGGAAATGAAATAAGTTAGTTAATCGCATTTACAGAAAGAGGGGATTAATGCGGAAAGTCTCGCCATTTAGGACAGGGAGGAGGTCAGTTAATTTGGGTTCCTCATCTTAAAGAGCGGGCTTGACGATAGTTTGCAATAGTCTGTAACACATTTACGTAACTTTAGCGGCAATACCATAAAATATTAAAATGCGAGCCCGCTCTTCGCTTATGGTTTTCGAGAACCCCACGATAAGGGAAATCCTAGATAGGTATAAACAGATCTGGGCTTTACGACATGCCTCTGCATTAATGGATTGGGATGTGCAGACATATATGCCGCCCCAAGGCATAGAGCACAGAAGCATAGCGATCGCTCAATTAAGTCTCCTTAGTCAGAAATTCATAACTGATCCATCATTTATTGCATTAGTGGAGAAGGCCGAGGGAGCAGAATTAAATGATTATGAGAGAGGAGTAGTGCGAGTGCTTAAGCGAGAAATAAAGTATAATACTAAGATACCGCCAAAGTTATTAGAGGAAATAACGGTAACGACTCAGGAGGCTACCGTTGCATGGCGCGAGGCTCGAGAGAAATCTAACTTCTCCCTATTTAAGCCTAGACTTGAGAAAATAATAGAATTGTCACGACAAGTCGCGGAGAAACTAGGTTATGAAGGGCATCCATATAATGCATTGCTCGATTTATATGAGGAGGGATTCACAGTGACCGATGCAGATGCAATCTTCTCTAAACTAGTTCCCAGCTTGAGAAGCATAATTAATAAGCAGAAAATGCCATCCCACAGCCCGCTTGAGGATGTAAAATATGAGAGGGGCCCCGCCGAGGCCATGATAAATGACATATTGAGGACGATGGGTTATGATTTCAATAGGTTCAGAGTGGATGTTTCTCCTCATCCATTTACAATAGGACTTGGTCCTCGGGACGTGAGGATTACCGTTAGATATGAGGGCATAGATTTCAAGCGGGTTCTATTTTCAGCAATACATGAGGGAGGACATGCACTTTATGAGCTGCAGCTTGATGAATCCCTTGCCATGACTCCAATATTTGATGGAGCGTCAATGGGCATCCATGAGTCTCAGTCCAGGTTCTGGGAAAACATAGTTGGTCGCAGCAAATCATTTGTTGAAGCAATGTATCCCATAATGAGAAAGCACCTAAGTTTTCTCAGCGGCTATTCGCCGAGTGATCTATATATTTACTTCAACACGGTTAAGCCTAGCCTAATTAGGGTTGATGCTGATGAAGTAACGTATAATATGCATATAGCAGTTAGGTATGAGTTAGAGAAATTAATGTTAACCGGTGAGGTAAAGGTAGGCGATTTGCCTGAGCTCTGGAATAGAAAAATGGAGGAGTACTTAGGGATCCATCCATCCAATGACGCTGAAGGGGTTTTGCAGGACATTCACTGGAGCCAGGGATCCATAGGATATTTCCCAACATATACCTTAGGCAATCTGGTCGCAGCGATGGTGGGGCACTTCGCCGGGAAATTGCTTGATGAAGTTGCAGAGCTTAAGTTTGATGGTTTAAAGACATGGCTACGCGAGAAGATTCATAGGTATGGAGCAACATATGATCCAAAAACACTTCTTAAGAAATCATTTGGAGAATCATATAACCCGGATTACCTAATAAATTACTTAAGCAGGAAATACCTATAATGCAATGAATGATAAGGCTCACCTTAGATCCGGGGAATTCCCGCTCATCAAGGCGGAGAGGGTGTCAAGAGAATGAGCATATGGGTCTTTTCCTTCTCTAAATAATTGTAAACTTCATCCATTAAGGTGTGGTATCAATGCCTTTATGTTTAACAATTAGTGGGTAAGTCCCTCATTATTAGTTTAATTTGTAGGTGGGAATGCAAAATATTTATTAGGCTGTGAATATACATATGAAATGAATGTTCATTAGGCTGTATAATGCCTCAACCGCATTACGGGAGATAGAGAGCGAATTGGAGTCGCTTAGGAATGTGAAGGTTGAATTGGAGTCATTGATTGTGAGGGAAGATAATAACTCAAACTTCGAGAAAAAGCTTCAACGCATCACAACTGTGAGGAGCATAGGGTATAAGGCATCATCGATTGGCGGGGATTTTGAGGTACTGATAATGCCTGCTTCGCTTCATTTGAAGGGGAAGCTCAGCGATATAATGAATGAAATAGCGAAAATAATAGAGCAACTGGAGAAGATAAAGGGAGTTATTAGCAAGATAGATGGCATTAACTCGGCGGGTTTCATAATGGTCTTGGCTGGAGGCAATAAGCCTAAGGTGGTGGTTTTACCATGAGTGCTCGGCGATCATCCAAGGTCGATGAGCCTGAGAAGACGATTAATTATACCACATTGAGGGAGCTCAGCGATAAAATAGAAAGGCAAATAAGGGAAATCGAGGATAGAATAAACGAATTAAGCGGATTGCATAAGTCAATGATGGGAGCCATTGATTCCCCAAACAATATTAGGTATAGAAAAATAGAGCTTGGCGGCAAGATTGGACAAGGATTTCCCGTCTTAGTGATGGATTCTAATCCAGATAGTTACGCATTCTATGTGCAGGAATCGCTGGACTTCTATAGGTTGGATTATAAGAAATTAACTGTAATTAGGGATGAGTTGAGGGCGCTCCTTAAAATGAATATGGGAGATGTCACTGTGATGTACCTATCCATGAGTGGGGTACCCTCCAGGATAGTTATATTTCCAAGGACTAGGCTGGATGAGAGGAGGTCAAGCCCATGATAATAACAACCAACATGAATCCCAACGAGTTGAAGATCTTATTTTCACGGTTGTCTAGTTATGTTGAGGCATGGAGCATCATCTCAGTGCATCAATTCAATATCGATGGTTTGAATTCCTTGCTGGACATTTTTAAGGAGAAGAAAATAAAGGCTAACTTGATTCAAGGCACTGAATCGCCGGTTACAGATATTGATGGAGTTGATGTTGTCTTCGCCGTGACTAGATCAAGCTACTTAGAGTATATGAGGCTCTTCCTGGACAACATGAGCAAGGAAATTGGAATGCTTCGGGAAGCGGTGATGTTGGTCAGCAAGGTAATTACGCCACCACCCTCTATTCTCTACGTGAATGGACCATATGGTTTGTTGGTGATTGGGAGGAGCGCTAATTTCCATTTCGCGCCCGGAGGTGCCTTGCCTGAGAAACCAGCCGAACCGAAGCCATTGCCGCAGCCGGAAGGCCTTGACCCAGCTGAACGCGCGCGTGTGATTAAGGTAATAGATAATGTATTAAGTAGGATAAGTCCCATCTCGGTTAAACAAGTCGTGGTTGTTGATAATAAAAAGCAATGAATAGCTCTAAATTCTTAGGGATAAATGTTTTTATTTGAGGACTAGCCTAATCACGTTATGGGGAAAGCCATAGTGATAAAGTATGAATCCAAGGGGGAACACTTCGAGATATTGGTTGATCCAGATGCTGCGCTTGATATGAAGCTTGGAAAGCCCGTGAGCATAGATAAGGTCCTTATAAGTGACACGATATATAAGGACTCCAGAAGAGGACTTCGTGCATCTGAGAGTTCATTGAAGAAGGTCTTCGGCACCACGGATCCACGCAAGGTTGCTGAGCTAATGATAAGGAATGGAGAAGTACCGCTAACAGCGGAGCAGCGGAAGAGGTTGCTTGACGAGAAGAGACGGCAAATAGTGGAATGGATAAGTAGGAACTGCATAGACACGCGTACAAGGGCTCCGGTTCCTCCACAGAGGGTTGAGCTAGCCATGCAGCAAGCCGATGTAGCTATTGACCCATTCAAGCCGGTGGAGGAGCAGGTTAATGACGTGATAAAGGCGATTCAACGGGCGCTGCCCATAAAGGTAGCCGTGGCTGTTTTCGAATTAAAAGTTCCAGCTGAATATGCTCAGAAGGTTAAGTCGCATGTAATGCATATGGGGAGGGTAGTGAAGGAGACATACGACTCTGAGGGCAATTTACTGCTTGAGCTAGAGGCGCCTGCCGGCATGCAGGACTCAATTCTCTCCAGGGCCAACGAAATAACGCATGGAAACAGCGAAATCAGGCTGGTCAATATCACGAAATAAGTTTGTTAAAGCGGCATGTAGGTAGGGAAAAATTTTTAAATTAATCGTGGCAAGACATCGATCAGCAGGGTGGGGAAGCCTGGTATCCTGCGGGGCTCATAACCCCGTGGTCGGCGGTTCGAATCCGCCCCCTGCTATTATATTCCTCCATGGTAATGCTTAAATATTTCAATGAATTCGATCGACTATGGATGTTAAAACTATAGCCGTAATGGGCGCCGGCACCATGGGTCACGGCATTGCCGAGGTCTCGGCAATAGCCGGCTTCGAGGTTTATCTAAGGGATATCAATCAACAAATATTGATGCGAGCCATCGATAACATTAAGTGGAGCCTAGAGAAGCTTCATGAAAAGGGACAATTAAGCGAGGATCCCAATCAGGTCTTGGCAAGGATTCACGCTACGCTGGATATATCCGAGGCGGTTAGGGGCGCTGACTTCATGATAGAGGCTGCATTTGAGGATATAGACGTGAAGCGGCAAATATTCACGGAGGCAGATAAGTATGCACCTTCCCATGCAATACTCGCCACTAATACCTCCTCGCTTCCCATAAGTGAGATCGCCGGTTTCACTTCTAGGCCACAAGCCGTTATTGGGATGCACTTCTTTAATCCGCCCCCCATCATGAAGCTAGTGGAGGTGGTGATGGGGGATAAGACAAGTCGTGAAACCCTTGATATAACTCTGGGACTGGCGAGACGGATGGGTAAGGAACCCGTCGTGGTGAATAAGGATGTTCCAGGCTTCATTGCCAACAGGGTATTTCTAAGACTAGCTGACTCGGCGTGTCTAATGGTTGAGAGAGGCGAGGCTACAATACAGGCAATAGATAGTGCTGCTAGGTATGTTCTCGGTTTTCCAATGGGAGTCTTCGAATTAATGGATTTCGTTGGGATAGATGTAATGGATTTCATTGCTAAAGCCATGGCAGCAAGGGGAGTGAAGAGGGTTCCCTGTAACCTGATTGGGGAAAAGGTGAGGGCAAAGGAGATCGGCTTAAAGGCAGGTAAAGGCTTCTATTCATATCCGGCCCCAGGTAAGTATGCCAGAGCTGAGATCCCAAGAGATGCAGGGCAGGGCGTTAATGTGGTTAGGCTCCTAGCCTCTCCAATAAATGAGGCGGCGTGGTTATTGAGGGAGGGCATAGCGTCTAGGGACGATATTGATAAGACGATGAGGCTTGGCTTCAACATGCCGAAGGGGATACTGGAGTATGCGGATGAGTTTGGCATTGATGCAATAGTGAAGGAATTAAGCGATCTCCTTGCGGCGACTCATCATGAAGCATTCCAGCCAGATCCACTGCTTCAACGATTGGTTTCGCAGGGTAGGTTAGGGGTCAAGACGGGACTGGGGTTCTATCCTCATCAATATGAAAAGAGGCTTGGGACGGTTACCCTTAAGGTTAATCCGCCTATTGCATGGGTGGAGTTGAATAGGCCTGAGAAGAGGAATGCATTATCGCCTCAAGTAATTGAGGATTTAGAGAACATAATCGCTGAGATAGAGAGGATGCCGAGCGACTTGGCTAGGGTAGTCGTGATTAGAGGTAATGGTAAATCATTCTGCGCAGGCGCCGATATATCGACATTTAAGGGATTAAAACCAGGCGAGGCCCTCATCTTCAGCAATAGGCTACAGGAGCTCTATAATAGGATAGAGTCGCTTCCGAAGCCAGTCATAGCATCAATACATGGCCATGCATTGGGCGGAGGACTAGAGCTGGCTCTGGCATGTGATATACGCGTAGCAGCGGATGATGCTGTTCTGGGGTTACCCGAGATAACGCTCGGCATAATTCCTGGGGCGGGGGGCACGCAGAGATTGGCCAGATTAGTTGGAATTGGTAAGGCGAAGGAGTTGATATTGACCGGCGATACCATTACTGGACGTGAAGCTGCCGAGATAGGCCTAGTCAATAAGGCCGTGCGCATTGATAGGCTCCAAGAGGAGACGGAGTTGCTTGCCTCGAAGCTCGCGGAGCGGCCGCCCGTGGGATTAATGCTGGCTAAGAAGCTGGTGAATGAGTCGTTGGATGAATCGTTAAGGAATGGATTAAGCGCGGAAGCAGAGGGATTCGCGGTGGTGTTCTCAACAAATGATTCCCAGGAAGGGGTCTCCGCATTCATGGAGAGGCGCAAACCAAGTTTTAGAGGCGAGTAGGTTCCTAAATTTCACCAATTATTATGTTTATAAACTGGATCCGCCTATATGAATGATATGGGGAAATTACTTTTCTTGGTTCTGGATGGGGCTGCAGATGATCCAAATAATCCGCCTACTCCCTATATGGCCGCCAATAAACCTGGACTCGATGAATTGGCTAAGTCATCAATTATGGGAATGCATTACCCCATAGGCAAAGGAATTGCGCCTGAGAGTGATGCGGCGGTCATGTCCATACTAGGATATGACCCAGATAAGTACTATACTGGCCGTGGTCCCCTTGAGGCATTGGGGGCCGGGTACAGGATAAAGGATGGATATGAAGTAGCGTTTAGGGCTAACTTCGCTACCATTGATTCATCCAGGAACATAATAGATAGAAGGGTTGGACGAAATCTAACAAGCGAGGAGGCCGCTGAGTTGGCGAGAGCCGTGGATGGTATGGAGTTAAACGGTGGGGAGGGCTATGCTAGGGTCATACCCACCATTGGCCATAGGGCCGTGGTGATAATTGGGTCCCAAAGCAAGCTAAGCGGGTTAGTGAGCAATAATGATCCAGGCTACGTTAGGCAAGGAAAGATATCGATCGCTGTCCCCAATCCAGGAACTAAGTTGCCATTAATAGAGGCCCTTGACTCCTCGAAGGAAGCTGAAAGGACAGCTCGCCTAGCTAATGAATTCATGGAGAAGGCTATACAATTGCTGGCTAACCATGAGGTCAATAAGAAGAGGGTTAGGGAAGGCAAATTGCCCGGCAACGTTATACTAATGAGGGATGCCGGTCATGAGGTACCCCACGTAAAGCCAATAAGGGAGGTCTTTGGATTAAGCTTCGGCGCGGTGACCGAGATGCCTGTTGAGCGTGGGATAGCCATTGCCTTAGGCATGGACTCAGCCCCGGTCTCAAAGTATAGCGGCTCCAAGGAGGAAATACTCATGGAGCGGCTTGACGCTACCATACAGTTGCTAAAGCGCGTTGATGTTGCATATGTCCACCTAAAGGGGCCTGATGAGCCTGGCCATGATGGTGATTTTAAGCGGAAAGTGGCCGAGATAGAGGCCATAGATAAGTACTACGTTCAGCGGCTATCCCTCAAAGATGTTGCCATACTGGTTACGAGCGATCATGCTACTCCCTGGAAACTGAAGTCCCATAGCGGTGATCCGGTTCCATTCATGTTGAGCACGGGGAAGGCGGGCGATGGGTTCTCAACATTTAATGAGATTAATGCCTCCAAGGGTAGCCTAGGCATTGTGGAGCACGGCTGGCTGTTGCTGCCCTTAGTTCTCAAACGCCTCTCTCCATAGGGAATGCTTTTAAATGCTGGCTTTAGCAATGTTCAAGTGAGGATGGTAATAGCCCTAGGGGGCAATGCATTCTCCACAAGTGGTGCTAGGATCGGTTCACCAGATGAGCAGTGGGAAAGAGTTAAGGAGGCTGCCAGGGACGTAATGGATGCCGTGGAGATGGGTTACGATGTCTTAGTTACCCACGGTAATGGCCCCCAAGTGGGTGCATTAGCCGAGTGCGGGTTACCGTTAACCCTTGATATGCATGGAGCGGCGACTCAGGGCTGGCTTGGCTACTTATTGGCGACAGCCATAGATAATGAGGCAGTGGCTCGACGCATTCCGAAGAAGGCCATTACCGTGGTTACCAGGGTATACGTTAATGAGGAGGACCCTGCCTTCAAAAATCCAACGAAATTCATTGGCCCCATCTATAGCGAGGAAGAGGCCGCCAAGCTATCTCAATTAAAGGGCTGGCGATTCAAGCCGGATCCACGTGGAGGAATGCGTCGAGTTGTTCCTTCCCCTCTGCCTGCCTCAATAATAGAGGTGAAACCCATTATCCAATTAATGGATGAGGGATATATAGTTATATCGACCGGTGGAGGAGGAGTACCCGTCACTGGCGGTTCTCAATTAAGGGGGGTCGAGGCAGTTATAGATAAGGACTTGGCAAGTCAATTATTGGCCGCGACTATAGCGGCGGATGCATTCGCGATACTCACTGATGTAGATGGGATTTATGTCAATTTTGGGAAGCCAACCCAAAGACGATTGAGTAGAGTCGATGTTGTAACGCTAAGGTCACTATATGAGAAGGGCGAGTTCCCGCCAGGGAACATGGGTCCAAAGGTGCTTGCGGCCATTAACTTCGTGGAGAGGAGCGGCAAGACTGCATATATAGGGAGACTCGGCGAGCTGCGCAGTATATTGGAGGGACGGAGCGGCACCACCATACACTATGGCAAATAGTAGGGGGAACCGCGGCACCTTTTTAAATAATATAATTCAATGACTATGCATGAGCATCTCAATAATAATAGAGGGCGTGGAGAATGGCCCTAACCTAGTCAAAGTAAATGGGGAAACAAGATACGCATTATGTAGGTGCGGCGGATCCAGTAATAAGCCGTTCTGCGACGGCACTCATCGCAAAATAGGCTTCAAGGCGCCTTCACATAAAGTAGAGATCCAGCCATAAAACAATTGATAAGCAAGCCAATGCACATTAATTTGATAAAACGAACAACAAACCTCGCCCCTTCTAGGGGCCGGGGATTCCTAGAATTTTTAGGTGCTTGTGTGGAAGGTGCTATTGTTCCGCTGGTGAATTTTTGGGGAATGGGGAGCGGGGGCCGACTCACCCCCGCAACCCCAGCGGAGGCGAGTAGCACCCATGAATGGGGTGTAACCCTCCAGACCTCGGGGAACCCCCGCCCTTTAGGACGAGGAGGAGGTCAGATATGGTCACGGGAAAACCTTTATATAATGTGGGGTGTTTCCTGGCTGTGAACGCGGAGGGCAATGAGTTGGGCGCTCTATTAATGCATGGATGTATTGAGGGGCTCTGGATTTGTGGTCAATCATTGGGTGATTCATGTGTCTAGCCAACTAGAGTACATAAAGGATGTGCCTGTGATTTATGAGGATATAGGGTCACATCGAGTGCAGAGCTTTGAGTTGCCTTACATGAGGTTCTTTGCGGTGCATGAATTGACCTACTTGGCAATAATGCTTAATGAGGATGGAACGGAGAGGATTGCTAAGAAGATAGAGGAATTAAAATTCGGCCGGAAAACCATAGAGAAGCTTTATGCCTATAGGTATGACAATGATCAGTACGGCAACCCAACTCCCTGGCCGCTCGCCAAATTAATGTTGCCGATAATGACTGAGAATGAGGTGGAGCCTCATACAGTCGCGGCGCCAGAGCCAGTCAGCTATAAGATGAGCATTGACGTAGCTGGAATCAAGGATTTCCTACAGATGACTCTCCTCTCATTTAGCAGTCACAAGGAGTTCATTATTTACAGGAACGTGGAGCCCAGGGGAATAGTTAGGTACATAATCAACATATAGGTTAAGCAATTATTGCCGAATAAAGCCAGCCGCCATTGCTATGGCGTCCCGTCCAGCATCTATATGCCTATAGAAACTTATGAATCCATGAATGACTCCGCCAAATCTAGCCAGCGTTGCTTTAACACCGCTAGCCCTGAGTCTATGTGCATACACCTCACCTTGATCACGCAGTGGATCATACTCCGCCGTTATCACTAGAGCCGGCGATAAACCGCTTAAATCAGCCAACATTGGTGAGGCATAGGGATTAACGGCATCTCTTACATCCCTCAAGTACTGCTGTCCAAACCACTTCATTTGATTCATCGTTAAGAAGAATCCCTCCCCATACTCATGAATTGATGGTGAATTATCCAACATATGAGTCGATGGATAAAACAATACTTGGCGATCTATGATGTTTTCCCCGTTATCCCTGGCCATTATATTCACCACGGTCGCTAGATTACCGCCAGCACTATCACCAGCCACGACGACCTTATCGGAGTCTAACTCAATTGATCCCCCATTATTCACCACCCACTTGGCTGCATCGAATGCATCCTCCACTGCGGCTGGAAACTTATTCTCCGGCGCCAACCTATAATCCACTGAAACTACGACACTGCCCGATAAATTAGCAAGAAGCCTCGCCACATTATCGTGTGTCTCTATGCTTCCAAACACGAAACCGCCGCCATGATAATAAATCACGACTTTATGCGGCAATCTTTGATCCAGTGGCCTATATATCCTTACTCGGATCCCCCCATTTCTGCCTTGAATAACCTTATCCTCAATGCCTCCAATAGCCTCAGGCCCTCCGCTTAACTGTATTGATGCTTTGTCCGCTGCCTCCCTATATTGTTGAGGAGTTATTTTACCGATGTCCGGTTGAGGAAATGCAGCCATTAACGAGAATAACTTCTTGACTTGTGGATCAAGAGGCATGAAATGCCGTGGTTTCACCTTGATTTAAATATTGCTGCGCCTTTCATTCGCTGCAAGATTAGGAATTCGTTATAATAAGATGAGCCACGGGCTCCCGCCTCTTCCGGTAGTTTTTAGCTGACCTCCTTCTTTTATCACGCTTACGGAATTTGCTTCTCACTGGGGCAAAGAGGGAAGCATGGGGTCGGCTTCAATGCCAGTGGCGCAAATAGGAGTTAGCCATAAAGGTAATCCCCAGAGTCTCGGAAACCTTCGACCATTTAGGGCAGAGAGGAGGTTAGATTATGTAATGTTAGGTCTAGCAGTTTTAGATGAGGGATTTAAGGTATGGTTCTCCATTCTTTTATAATCAATCACGTGGGATACGTATCAATCCGTGAACTAGGTGTTGATTTGTGAGTAAATTGTAATATATTTCGAAAAAGGTTTTTACGTAAAAAGCAATTGAAAAACGTATGAAACAAGCACAATAGCGATAGCGGTCGCCGTGGTCGTCATAGTGGCCATAGTGGCCGCGGTCCTACTGACAACGCATACCTCAACACCAATGCAATCCACCACGTCATATATGTCATCAACATCAACTACGCCAATGCCTGCCACCACCACAACATCTATGCCATCAACCTCAACGATGGTCTCCGGCACCTCATCAAGCCAACAAATGGAACCAGAGCTAGTACCTGTTGCCTCTGCATCTATCAATGTTAGTTCAGCGACTGGAGGAACCGTTAGGTTGGGCAATATAATAGCCGTGATTCGCCCCGGAACTAATGTTACATATAATGGACAAACATTAACCGAGTACACATTCTCCATAATAGATTATAAGGTAATTGGAGTAGGCTTGCCTGCCTCCCTATCCATGTCGGATCCATCCATGGGCATGTATCAAGCCGAGCCAATATATGCATTCGCCTATGCGGTGAATGGCCACGTATCGCCGGCTTATACATTCACGCAGCCCATCATAACCGTGATACGCATGCCGAACGGATGGACGAGCTGGACGTGGCTTGGTTACACTCAGGAACCAAACGGCACTCTAGTTGGGGGATCATACAAGTTCCCCGACTCCTATGTATACGCTGGCCCCGGATTATTCGTTAATTACCAATTCGTGAAGCCTGTTCCATGGATATTCATATCCGGTGCCCCGCTCTCTAATGTCAGCGCCACTTACGCGATGCAGATACCGGTGAACTCATCGTTGATGACATCTATGGCTCCGGAACTCATTCCAGTTGGATCAGCTACAGTCACAGTTAACGCTACCCAGGGCGCAGCTGTTGAATTGGGCAACCTCCTAGCTATAATAACGCCGGGAACTTACGTGGAAGCAGGCAATCAAATGATGTCTCAATACAACTTTAGCCTTGTGTATCAAGCAATATATAACGTGCCTCCGCTCAATGCCAGTACCGCTGGTTGGCCATTGTTCTCCTATGCATTTGCAGTTAATGGAAAAATATCGCCGGCATATACCTTCGTTACCTCCAGCGGCAAACCAACTCCAGTGATCACAATAGCGTTCTTACCCCCCACGTTCTGGACGTGGACGTGGCTTGGCTATACTCAGGAACCAAACGGGGTATTGATTGGTGGATCATACAAGTTCCCCAATGTTTGGATGCCCGGCGAGGACTACATAGTTAATGTCCAATTCGTGAAGCCTGTTCCATGGATATTCCTCGGCGGCGAAACAACAATAACTGGCCAAATGATGCCACAATCAATGCCGAGCACGACATCCACTAGCACCATGACCAGCACAACAACTAGTACAACAACGACCAGCAGTTATGTATGGGGCGGTTAATGAATTAAATAAAAATAATTTATATAATTAAAATCACTCTTCTTTTCCATTTTTCTTCAATCCTATTAAACTTTATCTGAACAAATAAGTAAACATTGCATATATTTCAATTCATGTTTGCCTTGATCTGCCTCAAGTCCTCCTCCATTTTTTTCCGCCGCTCCATGCCGGCCAAGTACTGTCGCCGCTCCCCCTCTGTCTTTGGTTCATATGGAGGAACTGGTTCCGGTTCCCCGGATTCACCTATGTGGACAAATGTGTAATATGCTGTGCACATGTGCCGTGAACCCCCATACTTATCCTCAGCTATCACGTTCAGCATGATCTCCACGGTGGATTTGCCGACGAATGTTACTCCAGCCCTTATATTAACCACGTCGCCTATATATGCTGGAGAGTAGAATGCAACGTCGCCTATCGAGCCAGTCACCACTGTTCCCCCCGCGTACTCGGCGGCGACGAGTGCTCCAATGCCATCCAGCCAAGCCAATAATCTTCCCCCAGATAATATGTTGCCAAGCAGCGTATCATCGGGCCTAACCCATTGTCGTGACTCTACCCTAAACCTTAGGTCACGCGTTGGGTCCTCAACATCGTGCTCAGCCGTCCTTCTATTGCCGACAAGCAATTCCCTCTGTCTCCTCCTCTCCATTGCGGCGTTGAATTCATTCTCCTCATCAGGTGCCGGGGTTATCTTGGTTGGGACATCCCGCGGCTTTCCATAATCATTTATGGCGACGAAGGACATTGTGGATGTCACAACTACGCCGCTTGATTTCCCCCTCTTCTCTGATCTGACCCTCGTCTCCATTGATGATCTACCCACGTAATCCACCCATGCATCTATTGCAACTGTATCCCCCACCTTAACTGGTCTCAAGAAAAATAATTCATCTAGATATGAAATGACCGAGGGACCGTTTGATAATTTGGATGTGGCTATGGTTGCGGTCTCCACCATCCACTCCATCATTCTGCCGCCAAAGAGGTTCCCAAGATAATTGGCATCGAATTGATTAACGACTCGAAGGGAATGTATCCTTGTATCCTTAATAGCAACCATGATTGAGGCAAGCAAGTCCCGGGTATTAAACTTTCATGTGGGCAACATAGTTAAAACAAGCCAATTCGCCTCGTTTCTCATGATTCGATTACTTATGCTTGATATAGATGGAACCCTCACGAGGAGCAGGGAGGTTGATGAGCTGGAGCCGGAGGCGTTGAGGGCAATACAATCCGTTAAGGATAAGATAAGAATTGGGATAGCCACGGGCAACGCGATGATAGTGGCTAAATCCTTGGCTCGCTATATAGGCATAGGCGCCTCCGCTCCAATAATAGCCGAGAATGGGTGCATCGCCTCACTTGATGGAGAGGAAATGCCCCTCTGCAAACCTGGCATTAAGGAACTTGGCGTGGAGCTGGCGAAGCGCCTTGGCCTTAAATTGAGTTACCAATTCAATTGCCGCTCCTTCGATGCAGCATTCGAAATAACTGGGAACGAAGATGAATTAGTAGGAAGAATAAGGGCCGAGTTGAATAAGATGCATGTTGAGGCAGTAGTAGAATCCAGCGGCTATGCCATTCATGTGATTCCGCCTGGCATTGATAAGTCAACCGCAATAATGGAGATCTGCAAGCGATTGAGCATTTCATGCGGTGATGTGGCGTATATTGGGGATGGACGCACCGATATTGGGGCCGTTAAATTAGTTGGGTGGGGAGTGGCCGTGTCCAACGCCGTTCCTGAGCTGCGGGCTGTCGCTAGGATCATTACTACGGCGCCAAGCGGTTTGGGGGTGGCCGAATTTATTCGGAAGTATATATCTAAGTAGGGTTTAATATATACTTATCTGCTTAATATGTTTAGTACGTGAAATTTATTTTCTACAATAGCAGTAATTTCCACTAAAAATGCTTAAATATATACCTCATGTAGAACCACACATGTCGGAAACCATTACTAAGGTGGAAATAACCACAACAGGCAAGGTAATACAATCACCCTGTGGACCGATAATTCATGGACTAGAGGATGTCCTTGTCAAGACCACAGCAATAAGCGACATAGATGGGAAAAAAGGCATTCTATGGTACCGTGGCTACAACATAAATGACTTAGCCAAGTACTCAAACTTCGAGGAAGTCGCGTACCTAATATTTAATGGCCGCCTACCAACCAAGGCTGAACTAGACTCCTTCAAGTCAATGCTGGCCAAGGAACGTGATCTCCCAGATGAAGTGATCAGCACAATAAGGGTCCTCGCACCCCGGGCGCATCCAATGCATGTCCTCGAGGCTGCAGTCGCGGGTCTAGCCGCATTTGATCCAGACATAAATGATAACAGCCCAGAGGCGAATTTTAGGAAAGCCGTTAGGCTAACGGCTAAACTCCCATCCATAATAGCAGCCCACTATAGATTCAGCAGAAAGCTTGAGTACATAAAGCCCAAGGAATCATTATCCCACTCAGCTAACTTCCTCTACATGATGTTTGGAACAGAGCCCGATGCAACTTCAACGAAGGCAATAGATCTATATCTAGTACTTCACATAGATCACGAAGTCCCTGCCTCCACCTTCGGCACCTTGGTTGCCATATCCACTTGGACTGATCTATACTCAGCAATAGTGGCGGGAATAGCCACATTGAAGGGGCCACTTCATGGTGGAGCTAATGAGGCAGCCATGAAGCAGTACCTGGAAATCGGGAGCCCTGACAAGGCTAGGCCATACGTCGAGAAGATGCTTGGGGAAGGCAAGAGATTAATGGGCGTAGGGCACCGCGTCTATAAGGCTTATGACCCAAGAGCCAAAATATATAAGGAGCTGGTGAAGGAATTAAGTCAATCGAAGGGCAACATGACATATTACAATATAGCGAGCGAGGTCGAGGCCGTCGTGTTAGAGAAGCTGGCCAGCAAGTACCTGTATCCAAACATAGACTTCTGGAGCGGCATAGCCATGTACCTCCTGGGCATACCATATGAATACTACACCCCAATATTTGCAATGAGCCGCGTAGTCGGCTGGTCCGCACATGCTATGGAGTACCTCAACCAGCACAGGTTATTCAGGCCCAGAGCATGCTACGTGGGACCACACGACGTGCCGTATGTACCTATAGAAAAACGATAACAATAAGCCAATTACCCCTCAAAACAAACCCCAGCTTTATGTACTTTTTATCTACGCCAATCAATAATTATTACTATATTAATGATGATATGGCGCCGGGGCCGGGATTTGAACCCGGGCCCCCTTTCGGGGACGGACTTAGCAGGCCCGCGCCTTGGGCCGACTCGGCCACCCCGGCTCATGCACCTACTCAATGAGGAGTTTTTTAGCTTTTCCTTTTCTTAAAGAGCATAATTCATTTCGCATTGCTATATCATTAAACGTGAGGGGCCATGAAGCGAAGGGCAATTTATCCAGCAACTATTCATCACGATTGATGCCCCGGCCGGGATTTGAACCCGGGTTTCGGGCTATCCACGCCCAAAAGCTCGAGAGGCCCGCATACTTGACCAGGCTATACTACCGGGGCCTTGATACCGACGTACTTAATGCCTTTTTAATTTTTACCGTTTCAGCCGCTTCATGACGTGCTCGCTCCATATACGCACTTACCGGTAATCCATTAAAGGATCAAGTGTATAGTTACTGTGATGAGTGCGTTAAGGGCTTTGGGGGTCATGGTTCCCTTCCTCCTCTCTGCCTACAGCGTATTCTCAATAATATACATTATTCCACAGTTATCCAGCGTCTTGGGGGTTGGCGTAACTCTCATTAGTTTAGCCGTGACTCTCTCATTCATTGGCGGCGCGCTTGGAGGCATAGTGATAGGCGTTGTTGCGGATAGGTGGGGACGGCGAATTGGGTTAGCATTATCCATATCGATATTCGGCTTAGCCACGTTAATTACCTCCCTCATAACGAGCATATGGGAGCTTTACTTGCTTTGGTTCCTGGTTGGGTTCGGAGTTAATTCGGAGAACGGGATTAGCTATGCCGTTATTGTAGAGGCATGGCGAAGCAATCAAGGCTTGCTGGGCGGCATCATGCAGGGCTTATACCCGGTTGGCATGCTTCTGGATGCCGCCACATCCTTCTTGGTGAGGAGTTGGAGGCCATATATGGCCATAATTGGCGCAGTTAGTCTAATTATATCCCTACTATGTCTCTTGGCCATACCTGAAACCCGGTCTCAATCGCGAAGAGCAAATTACTGGGAAATATTCTCGCCCCAATATAGGTCAATAACGGCATTAGGCACAATCCTAGTTGCGTCAGCATTCATGTTTACGGTCCCATTCATAAGCCTGGTCCCAACCTATATCCTAATTAGGGGCTTCAGGGGAATCACGTACGAGGCAACGCTAATTGCGCTATCCACGTTAATGGCTATATCATTCGGTTTAGCTGGGTATATAATGGATAGGTGGGGCAGCTTCAAGACAACTATAACGCTCTCCACGCTGGCTCTCTTTTCATCCCTATTATTCTTGGTGGCTAACTTAATGAACTGGGGATACCTTGTTATTATGCCAATAGCGCTGGGCTACTTTGCATCATCGTTTTTCGCCTACATGGGAATATTGATGGGGAGATTATACCCACCACAGGTAAGGGCGACCGGGACTAACTTTACCTTCCTACTAGGGCGCATAATGGCCGGGATAGGCGTTGCCCTGGCGGCATCTATATCAAGCAACTTGGGAATAGGCATGTCATTTCTAATGTTAGCCTCATCCATTGCCGCAATAGCATCATCAGTGCCTCTCCTTATGGGGCGTTAAATAATGTTTAAAAATGGTCATTGTGTTTTTGTGTTTGGGACCCGTAGCTCAGCATGGAATCAGAGCGGCGGCCTCCTAAGCCGTAGGTCGTGGGTTCAAATCCCACCGGGTCCGCCAGAATCGCCATTAATCACAATGCATTACAAGAATGGGCAACAATACTAGGACTACCCAATAATGCCGGTTATCAAGGCGGCGCTGGGCAAGTGCCGCAGGGCGCTATCCCTTTATTATAATAGCTGCTGTAAGATATCTTAGCTATTGTATTAACAGTCCAGCCATTCTGCATAGTCCACCAAGTCTCTAGAGCGCTTGCGCATGATAATAATTCATAATATGAGCCACTTGCGTAATCCCAAGCATAAAATCCATGCACATAGTACGGCGAGCGATCATTCGTATTAGCGTTGGCGCAGTTGTCAGCCCATAATGCGAAGGTTCTATATGTATTGCTGGCGGAGGTTAATTCAACCCATTGACCATACTCGCCAGTGAAGTAGCCCAATGCGGACTGTGAGGCAAGCAATGCTCCGGCGGTGTGGAAGTCCTCGGTATAATTA
>JBMFVP010000030.1:0-18379 GCA_049965935.1 Thermocladium sp.
CTCGGGGAACCCCCGCCATTCAGGGCAGGGAGGGGGCGGCGAACCAAAGGAAGTAGTTTCGAGTAATAATAGTTAAGCCACAATTTTCCTGCCGCTATGTAAATTAATGATTATCATTTTATCTAGTTCAGGACTCAGAAGCTCTTTATCTACCGTCTCTAAACCATAATCAACCAATGTAGGAGATGCCACAATCACATTATCCTCATCCTTCAACAGGTACATATCAAGATACTTCCGTTTCGACTCATTGCTCCACGTATTCCTATTATACATTGAAGCTGCAAATAATTCCTCGCCTTTCTCCGATACATGCATTACACCTATATTGAGTGAGGTCTTTATTATTCCTAAATCACGCGATAATTGGGCTAGTTCCATCAATGAATCCTCAAGACTCTGTGTTTTCTCATATATTGCAGATAATAAGATCAAAAGGGCTTTAGTATCGCTTATTTCATCTATGTTTATCTTATATCCAAAATTATCAGCCATATGTCTGGCTATTAGCGATTTATCCACGCTACCATTATGAACTAAATACAGGAAGCCATCGCCCACAAATACCTCATGGGGATGCGATGAATCCACGTTTTTAGGTTCACCATCGCTGGCCTTTCTTGCATGGATCATACCGCTGATTGGACCTGGGCCAACGATACTGCGAATCCATGAGGTGTCCTCATCAAAGATGGGCTTAGTGGATTTATAGAATAACTTGGTTAACGATCCTGGCCCGCTATTTACTAATATAATGCCCCAACCATCATTATGCATATGATCACTCCAAGTTGCCCTACAGTCATGCCTTGCCGCCTTAACTAATTTATCAACAATGTTAATGAAAACTTCAGTGCTCCTCACATAGAAAATAGCTTGACGGCACATATTCATTGATCGATACAGGCTATTATTAAATATTTACTTACAAATATAATGCAAGGGATTTTTGCTCACTAGACTTAATTGGGCGCGATGAATTGCTTGCTTTATGGCTGTAGCGATATCCATGCAAGATGGCATTGGCATAATTACGCTGAATAGGCCGGAGAAGAGAAATGCATTCAATAAAAACATGTTCATGGAAGTAACAAATGCGGTGAATGATCTATGCAGCAAGGCTACAGGCCTAGTTCTGACCGGAAACAAGTATTTCTCTGCTGGATTAGACCTAGTTGAAATATATGGCTTCACATCGGTGGAGCAAGCTAGGCAATACTTTAATGAATTAATAAACATGATCAATTCATTCACTAGGTGCGAGAGGCCCGTGGTTGCCTTGGTTAATGATTCGGCATATGGGTTCAGCGTTGAATTATTGTACTTCATGGATAGGGTAATCGCCTTGCGATCAGTTCAGTTCTCGCTGCCCGGCATTAAGTATGGAATAGTGCCTGTGACCCCGGCGTTTGCACCCTATCTAGGCATACGGGCAAGGGCATTCATGGATCCTGGATTTATCATGACTACACAAGATGCTTATGATCTCGGATTAATTAATGAGGTAGTAGATACAATAGATGAGGGCTTCAAAGCTGCATTAAACGCAGTGAAGAGATTAGCCTCTATACCTGGTTCAGCGTTTAAATTGTATAAATCATTCATTATCGGCAATGCACTACGTAATATCATGGAGAATGAGGATAAGCTATTGAATGAGCTGGCCCATTATGTGACTAGCGAAGAGGCCAAGAATAGATTACGGAATTTTGCAGAAAGAAAAAAGGCTTAAGCTATTAATTAATGTTCATCTTAAGTACACGCGCTAGATCGTCCTCAGTATCTATATCAATTAATATACCTGGATTACTGCTTTCCACAATAAATGGTTTATGCAGGCTTAACAAATGCTTTAGGCCACCGTCATCATCGCTTAATCCAAGAACCTCATCAAAAAATGCGCGGCCAATCAGGAGTGGATGGCCAATTCTATCCTGGTATGCCAATGCCACTAAGTTATGGCCATCAATATAATTCTTTATTAATAGATCTATATCTTTACTGCTTATTAATGGGTAATCACCTGGAGTTAACACCACCGCATCAGCGTCAATTGATCTTGATATACCCAATTTAACGCTCTCAAGCATGCCTTTCTCTGGCTGTTCATTAATCAATATCTCGATGCCGCTTAATTCCTTAATTAATGGAAAATATATTTTATTAGTGACCACTATCACTCTCTCTAATTGAGAGCCAAGAAATGCATCGATAACCCTATGCAGTATGGGTTTTCCCCATAACTCCTTCATTAGCTTACCAGGGAATCGCCGTGATAATCCGGCGGCAAGTATAATTCCGTTAATCATTTCACATTACTCCCAGCAATTCTATTAACCAGATCTAAATGCATGCCCCAATCTTTTACTCCCTTCTTTTTCCTAATTATCTCGGCAATAATGCTTACAGCTATTTCCTTGGGATCATCAGAACCTATGTCTAGACCGGCCGGCATAAATACTCTACCCACTAAGCTCGCCTCAGTTATACCATCCTCTCTCAGTTTCTTAATGAATTCAGATACTTTTCGTTTACCGGCTAATACTCCAATATACTGAGCCTTTGTCTTGATGGCTTCCCGTAGGGCCAAGTAATCGTAATCTATATCGCCATGAGCAATAACTATTGAATCCGCCTCATTAACAATGGAGAAAGCCTTGCGCAAGGCATCCTCGATATTATCATCACTTATAGTTTCAATGCCTAGCTTCGCCACTTCCCTGAGGGAATCCAGATTATCATCAATGCATATGGATTTCATGCCCACTGCAGCAGCTAATGACCCTAATGCACGAGCAACATTACCACTGCCTACTATCATTAATTTCTCAATGGGCAAAAGAAAAGTAATCAATACAGTGAATTTCCCCCCACATATGTGACTGGTCAGCACCTCTTCGTTGGGCGATGAGGCGTTGGTGCCGAAATTAATGACCAGCCTCTTAGCAGTGTATTCGCCTTTCTTTATGGAGGTCATAACCGTATTTATTATTGGCTCCTCGGTTTCGTATCCGCCTATTGTCCCTATTTTCTCTCCGTCGGAGGTTACGGCCATCATTGCACCAACATCACGTGGTGCAGAGCCCACCTTATCCACGACCACGCATAGCGCCACTATTTTTCCATTCTCCACTCTATTAAGAGCTTCCCTTAGTATTTCCGTTGAGATACTCGCTCGCCCTCTTGATTGCTTTTATTATTGACGTATAACCTGTACAGCGGCATATATTTCTTATGCTCTCGCTAATTAATTCCGGATCTGCTTCCTTGCTAATATTCGTGAGGAAGTCGTATGTAACCATTATGAATCCATGCGTGCAGTAACCACACTGCATTGCATACTCCTCCAGAAATGCTCGCTGAATTGGATGTAACTCACCCTCCTTTGTTAATCCTCGCACCGTAGTCACTGAGCCGCCATCAGCCTGAACAGCGAGAACCAAGCATGACTTTACCGACTTACCATCCAGTAATACAGTGCATGCCCCACACTTACCTTCATCGCATCCCCTATGCACCTCCGTATAACCATGATTCCGCAGAAAATCCAGTAACGTAACCCTTGGCTCCACCTCATCGGTTATCTCTACGCCATTAACCCTTATAGTAACATTAACTCTCTCGCTCATTAGGAACCACCTAGAGCTGACTTCATGGCCTCCACCGAGTATGATTTAGCGGCTTTAATTCTATACTTCTCCGATGCATGCCTATCGCCCAACAATCTGGCTTCCCTTATTGACTCATCTATGCTCGACTCAATAATAGATTGCAGTTTGTTTTCGACTTCCTTCACCGATGCGCCCCTTAATTCATTCATTTCAATAAGCAGTGGATGAGACGATATTCCGCCTATGCTAAGCCTAAGCTCCTCGATTATGCCATTACTAATCCTACCGGCAACAGCCGCTATTACTATGGGAAACGCATTGCCTCCCCTCTTTAGTATCGAGTAACCAAACGCATTGTACTTTATTGGAATATCAATCTCAATAACTAACTCATTTGGTTTAATATTTGTTGTATATGAGTCAACCACGAAATCTATTAATTTAATTTTTCTTCGTCCTTCTCTGCTGGCGAGAAGTAACTCCGCATCCATGGTCATTAATGGCGGCAAGTAATTGGCTGCCGGGTCTGCATGGGCTAGGGAACCGCCAATGGTACCCCTATTCCTTACTTGTAGATCAGCTATGGTCCAGGCTGCTCTAGTCAGTGTGGGCATTGCCTTAGCTATATCCACGCTCATAGCTATTTCCTGGTGCGTAGTTAATGCGCCTATCTGAACTAATTGGTCCCGTACATTTATGTATCTTAGTTCATTTATTCTATAAATATCTATTAACTTATCTAGAAAGGACATCCTTAGTCTCATCATGGGCATAAGGCTCTGACCCCCCGCGATCACCTTGCCTTCTTCTCCCATCTCGCGCAACAAATCAAGTGCCTCCCCCAATGTGTTTGCTCGGTAATACTTAAAGGGCCTTGGATATCCTCCTATATACATCACGAATCACCCCATAGATCTAGCAAATCATCCAAGTGTAGAGGCAATTTATTTATTGGCTTGCCCAACGCATTAGCAACTGCATTAGCTATGGCAACGGGACTACCCATCATGGGACCCTCGCCGACACCGGCTGCCTTAGATGGAAAGATTTCCAGAGGAGTCTCCATATGAAGCACATCCATTGTTGACATCCAGAGCGCATCGCCAAGCGATGGCGATTCGTAATCGCTCCATGTGAGCACCATGGGTTGCCCATCATTTCCATAAGCCAATTCCTCATAGAGAGCGGCGGCTATTCCCTGAAATACCCCGCCATGTATTTGCCCATCAACGAATTCCTTCTTATACATCTTGCCGCTATCATGGATCACAATGTATTTCAACAGCTTCACATCCCGTGATTCTGGATCTATCCTCACTACGGCCATATGCGCCTGAAATGCGTACATCGCTGATGAGTTTATCTTATCCCCACTTGCAGCCTTAACTGTGGGCGGTTGGTAGTAAACAGTAACACTGAGGTTTGCATCGATATCCTTCGGAAGGGAACCGGGATCCCATTGAGCCGCCGCCGCTATTTTGCGAATATCCATTTTCTTGCTTGGATTATCTGAATCGTAGAAAACGCCCTTTTCATACTTTACATTGCTTGTGCCCAACATTACTGATGCTAATTTACCTAATTTATCCTTGAGCTGCCGCGAAGCAAGGACGGCCGCACTTAAAATAACTGGAGCAAAACGACTGGAGTAACTACCGCTCGATATGCTCCAGGGATGCGATGTATCTATCTTAGATTCCACGCTAATCATGGATGGATCAATGCCCAACTCGCTCGCTATCACTTCAGAGAGCGATGTTTCATGCCCCAATCCTTCATTTGATGTATTTACAAAGACATGAATCACGCCGCTAGAATCAAGCGTTAAAGTAATATAGTCACCAGCGCCGGAGTGTGGATGTTCCCTTTCTTTGGGATCAACGGCTAAATCAACATACCCCAAATTAGTTACCGATGGCTCTATGAATGTGGCTAGGCCTATGCCTATATACTTGTCCTTCTCCTTCTCATTGATCCATCTTCTATATTCCCTGGCCAGTAACTCTAATGCAGCCGAGTAGTTCTGCATTGGGTAAAGACCACCGCTTGGAGTCTCATAGAATCGCTGCCCATTTAGGACGACAGGAAAATCCCTTATCAAATTTCTATACCTGATTTCGAGCGGGTCCAACCTTAATTCCCTAGCTAATTCCTCAATGCCTCTCTCCAATACGAAATAGAACTGAGGCGAGCCATAGGCTCTATTCAACCCCGTGGGCGACTTATTAGTTAAGACGGCATAATACTCTGCCTCCAATGCCTTGACATCATATGGACCATTAAGATTGCCATGGTTTCTAAACAACGCCCCAGGCTCGGGCGGTCTTGGATATGCGCCTTCATCATCATAGAATCTCATTCGAATGCCCCTTATCTTGCCATCCCTTTCTGCAGCTATCTCTATGTATCCCTTTCTGGCCGAACCAGCACTGCTAGCTATGAAGCTCTCCGTCCTGCTCTCTATCCACTTAACAGGCTTTCCGCTTAACGTAGATGCAGCCGCCGCAAGCACCATATATGGGTAAATCTGGTACTTAGAGCCAAAGCTTCCACCTATGTCTCGCGGCGATGATAAATGAATCTTTGAAGTTGGCAGCGATAATGCTCTTGAGATGAAATATACCTGTAACATGGGTCCCTGGGAGTTCGCCGTTATATCTACCTCATCGCCACGCCTATGTGCTATTACGCCATATGTTTCTAGGGGAAGCGCGAGATGCCTATGATAATACGTCTCAGTCTTCACAATTATGGGAGCATCCCTAAATGCAGAATCCACATCACCAAACCTGGTTACCCTATGCATGACAACATTAGAGCCGGCCGATTCATGTATTAAAACGTCTTTTTTCTGTATGGCATCATCAATGGTAACTATGGGCTCTAAGGGTTCGTAATCCACATTAACCATCTCAGCTAAATCAACGGCCTTATATTGATCACTGGATAATACCACGGCTACGGGTTCCCCAACAAATCTGACCTTATCAATTGCGAATGGGTAATATTTCAGTGGAGCATTCACGGCTACCGGGAATGGATTTTTAATTACCTTAGATAATTCAGTGGGGCCATAAGCATAACCACCATGCCTAACCACATCACTGGTATCAATTGACTTTATTCTTGCATGAGGATATGGACTCCTCACTATAGCCATATAGAGCGTGCCCCGGGGGACTGGCATATCATCAATATACTGGGTGAAACCCGTGACTGCTCGAAGTCCCTCCCTATAATGTACACTCATATTACGTTTATTCTATCATTACCCTTTAAAACAATTGCTTCTTATTATAATGATGAACGCCTAAAAACATTATTAGTTATCAGCAATGATGCCGAAATTATACCTAAGTAAAACAATAACTATTTCTAAACCAATGATAAAACAAATAACAAACCTAGCCCTTTAGGATCGGGAAGAGGTCAGAAGCAACCATTACTTTATCAGCGAACGCTCGAGTCTCCGCATTACTTCTAGAGCCATCGGCGTCAATTCAATGCCTAGCAACTGGGATAACTGCAATGCATTGAGAACTGCCCTACCTCCCGGGTGATTATTAAATAATATATAAAGCTCTCCATTAGAACCTAACTCCAATAATTTAGGTAGCTTATCACGTAGCTCCTCAATCGAGTAAAGATAATTATACCATATATTCTTACCATGACCATGAAACCTCACATATGATAAGTCACCCGTCTTCCTAGGTATGAACGGCATGCCGGGCTCATCAACCACTACATACGATATATCGTATTTCTCCAATAATCTAAATGTCTCATTCCTGATCCACGAGATGTGTCTGAACTCAATTGCCCAAGATATGCCGCTATTCATTGGTAACATTGATATGAAGGACTCAAGCCTATCCTCATCAAAACGTAGGCTTGGAGGTAATTGAATTAGAAGCACCTTAAGTAGTCTCCCCATTAGTGGCTTAACTAAGTCAATAAATTTATTGATGTCATCAATGACATTCATATTAACCATTAATCGCTTATCATGAGTCACCGTGCGGGGAACCTTCATCGTCACATGAAATCCATTAGGGAATCTACGTAACCAGGACTCAACCATCTGTTTAGATGGCATGCTATAAAATGTAGAGTCGATTTCCACTAACCTAAATAATTGAGTATAGGTAGATAATGCATACTTAATATCTCTATATACTGAACCAACCCAATCTCTATAACTATATCCACATGTGCCAACCAAGACCACAACAGCAGTTTTTACCCTGCTTAATAAAGTGAGCTATCCATGCTAGAGATCTCGCCCTAAAGCTCTAGGCCTTGCAATTACTATGGAGTAATTGAAACTTACTTAACCCAACGGGAATTAATGGAACAGATGCTCCATGATGAAAAGGAATAGCTTTCCCATAGAAACGTTTCTATAACATAGCAATAATAATTAGGGCTGGGCAATGGAATTGTATCTATCCTCGGAGATATTCTTGTGGAGAAACCTGCCGTAATCTCATTCTCAATATTGGACATAATGGAGTGCTTCGATGAAACCTCCTAGGTTGAGGAGAATCTGTAAAAAGAAGCGCGAGATCCACATAACTAGATGAAGATGCCATAACCTATGAGGGCCAAGGTAGTTCACAGATTCAGTGCCTACCCATACAGCGTAACTCTTTTCCTTCTGCATATTATGGAATGATTTTTAAGCGTCCACTCACTAATATTATTATGCAAGATAAAACCATTGAATTATCGACCCAAGCAATTAACTTATTGAGGGATTTAGAAACAGCAACCTATGAATTATTGGATTCATTGAAGGAGAAGACAGGTATAGGTAATCCAAGAATACTAGCGACTATGAATAAGATACAGGAGGACCCGGAATCAAAGGTGATGGGAAAGTATTATCCTAGTAACGCAATAATAGCATTAAACTATGGCGCTGAATTGCCAGACCTAATTCATCTATATTCCCATCATATCCAAGCACATAGGTTAGGACAAGATAAATACGGGGCCTTGGCTAATGAAGATGAATTCAGGCTGCCCTGGATAATGCGTAGGCTAGAAATAGATGCAATGCGGCTAACAGCAACTATAATTACTCAATTGCTTGATCAAAAAACAGTAAGTGAATGGGAACACGCGCATAGATCCATCTCTAAGTCATTGGAGCAAATAAGATCAAGCATAGAATTTAGGCAAAAGTGGAGCACCGCCATAGCTCCATAAGATTAACGCTACGCGATAATTAACCATTCGTTCCTCAAGTATTGGGATCCCCCTAATAAAAGGCAAGCATATGTTTCTAATTACCTAGTATCTTAGATATTGAGATCTCCTCTTCTTGCCATAACTCCATGTCTCTTACCTTAATGGAACCGCGTTGAGCCTCGCGTTTACCGAGTATTATGAATTTAAGGGAGCCTAATCTGGAGGCATAATCCAAGGCAGCCCTTAGGCTTTTATCTCCTAGATCCATAGCGACCCTGAAACCGCGGAGTCTCAATTTGTTTGCTATTTTTATGGCAGTATCAAGCAATGATTGATCAGTCACATACACATAGTAATCAATAATGCGAGGCGATTGTGTAGTGTTCATGGCTAAAAAAACTCTCTCGATGCCTATGGCAAAGCCAGTTGCCGGCACATTCTGCCCACTGTAGATGCCTATTAAATTATCATACCTACCTCCACCGCCTACCGATAAATTGAAGTCACCCATAAATAATTCGAAAATAAGGCCAGTGTAGTAATCGAGACCCCTCACTATGCCAAGATTAAGCCTAACTCCTTGCGATACCCCGTAACTATCTAGTAATTGCAGGAGCGACTCATGGTAATTAACTAGCTCGCTACTTATACCTAGCTCCTTTAGTATGGAGTTGGCCTCTGATATGGGAACCTCCGTCCCAGCAACATTAACTAGCTCCGAAGCCGTTTCCCTTGAAATGCCCTCATTAATTAGCAACTTGATTATATCCTCGTACTCTATCTTGCCTCGTTTATCCAGGGCCCTTAAAACCCCGGCACGGGCCTGTATTGGTACCCCCTTCTTATCCAACAAGTAATCGATTACACGCCTATCACTTACCTTAGCTAGCACATTAACTGCACCTGCATTTCTCAGCGATATTATTGAGAGCGATAGCACTTCAGCGTCGGATGCAGTGGTTGATGATCCTATTAATTCAACGCCATATTGATGAAACTCCCTATATCGACCTTGTTGCGGCTCATCGTATCGCCATACCTTAGTCGTATAATAAAACCTGATGGGCTTAGGTAGATCCGGCCTATAAGAGACGACTCTAGCCACTGGAACAGTCATATCAAATCTAAGGCCAAGTTCTCTACCTGCCTTATCCTTAAAGTAATATATTTCATTGATTATATCGGGTCCAGCCTTTGCCTTAAGTATCTCGAAATTTTCAACAGCTGGAGTCTCTATGCGTCTATAGCCGAAGCTCTCCGCGGTTAATGCGAATCTATCCATTAAATCTACCAATCCATCATACTGTGGCGGCAACCAATCATTCATGCCCCGCGGCGGATGTAAGCTTCTTTCATCAATTGACACTTACTGGCAATAAACTGTAACTATTTAAGGTTGACTAGAAAATGCACAATCGTGCGACCATCTGCCCTAGCATCATTAGCTGTGGCTGCGGTGGCAATCTCATGGGCCTCGATATTAATATTGCTATCAAGCGCTAATCCTATTTCCATTTCCTTTTGGAGACTGGCAATAGCATCATTAATTCTAATGCCCCTAGCAATGACGCGGCTCAGATCAATCGTTAAGAACAGTATTAAGTGGGTGATAATATCTGGAGCAGGATTAGCACTGCACTTCGTGACTTGGATTACCTCCCTATTTTATACTACAGTGGCCGCAAGCACCACAATAGTATCCACATACGTTATATTCGTAATACCATTAGCTTATATGACTGGGCATAGAGAGATCAGCAAGAATACATTGATCAGCGTATCCATGGCTATGATGGGAGTATTCATAATAGCTCTCGGCGATTATGGAGGGGGATTGGGATCCATATGGGGAGATATATTGGCATTATTCGGCTCCATAAGTGGAGCCATCTATTTCGCATCAGGAAAAGCCGCGAGGGAAACCATGGATACCGCATCCTACGGAACACTGGTCTACGGCTTTGGCGCGATAATTGTCCTCATAATATCCTTAATGCTTCACATAGACGTGTTTAAGGTTGAAGCAAGATCATGGTCTTATATAATTCTACTAGTGATTGGACCAATGTTGGGCGGCCACACATTATTGAACTATTCAATGAAGTACTATAGATCAGTCACGGTAGCCACATCGACTTTAATGGAACCTGTGGGTTCAACCATAATTGCCTACTTCCTACTGGGTCAGCGACCTCCACCATTATCTTATATAGGTATGGCATTAACGCTTGCAGGTACCTACATGATTGTTAGGGAGGAAACTAGAATTGGCCTAGATTGAAGATAACGTTTTACCTCATCTTAATTGGCCCTGAAGGATACGACTTGCTCACCCATTTAACTCAGAGACCATTAATTATGATTGACTTTTCTCACTGTTACCGATAAGCCGTCAAAGTCAACCACGACTATTGAGTCGCCCTCAGATATGTCCTCTAATGCTTTTGCCTTCCAATATTCTCCCTCTACCTTAACCATGCCTATGGAGCCCGCCTTAATAGAGTCCACGGCCACCCCAACCTTTCCTGTGGGCAATATTAATCTGCGCGATATTGGCCTGTGCCTAAATGCACGGGTTATTATATATATTATGTAAGCGGAGAGCAATACTATTATTGCGATTTCCACAAATAACACTATATTTAGGCCGGATGGAGCATATCGCAACTCATAGGCTGGAGCACTCAGGTTAGGCGTGATTAATATTAAGCCTATCACTATAAGCACAGCGCCCATACCCATTAATATGCCGTGCGCCTTTCCTCCCCCATGCCACTCAAACGCTATTAATCCAATACCTATTATGAGGAAAGCCAAGGCAGCATAATTAATAGATAAACCAATCAACAGCGGTATAAGGAATAGCACTGCACCGATAGCAGATAAGTATAGGTGCATAGTTATCACTCCCACTAATATTAGGAGAATCGCCAGAAAAATCAATACGTCGGCAGTGACTGGGTTAGATAGAGCTTCATATACTTGAAATGAGAGGGGAGGAGATAATTCAATTATTTCCGGCGACCTAATCACGATTAATCTGCCATTAATGCTGGTCCCATTTATTTCCTGTAGAAGATTAGTTAGATTACTAGCAACTACATTTACTACGCCATAGCGTAAAGCTTCGCTAGCGTCCAAGTTAGTATCATTATATACACAATCCGCCGCGAACGTAGCGTTACGGCCCCTATATTGAGCGGTTTCCTCGAAGTATTTAGCAACGGCATTGATTATTTTAGGTTCCGTTATGAATGTTTCTTGACCTGTCAATGGATTTATCTCCACAGGTTGGCACGAACCTATTACCGTGCCAGGAGCCATTGCAGCTATGTTGGTGGCCAGCAATACCAGCGTGCCTCCAGACCAAGCATATGAACCACTGGGGTACACGTAGCCAATGGTAGTTACATTGGCTGTCTCAAATAATTGAACAATATCTAGCGCAGCATCTAGAACCCCGCCTGGAGTCTTCATCTCTATCACTATCATGGAACCATTAGGTAAACTTGAATAGATGCTGCTTAATTCTTCATATGTAATACTTGTTATTTCGCCATTAAGCTCATATACATATATGGTAGAGGCATGGAGCTCAACGGCAATGGCTAAGGCAAGAATCAGAAAGGCGAAGAGCGATGTAAGGGCGCGGCTACTCACTAGGAGACCCACCTCCGCCGGTCTCCTTCTTGCTTAGCGACATCGCAAGCGCCGAGAGCGATGTGGTCTCCATGGTATTTGGAACAACTATTATCATGTTATGTTCCTTCGCGATTTCAACCAATGTATCTAATTGCCTCAACAATAATGATACGGTATTCTGGGAGTATTGCTGAGCGGCTTTTAGATATAGTTGGCCGGCCTCATAATCTGCCTGGGCAAGTATTATCTTGCTTCTCCTAATCCTCTCCGCCTCTGCTTGAGCAGCCATTGCCCTAATCAATGTATCCGGCAATCTAATGTCCTTTATAGCCACCGCATTAACCTTTATTCCCCATGGCGAAGCATGCTCATCAACCATGCTTGCTATTCTCTTAGCTATCTCCTCTCTCTGGGTTAACAATGTATCCATATCAACCATGCCTATTACGTCCCTTAACGTAGCAGCAGCAATAGTTGATGTTGCGCTTCTATAATCGGAAACGGAAACCACCGTTTTCAATGGATCAATTATCCTTAGATAGACCGCCGCATCAACTGTAACTTCCACATTATCCCTCGTCAAGCCTTTCTGAGATGACATATCTATCGTTATTATCCTTAAGTCGATTGTCATCACTCTATCTATTATCGGAACAACAAATACCACTCCTGGTCCATAAACGCCTATTAACTTGCCTAGCCTGAACTTAACAAGTCTCTGATACTCCGGCACTATACGTATGGCTGATACAAGTATTGGAATAACAATTATTAGTATTATAATGGTTATTACCGCATCTATTATCAGCCCAATTGGCGATGCCATGTACCTACTGATTCGATACTCATTATTAAAAGTTTTGGTATTAACATAACACACTTAAATAGGAATCGTTTAGAAAAATCAATGCAGAGAATAGAGGTAAATATAAGGAGTTATATAATGGAGCGGGAGAGAGTCCAAAAAGCAGTGATTAATTACCTACTTAATCAAGTTAATACCGCAAGAGGCGAATGCATAACCATAACTACCACTAAAATAATGAATGCATATAATCTACCAAAGAATGACCTGCTCATACTTCAATTAATGCTGGGAGACATAATGAGAAGAGCCGGTGCAATTATTCAAAAAAGCAAAAGGAATACGTATAGATACATAATATGTGGATCAGCAATTAATGAATTAGTTCAAATAATAGAAAGTCAATGAATTACTTGACCTCTGCTTTAAGAGGAAACCCACTAATCCAAGATTTTCAGCAAGGATTGGAATGCATATTAATTTACTTCGCATTTGTGATAAAGCGAACGACAAACCTCGCCCTTCAGGGCGGAGAGGAGGTCAGATCTATGAATCTCTGGATGTGGGTGGCCATATCAATTAAATCAGTGCCTCTACGTGTTCCTCGCTTATCTTTCCTTGAAGCAACTCATGGGCATAACATGCAGTATATACGGCGCTCAACACATCCATTGACGACGCCCTATACTTCAAGACCACTAGGGGAAACGCGTATTTATTCATGTCCCATATTTCAATGAATATCATGTTATTCTTGCCTATTACATGCACTTCCGATCCATCGCTATAACTTCTTAATATGTATCGCACTCCGCTGCTGAATCTATGTCTCTCGATTGATCCATCAATGCATTCCATTGCGATTGAATTAATCACGTTCCCAGCAATATCTATATGCATTGTCAAAAATCATAATGATGCTATGCTTAAAAAGTTGCCTCCAGTTCCCCTGGCGAATCCTATCCCAAATGTCTTTCTTCATAAAACTCCATTACCATACGGAAAAGAGACCTAGATGAATAAGATCCGCAATTTGGTGGGCCATATGTTAATCTTGATCCTACCCTTGATGGAAAGGATTATCGAGTTTGAGAACCAGCCTCTCCTTTATGAGAACCACTCTCCCAACCACCCCCCCCACAAGCCTGTTATCCACACCTAGAAATTGACAGTGAGAAGCACGGCAAGGTTAATTCAAGGTATCCTGCTTACATGGAGGGGTTTACCATTCCTTATTAGAAGCCCTGAAGAATCCGTTCAATCGAAATAATTGAACTAAGAATAGGCAATAGCCCTCTAGGCTCATATGGTTTCAAATCATTTATTAAACCATTTTGGCCATGATAGGATATACGAAAGAAATAAATAAGTCCAATAGTACTGTAATGCATGAATGAGGTACTAGTCGCATTATCAACTCCTTTCCTAAATGGCAAACTGAATAAAGAGGGATTAATTAATCATGTTGAGTCATTGATTAAGGCTGGAGTGGATGGGTTCTTCCTATTAGGAACCACGGGCCTTGGCATGGTTATGTCTACCGATGAGAAACGGGAGGTAATGAATGCAGTTAAGGAGGTAGCTGGACGAAAAAAATTGATAGCCCATGTGGGCGCAGCAGTAATTGATGATGTAATCAAGACAGCGCAAGATGCGGCTAAGCTTGAATTGGATGCAGTAGCATCAGTGCCCCCAATATATTATAAACCAGATGAACCTACATTGATTAAGTATTACACTAAAATAAGGGAAACCTCCGGTCTACCTGTATACATCTATAATATACCACAAAACAGTGGATTCAATGTGACCCCAAGTCACGCTGCCCAAATGCGGACAATAATAGCTGGGGTCAAGGATAGCACTGGAGATATTGGACAAGTAGCCGGTTTTGTGGATCTAGGTCTCGAGGTGTTTAACGGAGCCGATCATGCTATACTTCCATCCCTAGTTGTAGGTGCTCATGGAGCTGTATCCGCTATGGCTAATGTGGTTCCAGAGCTAGAGATAAAGCTATTTAGGGAATATAATGCAAATAATTTTAATAAGGCAATGGATATTCAACGCACAATAACTAGGGTACGCGATATAATAAAGAAGTACCCTACCCCCGCGGCTTATTACTGGGCAGCTTCTGTGCTTAGGGGATACGAATTAGGGGATGTCAAGGAACCACTTAGGGTTTTGAGCGATGAGGAGAAAAATGCATTGAAGAAAGAATTAGATGATTTAACTCACTCCGGAGGAATCTCCTTATAGGCAAGCGATATATCTATGCCTTCCTTCTTAGAATAATGCCTACGCATTACAGCATATATGCCTAGTCCAGCTATGAATGTGGCTATCTCTACACCATAAGCTAACCAATTGCCTCCCCATATGCTGGGATATTCAAGGAATTGGTAAGTTATGAACGCGAACACTATTGCCGTCAGGGCACCGGCTATTATTAGCAATTTATGGCCACTACGTAACCCATGCTTTACAGCAGCTGCGCCAACCGCCAAGTAATATATCATTGCTGCGACCACGGCTCCATATAATGCGGTAAATGTTCCATAAAAATACGCCGCGGCAATTATCAATACCGTAGTTATCGCTAGATCCATAATATGGGCAGCAATCGGCGAGTGGAATCTAGGGCTAACATACGACATGACCTCAGGCAAGTACCTGTCGAGGCCCATGGCCATTATATACCTCGCCACTACGACTACTCCATATGCTAATACCGCTATCTCCCAAGTGAAGGACCCAATAATTAATAGCCAGGACACAATTGGATTATGGGCGGCAGCTATCGCCACTGTCCAGAAATTAATTGCATAGTTAACATTTGAATTGGATAAGGCAGCCGTCACAAATGGATAACTTAGGCCATAATACATAGAGGCTATTGCCATCGTCAATAAAATGAATGTTATCACGGATGCGAGCACTACATTGAGTTTCAATGCTCCTTTACCCCTTATCTCGGATGAGATGGATGGGCCAGCTTGTATCCAGGGATAAATGAATATGGCAAAGAATGGGATCATCATGATGGTATTAAATAGATTAAAGGTTGATCCATTATATGACCCAGCAATGCTCTGATAATTATAACCGCTGGGCAACAATGAATTAACTGCATTAACTAAATTAGTTCTGCCAGCAGTAATATAGATTATTATCGCCGCTATCAATGCGGCCAGTGAGACTAATGTGAGGGCCGTGATTAAGCGGAATCCATATCTTGGCTTAAAAATATTGATTAATACTATTGCTGCAAATGATGCAACTCCAACCAGTATAGTGCCAAGCGTGCTTGTTAGGAATGGTATATTTACTCCAATTGCAAGGAGTGAACTATAGAGCGTCGGCGATGCGGATAAAGAAACTAGTGCAAAGTATGCCAGAGACTCCACGACAAATGCTAAGGCGAGTGAGCCTCCTATGGCGCCCCCGAATGCACGTGACAACCAGATGTAATCTCCCCCGGCTCTAGGCATCTTAGTTACCAGTATCGTATATACTATTATTTGCGGAATAGATAATGCAAATGCAATTATTGAGGAAACAATTAGGTTCACGCCCTCTATGCTGGGCAGAAGCATCATTGTATAGCCGAGAACCGCTAGAGCAACTCCCATTGACATATCTGAGATATTTATTGAAATGGCATCCAAGAGGCCGGCTTCCTTCACCAAGCCCGTGGATTCGCGAGCAAAGATTTTCTTATTATCCATATAATTAACTAACTAAATTTGGTTTTTAAAATTTTTGAATAAAATGAAAATATTGCAAGACATAATTTAAATAAATATTTAAATTCAAACGATTTAAACAAATAAATAAATTAACTCGAAAAGAGTATCATTAAAAATAAAGAATCAACTGCTAGGGAAAAGCATAACGCCGGAAAGCATAGCACACCTAAAATCCAACTAATCCCTTAACTCACCTATCTAGTCACACCTCTTGCTTCTGAGCTCCTAGGTAAGACTCTTACCTGCTTCTAATGAGAGAGCTACGCCACGGGTAAACACGCCGCATCTATTTATCATTGATTCATGCTGGGAGATTGTTTTGAACGCGGCTTAATTAATGCACCTATTATAGCAATTATTAATCCAATTATGAATACTGCACCTCCTATGAATAACATGAATATAAATGGTGTGGCGCTCTCGAGGGAATTCGCTGGGATCACGGAATACCCATACTTAACGATGGTTGGCGTAGTGTAATTATTAACTAAGCCTAACATAATTGTGGAATTAGTCTCGGCTATAAATGATAAGATATACATCCCCGAAACAGAAGCCGACTGCGTAGCCGTATTTATACTGCTTAATGGCCTATTCATAGAATCATTATAAATCAACATTATTAATGAGGGGGCCCTAGTTATGGTTACGTTTATCTTAATGGCGCTGCCCGGCTTCAGCGGCACTGGTTCCCCAAGCAACGTTTTATTCACTGAACTAATTAAGGGGCTTAATTCTCTTGGTATATAGTAAAATGAAATAGCCACTAATACTATGCCGACGAGCAATAATGCGAGACCTATAATTAAAATGTTCTTTCTCATGGGCTAAGAATACGTTAATGCATTATTATACTTTTTCACTACGCCGAAATCCATCAATAGTATTGAGAGAATTTGGCGCCGGGGCCGGGATTTGAACCCGGGCCCCCTTTCGGGGATGGGATGTCAGGCCATGGACTCCAGTCCCACGCCTTGGGCCGCTCGGCCACCCCGGCATTGCCTTGTTCACTCTCGTTGGAGCAATTTTTAAGTATTATTCAATAAGAAGAGACGCATTATCCTGCCTCCTGTCCTAAAGGTTTCCAAAATCTAATGTATTTCCATTATATTAGTTCACTCTCCTTAATATCCTTGATGTTAATGGTATAATCAATCCTCATCGCAAAAAACTCGCATCCTGATTAATCAATTTAGGGCACGATCGAATCTCACTTATCTAATGGGATCGCTTATCGTTCTTCTTGGCCGGCTTTCTATTACTTAGCCCTTACTACCATATAATGATAATTCTTCATTACTGACCTCCTCCCCGCCATAAATGGCGAGGGTTCCCCGAGGTCTGGAGGGTTACGCCCCTTTATTGGGCGCTACTCC
>JBMFVP010000031.1:0-18363 GCA_049965935.1 Thermocladium sp.
GTGGAGCGGGGTGGGTAACCCCCACCAGCTGTGAAGCGGTGAGGGTGAAGGCGGTGAACCACAAACCAATGAACCGCCCAAAGGGAACCCTCGCCCTTTAGGGCGGGGAGGAGGTCAGCTACGAAGTAGGAGCGGCATAGGCATTTAAACGCTCTATCTAGTCATGAATGGTGATGTTCGTTGTTCATTTTTATAATTAGCCGCATCTTTGGTAAAACATTTAAAAATCCCAATGCTTGGGTTTCTTGATAAGTTAATGAAGAGAGTGGTAAGACTATCGGTGCAGCCTGGAAAGCCGCTTGCGGCTCAAGCTATTCAGCAACTTCAACAAGCATCCCTCAATGCGGATAAAGTTTCAAAGGATATAGCTGAAAAAACCAAGCCTATTGCTGCGTACGTCACTGGAAATATAATGGTCGAGGTTATAGCGGATGATGGCGACTACTCCCTCTCAATAGAGTATCCCTCAATAACGGATCTACTAATTAAGGCGGCAGGGAAGGCGGCTCCAACCCATCAAGCCGGTAAGGAGATAATCGGAGACATTCCCCTAGAGAAAGTTGCTGAAGTCACTCTAATTAAGTTGAATGAGATTAGGAGTAATGATTTCAAAAGGGCACTAAAACAAGTCGTCAGTACTTGCCGTTCAATTGGGTTAACAGTTAACGGCAAGGATCCAAAGGATGTAGTGAAGGAGATTGATGAGGGAAAATATGACGAATTAGTTAAAAAGTACGAGGAAGAGGCCAATAAAGGTGATAATTAATGAGCCTTAAACCGGAGTTGGTTACCAAGGCTATTGCCGAAGCCAAGTCGACCTCGGCAAGGCGTAGATTCGAGCAATCAATAGATTTAGTGGTAACCTTCAGAGATATAGATATAAAGAAACCGGAAAACAAGTTTTCCCTAACGGTTACCTTGCCTCATGCGATTCCCAACAAGTTAAATAAGATATGCATGATAGCCAGCGGTTCCATGGTATTATCGGCTAGGGATGCTGGCGTGGATCTAGTTATTTCTCGTGATGATTTTTCAAAATACACGGAGTCCAAGAAGACAGTTCGGAAGCTCGCGCAGGAATACGATTTCTTCCTAGCCACTCCCGACATGATGGTTCAGATAGGTAGGTCCATGGGTTCCATATTGGGGCCCCGGGGGAAAATGCCTGATGTGGTTCAGCCAAACGCTGACCTAAAGCCAATAGTGGATAGATATAGGAGAAGCGTCAGGATTAAGATAAAGGATCAGCCGCAGGTAATGGCTAGAGTTGGGAGCGAGGCAATGAATGAAAAAGAGCTAGTTGAGAATATTAATGCAGTGCTGGAGGAGATTTTTAAGAAGGTGTCTCCGGAGAAGGTTCGTGCAATATATGTAAAGCTAACGATGGGATCACCAATAAAGCTGACCCTATCCCAATAGGTATAGATAAATCATAATATAGTTCTAAAATATTGGTTACAAATTAGGCTGAGTCCAGGTAATGGGAGTACTCCCACTCAGTTATCTTATCCCAAGTATTCTCCCATCTATATAATGTTGCATAATCATTCCACTCCTTCTCCTTAACCTTTATGTACTCAGCTAATGCGTCTCTTAGATTTTCATCGCCCAGGAGGCTACTTCTGCTCAGCAGTTTCACTGCATCCCCTAAGGTTTGTGGGGTCTCCTCGGCATTAATTTCATATGCAACCTCATCAACCGGAGCCGGCGGAACCAATTTGCCTGTTAATCCACGTAATATTGAGATTAACTCGGCGGAGAACGCTAGATAGGGATTCATGCTGGGATCTGGATGCCTATACTCAAAACGATTAACCTTCTTCCCATAATAGGGAATCCTTATCATTGCTGACCTATTTCCATAACCCCAAGCAATTCTGGTTGGTGCTTCATGATGAGGCACAAGACGCTTATATGAATTAACGGTTGGCGCTACCAAGGCGCTTATTTCCTTGGCTGCAGAGAGCAATCCAGCTATTGCACTTTGTGCTTCCGGCGTTGCTTCGCTGGTCTTGGATTCGAATAGGTTACGGCCATCAAGGTCCCATAGGCTTATATGCGTGTGGGCGCCACTGCCGTTAATTCCCCAAAATGGTTTAGGCATAAATGTCGCCGTTAATCCATGTCTCTTAGCTATGTCTCTAGCCATGATTTTATAGATAACTATATTATCGGCAACCTTTATCGGTGAATCCGCCGGTATATTAATTTCATACTGTGATGGAGCTACTTCGTGATGTATCTTTGTCTCGCCGATGCCGGCGCCGCTAATGGATGCCGTTAATTCCATGGCTACATCGCTTAATATATTGGTGTTACGCCCCTCGAAATAAGCTCCATTATCTGCCAGGAATGGAGTACTACCGTTTAGGCCAACAATGAAGAACTCCACCTCAACACCCATCATGGCATGAAAACCCATTTTCTCGGCATTAATCATTACCCCAAGAAGCACATTGCGTGGATCCCTCATTATTGGTTTTCCAGCATCATCTACTACATTCATCAATGCATCGGCTATTTTCCCATCATTCCATTGCTCAATGAATACGGCATGCGGATCCGGCAGCGCAATAAAGTCGCTCTTATTGACTGTGGAATATGAGGGTATCGATGATCCATCAAATGGCATCCCATCCCTAAATACATCCAATGCCGGATCAATCGGCATTAATTCAGCTCTCGGTTTGCCATGTATGTCTATTACCGTGAATTTAACGTATTTCACGCCGGCCGCCTTCAGTATTCTCCAAACCTCGCGTGGTTCTATTGATTCCACGTATTTCTTTATATCAAGCATATAACGTATTAGCTAATGGGTATAAATGATTTATTGTAAAAACCACGTTAATATTATTGTTATAGATAGATTTCTGCCTATGATTGACGTTAAATCTCAGTCTAATAGACATGCAATCACATATGTAATAAATCAATAAGCTATATACTGGTTGTTACCCTCAAGTCTCTTAGCTTAGTTCTCAAAGCAATCACTTCAATCATTATTAATAATGCCACGGAAGCGATAACCAGGTAATCTACCGGCATATATTGAGCTGACTCGTAAAAGGTTACCATCATTAGAGCTGCGCCTCCAATTGTTACTACTTTACCATAATTGCCGACTACCTTAAAGGCGGCCACCGCTATTATTGCCAGGCTCAACACATAATAAAGTGAATCGACGGCATATGTATATTCCATTGCTCCATAGGTTAGTTGCACCCAGTTGGATGCGCCGAGAATCCATGATGCTATATATGATGGAACCAATACGGCTCCTGCTATAATTGTTGATGCGTATATGGCAGTTACCGGTGTTAAGTATTTACCATGTATCTTACTTAAACGCTTGGGAAGAAGTTCGTCTCTGGCCATGCCGAAAAGCATGCGAGCAGTGGCATTCAGCGTGGCCAAATAGCAACCAAACACGCTGAATATTACCGATAATGAGAAAGCAGTTAAACCCCAAAAACCCAAGTAATGCCTAATTAATGTAAATATTGGATTCACGCCAAATCCCTCGGCCGCCGTGACGAATTCATTTATGGATCCCTCGCTAAATCCTATATTAAGGAGAATAACATACGTTACGGCTATATAGAGCAACCCCATTAATAGGGTAGCAAAAAGCGTGGCGCGGGGCACAGTCTCGCCAGGTTTACGTGCCTCTTCAGCTATCTGGGTACTTGTTTCGAAACCCATAAAGTAAGTTACGGAGAAAAGCAGTCCTCCTCCAATGCCGGCCAATACACCGCTTATGGTTCCACCGTAAGTGGCTGCCGGAGTAAATGGGAATAATGATGCTTCCCTCCACTTGCCATAAATGGTTAGGGCTATGAATAACGCTAATATTATAATCTCTATTGATGTAAGAAGAGCCTCCGTTCGTATACTTATCCTTATTCCCTTAATAGATATCAACATAGCTGCGACGAGTGGAATAAGCACCAGCAGTAATGGATTAATCACGGCTCCAGTTACTGCATAAATCGCCTCGGTCGATAAGTATGAGAAGGCTATTGCGACCGATGATAATCCTATTAAGCTATATATTATATAAATCATCCCATTCAAGAATCCCATATACGAATTAAGAGCGTTAGCCGGATATGCATAGAAGCTAGCCGCATTGGGGTATCGCTTAGAGAGCACGTATATAGCATAAACCATAGTCATGACGCCCAACGTCGTGAGCAACATTGCCAGCGGTGCAGCAGCATATGCAGTGCTCATTATTAGAGCCGCCCCACCGGCTATGCTATACGTCGGGGCCTGACCAGCAAGCGAGTTATAGAGAAGACCAAGCAAACCAGTGGCATTTCTCCTGAGTTCCCTACCCATGAATTTAACGTCATCCTTGCATTGATATAAGCATTATTAAACGTTTAACAATTAATTGAACATTAATCTCGACGCTCAAGAGGTAAGCTACCCAGCCCGTAAGGACGGGGATATTTCAACAATATAATGAGAATCTATTGTTGGATTTTCCTTGAATCCAGAGCGGAAGGCTTAAAAAAGAAGCCATGGAGGGCTCCTCATGCCTATATCAGACCAGGAAAAGCTAAGGATTGCAATAGAGCATAGATTTGGCTACTGGATTTGCCGAAACTGCGGCGCACGAAATCCAATAAACGCCGAGAAGTGTAGGAGATGCAAAAGCAAGAACCTTCGGCCAAAGAGATTCAAGCATTAAAAAGATAAACAAAGATCAATTTTAGATTTAAGTGAAACATTCTAAAACCGGCTTCCCTTGCCTAGTATTAAGTATTATAATCATTATTAAAATGTTGAGTGAAACCGGAAGGATGGGATTAGTAAGAGGATTCCCGCAATAATGTTTCCCAAATCAGTGATGCGAGCCTCTCATCATTTTCACAGCACTCGAGATCGTCATCATGTAAAGAGCAGCATTAAGCCTGGCTTTTAACTTTATGGGGATCTACATAGCGTTTCCCTTTGGGAGGATTATTGCTTTTTCTCTAGGAGCGTCATTAATGATTTTATTAATTCGTCGATGTTGGCTATCTTTATCATAGAATCGCCTGGAGCATTACTTATGCTTCCAACTTTTATTTCATTTATGTCGATTTGTATTCCAATGCATTTGCTGAGTTTGTTTACGCTAAGCAGGTAGTGATCCCCCAACTTGACTTTATTGGTGTCTATGCAGGTCTTGATTCTAGTAATTATATCCCCATTAGTATAATTAATCATTTTGCCAACCTTAATGATTATGTGGGCATCCATTAATAATCCTAGGAGTGCCTTAAATGCGACCTTATTTATCCATGATGATGGCGATAATCGTCTTATCTCCTCATTCAGCGAATCGAATAATTCATCCTCGTTAATTGATCCATTCTTCAACAATATATCGATTAACAGCTTATATTGTGGGAGAACGTTTAATAGATATGAATGCAACTGCTTTGATCCTGTTCCCATTTTTATGGAGTTATAGATAGACCAGCCGTTTTGCGTTAATTCAATGGCATTCCCATTCTCTTGTATTATTCCGATTCGTAGAAAGAACCTAGTTATGTCGCCCTTTCCTTTACCTATATCCAGGCCCTTGTTCTTCACATCATCCTTACTCAGCGATCCATAATTGTCGCCAACCACCTCTATGTATGTTAATAACCTATTCAAACTAACCCTGGGAAACGGGATGCTTCGCTGAACATTTAACGCCATATATCAAGCATGCCTCTCACCCTTAAAACGATGTCCCTCACCCACAGAAATAATACAGTGAGATTCCCTAGCCCTCTTCCGAATCCTCATCTACTTCACGAGAGACCCCGCTCCCTGGGGCTGGGAATTAGCTATAATATTGATAAATCGAACGGCAACCCTCGCCCCTTCAGGACGGGGGAAGAGACCAATTTTCTGGGTATCTATATAGGTATATTTTTAAAGGTGGAAATCTCGAACAGTGCTCTATGCGAAATATGTTTGCTAGATTGCTTAATCCATTTATACGAGGAGAGGCAGAGCTATTTAGCGGCTTGAGGCGACATATAGAGCTTGCTCACAAGGCAATTACATTATTGGAATCATTATCGGCGAATCCCTCGTCTCAAGACATTACATCAATTATATCTGAGGTATCTATACTTGAAAATCAGGGCGACTCCATAAGTCGGGAATTAACCCAGGAAATATCTTCTGGAGCCATTTCTACCCCACTCATAGGCGACGTGGAGATGCTGGTGGGGAAAATAGACGATATACTGGATAAGACTTACGTTTTAGCAAGGGAAATGAGGAGAGCGTTAACCCTCTGTAATACGCCTATCGTGCTCTCAATGATAGAAAAATCCCTTAGGGAGGAGATACAATTAACTAGGCGTGGATTGGAGGATTTAATGGAGGTGCTGGACTCCATAAATAAGGGAGGAACATACTCCGCAACTAAGGAACATACATTGGCAATAGAGAAATTGGAGGAAATGGTTGATGATGTAAAGGATAATGCAATTGATGAATTATATAGCAAGGTGAAGGATATGGGCTATGCCGAGTTCCTTAGCCTACTCAACATGATATTTGAAGTAGATGATGTAATGGATTCAATAAAGGATGCATCATTCATGATAATAACGATATTGAGGAGTCTTGGATCATGATGCAGATTTACATTGCCGTTGCATATGTATTAATGGCCCTCTCGACGTTCCTAGTGTCGGCCAATAATCTATCACTAATAGTTGGTCCAGTGGTGGGGAGTAGATTAATACGGCCGCAAGCCGCTATATTAATGACAGCAGTTGGTTACGTCGCTGGGCTAGTGGTTCAGGGGCGAAGCATGAATGTTTATAGCGTTAATGATTCTGCACGTTTAGTTCTATTCGCTGTTAGCCTAGTGGTCTTCACAATAGGTGAGGGCTCTAGGATACCCATGTCAATAACTAATTCTTTATATATGTCCATAAATGGGATTCACTTGGTCAATGGTGGTCTATTAGGTAATTTCTATGTCGTTGTCGGTTATTGGTTCCTTACTCCAATATTGATTGCCGCGTTTTCATACGTGGTTTACCTAATAATACGGTATTATAGTGCGGCCAATCCAATAAGGTATATAGCCATGTTCAAGGTATTAATGATAGTGCTCTCATTCATGGTGGCGTTCTCCTTTGGAGCCAATAATTTAGGATTGGTCTGGGCCCTTTCAAGCCCAAGCATCGGCAATCTATTGCTTATATCGGCCATTGCTGTGCTGGGCGCAATTATAGGTGGACGCAGGACTCTAGGTGCTTACGGTAGAATGTATGGATTCGGCCCATTAACTGGTGCATCAGCTCAATTATCGGTGTTCATAGCCATGGAGGTGGCCACGTTTCTTGCGATACCCATGACGCTGACACTAAGCGTCACCGGTGCATTACTGGGATTAGCGTTTGCACATAGGTTTCGATTCATTAATGCTAATTATGTATATATGATAATAATGGGCTACTTTGCCTCGCTTCTCCTATCCCTATCATTGGCGTTCATAATTTATAAGCTTCTCATTTAATGCCCAGCGGGGCCATGATAATAATTTCACAAGTTGCCGCAAACTGGACAAGTTGAGCTTCGTTGAAGCCTTACCTCATCTACTACTCCATTCCCTAGATCTATAATCAATAATATATTCATTAGGACCGGGGATAGGCCGGCTGCAATTCTAATGACTTCACTTGATTGTATTGATGCAATGACCCCGGCCACGGGTCCAATTATAGAGTTACAGTCGCCGGCCAGGCAGGAAATATTATCGTCCCCAGTTCCAAGGTCACTTAATTCCCTTAGGCATGGTGTCTTACCTGGATAAATAGTGGTCACTGTTCCGACCCAGCCATTTACTGCCCCATGGCTAATCGGTTTTCCTCTACGTATGGCTGATGCATTTATTAGTTGCCTAGTTTTCCAGTTATCCACGGCTAATGCGATTATGTCAACCTCTCTCACGACTTCATCGGCCTTTTCCTCGCTTGTGATGGCCTCATTCATTGCATCAATATGGATCTCGCTATTGATTTCAGTTAATCGCCTCATGCCTACTAAGGCCTTTGGTTTGCCGACATCATCTATAGTATACAGTAATTGCCTGTGTAGATCAGTTAAGGATACCGTGTCGAAATCGATAAGCAGCAATTTACCCACACCGGCCCCGGCGAGGTACATCGATATTATTGACCCAAGCCCTCCAAGCCCTATAATCCCCACAGAGCTTTTCCTAAGTCGTGCTTGCCCATTCCGTCCAAGGAGCGGTATCTGCCTAATGTACCTCTCCATCATGTTTCCGGCAACTTAGTGTTTATTAATAATAAAAACCTAAGCTTTTTAATTTATAGCAAGCCTATTCCCTTTATGATAAGGCGAGTAAGTAGTGCTTGTCCAGATGAGGTTAGGCAGATGGTTATTTCATTGGCGGTTACATATGGTGCATTTATCGTAGTTTTCTATGGCATTTACCCGATATACATAATTGCAGTGGCAGTGCTGATAGCGGTGGGCACCGGCTTCATGGGCCATGAATTAATGCATAGATACGTAGCGCGCCGCCTTGGATATATAGCTTGTTACAGGATGTGGCCCCTTGGCTTAGTCATGCTTGCGTTGACCTCAGTAGTTAAGATACCTATGGGCATAGCTGGAGCTGTTCACATAGGTTACAGAACTAGAAGCAGTAAGCCAAGTCAGCGAGATCCCGCGTTGATCTCGGCCGCGGGTCCTCTTGCTAATGTGGTTTTCTCATTGATTTTTCTAGCGCTTTACATGTATCTCTGGCGATCCCCAGCATTATATATTCCATATGCTGTTAACGCATGGCTGGGCCTAATGAACATGATCCCAGTTCCCCCCCTCGATGGGTTTAAGGTAATTCATGAAAGAGAGTATGGCTTATGGACCATTACTATAGTGGCGGCTGCATTATTATCCATTCCTTACTTGCAATCAATAATCTAAAAGTATTAAGTATTAGCTTGGAAATATTAGGATACTGAGGAGAAATTACATTGATGCTAGGGGATTAAAACCGATTTCCTAAAACCGGCCAGTGGGATGAACATAGCATACATAAATTTAGACTCTCTATTCCACTATTAATGGCTATTGCAGTTTTTATCGGTACCGATATGGGTAATGGGTTGATCCAGTGGTAGGCCATTGAATTAACGAAAGGAGGCAGCTAAACTGCTAGACAATGAAGATTAGGGGGCAACAAATCAATGAAGTAGGTTAGACCTGCTTTAATATTACTTAAAAATGCAGGTATAAGATTACCTTAGTGCCTCTAGGGTTCCGTCTTCAATAGTGGTTAGCTACAGGCAAGATTAAAGGAGGGGATGTAGCTAACGTGATTGAGTTGATGACGATGGGATGAGCTGAGCGGGTGATGATATTTCCGCACTGATTTATTGCCTTACAATTATATTTTCAATCGAATGTGGTCAATCTAGCCGTACTTATTTAATTATTAGTTAAATAAATCGCATTGAGTGCATTATAATCTTTACTTATGTTCGACAGAAAATGTTTTAATTGTAAAAAATACCAACAATGCTTAAAAACCTATAGTCTATATAAGTAAGTGCCTGGACCAGAACAAAATCCAGGAAGTGAAAGAAAGATAAGCGAGACCGAGGCGGAGCAATCGGATAAAATGCTAAGACGCGCATTGGGTAGATGGGATATAGCATTCCTAGTGGTTGGTGCAATGATAGGAAGCGGTTGGCTCTTTGGCTCCATGGGGGCAGCCACCGCCGCGGGACCCGCAGCCATTCTATCTTGGCTAATCGCTGGCTTCTTAATGATTTTCATAGCGCTTACCTTTTCGGAAATAGGTGGAATGCTTCCAAAGACCGGTGGAATAGTTAGATATCCCCAGTACGCATATGGGGGCTTCGCCTCATTCATATTGGCATGGTCATATTTGCTCAGCGCGATGACTGTGGCTCCCAGTGAAGCCATAGCCGCAGTTAGCTATATGGCGACCTACATTCCTGTTCTCTATACACACAGCAGCGGCATAACGCCTCTAGGTGTAGTGGTGGCAGCGCTGCTTACAATCTTCTTCTTCTTGCTTAATTGGTATGGGGTTCACGTAATGGGCAAGACCAATACAGGCGTTGGGTGGTGGAAAGTCATTATACCATCCCTAACATTCATATTATTAATGGGGTTGGCAATGCATAGCGCTAATTTTGCATCGCTGCCGGGCGGCTTCATTCCATACGGTATGGCTGCAGTGTTCCTGGCAATACCAACAACAGGAATAGCTTATTCATACTTAGGCTTTAGGCAGGGCATAGAATTCAGCGGCGAAGCCAAGAAACCCACAGACGTGGTTTGGGGGACCATACTGGGCTTCATATTAGTAATGGCAATATATGTGCTCCTTCAAGTATCATTCATAGGAGCGGTGGATTGGAGCAAGCTTCACATACTTAACTCCCAGGGCCAAATAGTCGGTTCAATAACACCTGGTGATTGGGCTGATTTAGGTAAAACAGAGCTATCAACTGGACCATTCTACGAGATAATGGCATTAAGCGGCGTGGCGGTGCTGTCCGTGTTCGGTATTTTATTGTTAATAGATGCAATAGTATCTCCGTCAGGCACGGGATGGATATATATTGGAACAGCAGCCAGGTCAATATATGGCATGGCCGCTGATGGCCACCTACCCGATGCATTTCTTAGGTTGAATAAGCATAGAGTGCCCATGTACCCGATGATTGCCTCGCTCTTAATAGGCCTAGTATTCCTGCTTCCGTTTCCTACTTGGTTCGCCATTTCATCGTTCATAACATCAACAACGGTATTTACCTATATAGTGAGTGGACCAGCATTAATGAGTTTCAGGAAAATGATTCCAGATGCTCCCCGTCCACTTAAACTACCCGCTGCTTCCCTCATAGCGGCAATAGCATCAATAGCAGCATATCTAATAGTTTATTGGAGCACCTTCTATACGCTTTGGTTCGTATTCGCGCTGGTTATAGGTGGATTGCCGTTATTCTATATGTATACGATGGTTAATCGTTATGGCGTTAATAGGACTAATGCTACACTGGCCGGAATAATTTACTGGATAGTATTGATAGTCTCCACCTACTTCTTAATATATGTGCCAATAATAGCCCCCACGGGCTGGCCTTCCTCTACCCCATCAACAATTCCATTAACTGCAGGAGCAGTAATAGATTTCACTGCATATGTATTAATAACCTTGGCTATGGTTGTCGGTTTCACTTTATGGCTTTCCTCCTCAACGTCTAATAAGGATGCGGCCAAGCATGTGAAGGCTGGTTGGTGGGTTGTTGCGGTTGTATTCACATCAGTTATATTGTCATTCCTTGGCTCGGCCAATTATGGACTTGTATTCACTACAGCGGTCATACCGTTTCCATGGGACGTCGTTGTCGCTGCACTTGTTGCCTTGGCTCTTTACTTCTATGGTACCTATAGCGGTGTGTTGACTGATGACTTAATCATCGCTTTAAAGGAGATGGGCGTAGTTAATATACCTCAGCAGGAGAAGTAATGGCATTCACTCATTAATAATTAAAAAATAATTCTTTTGCACGAGAAGATTTTTTAACTTAGATATTTTTCAATGCATATCATGGATGATATAGATGAGGTTATTAATAGAGTGGAGAGGAAAGTATTGTCGCCCAGCTTCTCTAGGGCTGTTGGCAAATCGATTACGGAGGATATATTGCTTCTCATAAAGGCACTAAGGGAATCGAGGTGCGTAGTTCCACTGGATTTGAATGATGCCGAGCGGTTATTGAATAATTATTATATCGCTGAGCATAGAGTTAAGGACTTGATGAGGAGAACAATTGAAGTAATGCTAAACAAGTATGGGGATAGATTAAGAGAGGTGTATCCGCTCCTACCCATGGAGCTCCGCGACGCGCTTAGGTCGGCAGCCAATACTGATGATTACTTAGATAGGTTAGTAAATTCCTTGATTAATGAATTAAGGGGACCCGAACAAGACTTGGTGATGCTGGTTAAAACCGCAAGGGAGGTGAGCAGCAAATGCGGCGAGTGATTGCCTCAGCTCCTGGAGTAGTTAAGCTGTTTGGGGAGCATGCCGTGGTTTATGGTAAACCTGCTATAGCCATGGCTATAAATAAGAGACTTTATGTGGTGGCTGTTCCTAGAATGGATGGGCACATAAAGATAGTGGCCAGGGATCTCAAGACGAGAGGATTAATGATAAATATGGGAGAGAACGGCGAAATAGGCATAGAGACGGAGTATGGTGTTGCGTTAAATGCCGTATCTTACTTAAGAACAGCCATAGATATGGCTAGAATGTTTCTCGGAGAGAAAAGAGGAGTTGAATTAGATGTATCATCCGAGATGCCTGTCGGCGCTGGACTAGGCACATCAGCAGCAGTGGCTGTGGCATCAATACGGGCATATGCTGAGGCATTTGGTTACTCCATAAATAATGAAGATGTTGCGCGGCTTGCCCACGAGGTTGAAAAAACAGTGCAAGGCGCAGCGAGCCCCATGGATACAACGGTATCTGCATTGGGCGGCGTTCACTTAATAAGTGCAAATGGTCGAGAAACCATAAAGGTGGGTTCTCTTCCAATAGTGATTGGGTATGTAGAGCGGGAATCAACCACAAGGGACTTAGTTAAATCAGTTGGGAACCTGAAGAACAAGTATCCAATCATTATTGAATTAATAATGGATGCCATAGGTGAATTGACTAAAACGGCTAAGCATGGATTGGAAGCCAATAACTTAGAGATAGTAGCTGATTTAATGAATATAAATCAAGGATTACTAGAGTCGCTTGGCGTATCAACGGGTCGACTTTCATCCTTGATCTACGCAGCAAGGAGAGCCGGAGCAATTGGCGCCAAGCTAAGTGGTGCCGGCGGCGGCGGCATCGTGATAGCCCTTGCACCTAATGCCGTTAAGGAGGTGGCGATCGCCATGGAGGTTGCCGGCGGCCACTCCATGATAGTGGATAAAGATGAGTATGGGGCCAGGATAGAAATAGAATAAGTCAATTATGTTTTTATGGGTATTCATATAATTACTTCTTATAACCGATTTTACGAAGTAATTCCCTCCTTTCTGCTGCATCTTGATCGGATTCCACGCCCAATGGCGATTCCCCATCTATTACTCCTATTACTCCTCTCCTATTGGGTTCCTCCTCAGCGATTATTATGCTTAATGGATTAGCTGTTGCCGCATAAATTGTAACTACTTCATGGGTATTTTTTATGGCGTTCAATACATTTATGGGGTAAGCGTTTCTAATGAATATTGCAAACACGTGGCCGGCGGCTATCTTGCTGCAGAGACGAATGGATGCATCCCTCAACTCGTTATCGTTACCTTCATGCCTAATTAGCCTCTTTCCACTAGCTTCACAGAAAGCTAGGCCGAATCGTATGCCTGGGACGGATGTAACCAATGCCTCATACAGATCCTCGACAGTCTTTATGAAATGGGCTTGCCCCACTATGACATTAGAGTCAATGGGGTACTCCACTTTAACAGTCTCCAGCTTCATGGTATTAATCCACGGTTATTGTTTTTAAAATTAATTATTGATAAAGATACAGTGAGGCTGATCCTGGGTTCAGGGAAAGGGAGGCAAGTTACGATAATGCTTTAAACCGTTTAAAAAGCGATTAACACATGGATCAACGCTCAATTAAGAGTGAAATTAAGAATTATTGGCGAGTTAATGGGGTACGGGATGTCAGGTACATCAAGGTAAGGTTCAGTAATGAAGGGGATAATACATCGATAAGCATTGGAATATACCTTGAGAAACCCATTAGCTTCAATATATTTAAGGGATTCATGGAGCAATTAAGTAATATTATAGGCATAAACGAGTGGAGCATATATGCGCCGCATGGTCGGGAAATAAAATTGATTGCTGAGCAAAAGGGCAAAGTTAAGTCCAAGCCTCAATCCTAAGGATAAATAGATATTATTTTTGATGTTGAAGCAGGAGGATTATTGGGAATTATTTCCATTTGCTTTCAAGATTTTCTATTATTACCACTGTGCGGTCCAGGAGAGCAAATCATAATTCCAGGGCATGGTATTCCCTAAAGCACCGTTATTCGCTTGCCTCTTAAATAATGGATTGTGGCAATCATTAATGAAACATATAGAGCCATTAGTGAAACTATTAGTGCATAGTTGCCGTAATAATATGAGAGGAGCCTAAGAATTGCCGATACCCCTATTAGAGCTGGTACTTCTTCGCTGTAATTCTTAGGCCATATCCATAGTGTGCCTGGCAGTAACATTGGAACGCATAAGGATAACATTATTGGCGCTAGGAACCCCAACGCTAATGCATGGAAGTAGAGGATGCTGGGCCACTTCATTAATATAGCAGCTCCAGCCGCCGGTATGCCAATGGTAATTGCCACCGCCAGCCCCACCGGCAATGCTACGGATAATTCGCTTCTGGGGAGGTTGCTCGGTAAGGCAAGCGAGGATATTATTAGAAATAGAAAAATAATTCTAGCATAGTTAAGCCACAGCACAGACACGATTACTGGATACAGCAATAGTATTAATGGGTCAAGGATTCTCATCCTCATTTTACCGTTAACCCTCCTCAGTAGACTAATCACAGCCGCTATGGGGAACCCAATTAATCCCCATTGAAATCCAGTTATCGATGCCCCTATTACCCCAAGTAAACCAACCAATGTGAACCAATTAGGAAAGTATAATGGCTTTAACCCCAAGCCGCTCTGCATAAATATGGCTATAAATAATGATGCCCATGCAGCGGCAAGCGGTCGCCAGAGCCATGTTCCAATCATTAACGAGCCGCTCCACGCGATCGAGATTATAGCCATGGCGATAGAAGTCATCTTGTTCGGCATGAAATTCGTGAAGCCCGGATGCTGACTATACATTATGCCTATGTAGAACATGGATATCGCAGCAACCATAATCTCGCCATGTATGTAATAGAAAATCATTGATAATGCGGGTCCAATCATTGCTAGAATTAAGCTAATCCAAAGTATTAATTGTGAAACGCGTATCTGGAATCGAAACATTTGATGATAAATGCTTGGACTCAATTCCTGCTTTATCTTTCCCAGCATCACATTATTGGCTTATGAAACAAATTAAAATTTTGGCCCTCGTGGATTACAAGATGCCTAATCTTCAATTCTCTATTTAATTTGCCGCAATATGATTTTAAGAAAGGTTTTTAGCGAATTTCTTCGTTCTCTTCCTCTTTTAATTTCAGTTTCTGAATACATTCACTGCATGCATATACTCTGAACTTAGAGCCAAGTGGTTTAAAGTAATATTGAACTATATGTGCATCCTTATACGTGATCTCCTTCAGGCAATAAAAGCAGATTATTGACCATCGTTTTGCATAATTCCTCATTATTATTGATTAGTTGCGAATTCTATATAAACCTATTCAGCAAGCAAGGAGCAGTGCTGGCTACAATTAAGGTCATAAATGATAAATGCATTGGATGCGGTATTTGCTGGAGCGTGTGCCCCAAGGCAGTCCTAACAGGAGAGCTTAGGCGAGTTGCAATAATACTGAATGAGGCCTCCTGTCATGCCTGTTTCTCCTGCCAAAATAATTGCCCAACCAATGCAATACTAATTACTCCAGTCCATGATTAAACAACCTCATCCCGCGGTCAAGGTCTCTGGCTTGATGAAGATTATGGTAAGCAATGTAAAGGTTCCCCACGAAGATAATGCACACAATTACTTCGAACTATTTGTTACTCCATACTCATCAACCATCATGCATGATGATGGGCGATCCCTTTAGACCGAGAAGTAAATGCCTTAGGGCGGTATTTTATGCATTATTAGCGCAATATAAAACCAGTTTGGCGGTGCGAATACATGGTTGGAGTATTGATTAAAAGCGATGATTATATCGATCTTTATGTCAGTGCCTCCTTAGTGGCGTCGCTTGTTCTGCGAGGGGATGAGGTTTACGCATTTATTACTGGGCGGGCGGTTAGGGCATTCACCGTCAATAGAAGCGTTAATGTAGCTCAGGAATTGAAGAGACGCGGCATGGATTACATGGATATATTAAGCAGCGTGAAGGAACTAGGTAAACTTCATATATATGTTTGCACGGGCATGCTTGAGGCCTTGGGGATAGATAAATCAGCCCTGGATCCTATCGTAGATGGAGTATCGACTTTCACGGATTTCGTAATGAATAATGAAGAGGTAATCGTTAGTTAGACCCATCCAAAAGCTGAATTCACTAATCTAGTGGGGATTTGGGGGAATCTTCCGTGAGAGGATGGTTCCATGGGAATATTTTTATGCTGTGGATGGAAGCATCACTTCCTTTTGTGAGGGGAAATTTTCTAGACCTAGTCGCGAGACTGGGAAACTCGCCAATAAGGGCTAGGTAGTTCGCTTTAGTGGAGCGTTAACTTAATTAAGGGACTTGTTTAAATACTTCTTTAAATGGCAAGGATAGATAAGTTAAGCATTGAACTGGAGGCAGTAGAATTAATAAACATAATGAGGGGACTATTTAATTACTCGTTTAGGCAATTATCGGAGATCCTTGACGTGCCTGAGAGCGTGCTTTGCAGGTACTCGAATGGGGATATATTGCCATCATCGGAGACCGCCATGAATATAGTAAAGAAATTAGAAAACAAACTTGAGTTACCTAAGATAATGCCAATGCTGATCAAGAATAAGGGTGACTACATCGATCTAAGCAATGTGATCTTCAATCCATACGTGTTGAAGCTGTATGAGAAGCGGGTTCAAAAAGTATTTGGCCAATATAATATAACCAGCGTGGTCACTGTAGCCACCGATGGTATACCATTAGCAGTAGTGGCAGCTAATGCGCTCCGGGCCAGACTCACGATAGCCAAGCAATATAAGGATGCCGGGTTTGAGGATTTCTATGAGGCCTCCTACATAGTGGACTCCCCGCCTCGCCGAGTTAGCATTTACCTACCCAGGGAACTACTAGGCAAGAAGGATAAGGTACTGATAGTTGATGATATAATGAGAACAGGAAGAACGATTGATGCATTATTAGGCATAATAGATGAGGCGGAAGCCAATATAGGGGGTTTCTCCATACTTGTTGCGAGACAAAATGGGGTTCTCGACTTCATACGAAGCAAGATCACTGCCCCCATCGATGTTCTTTATCTTCAATGAAGTCCATTATAGAGCGTGTTCTTCCCTTAACTAGTTTAGATGCTTGCCGTAAATCATTTACTATTGTTTGCCTCAGGGATGGGTTATATATGGCTGCGGCTGGGTGATAAGTTGGAATCACCATTGCCTCAATTGCTCCTATTCTTATATTGTGTGGTTTTCCTCTAACGCTAGAAATGGAATTAATCTTAACGCCGCTCATATGTAATAGAGCCTTTGTACTGTGCTTTCCCATGGTTATTATGAGCCTTGGCTTTACTAGAGCTATTTGCCTAATTAGGTAAGGTAAGCACGCCTTTTCCTCATCAGGCATAGGTTCCCTATTTCCAGGAGGTCTACACTTAACTATATTAGTGATGTAAATATCGCTTCTTCTTAATCCAGCCTCCTCCAGCATTTTATTAAGTAGCTTGCCTGCGGCTCCAACAAATGGTCGCCCCTCCAAGTCCTCCTGAGCGCCGGGGGCCTCGCCTATTAGCATGATTTCTGCAACCAATGGCCCCTCGCCCAGAACAGCTTGTCTTCTCTCCTTATGCAGATCACACTTGGTGCAGTTAGTGACCTCAAGTCGAAGCTTATCCCACTCGCTCATGTCTTTATTTTAGCCGATTCCAATATAAATATAGCATTATTATTTATCACCATGGTTTTTAATTTGTTCAAGAAGTTTAGCTCCATAGATAATAGCGAAGTATTACCGAATCCAGCCAATTACAAGGGAAAGAGACTATATGTGGGAAATGAGTATAAGGGAGTAATAACCCATATAGGTGTAAAAAAGGGAACCAGGGAAGTCACGTACTTTAAGGTAAATAATAATGGAAAGGAAGAAACAGTAAGCCTAAATGGCAGGAAAATAGTTCAAAGCAATAAGGGCATAGTAATCAGCGGGGAGGATGATGAGATTGGATTAGATGAATTAATCAAGAAGATAGATAATGAGATACAAGCAATTAAGAATAATGAGGAAACAATTCATAAGGCGGTGGAGCGACTGATAATTAAGAAGGATTTAAGCAATGAAGATATTAATCTAATACGCGAATACATAAATCACGCCAAGAGAGAGAAGGAGGAGGCAATCAATCGTTGCAAGGAACTATTAATGATTCTCAGCAATAAAATAGATAAGGTGAAGGCCATTCTTAGTTC
>JBMFVP010000032.1:0-18193 GCA_049965935.1 Thermocladium sp.
TGGTTCATATTATGAATAAAGAATGGAAACAAATATATCTCACTCTGGTATATAGCCATATCTTGCTCATTAATTGCATTACCGTCCATAACTATTCATTGACTCCAAATTCCTAAAGCCGGGAAATCCTTAATTTCTATTACTACTTGCTGCTCCTCATCGATGTCTTTTGGTGAGAAACGCTTAAAAACGACAGGAGAGAGGTTTGATCATGCCGAGCAAGAGAAAAAAATCAAGCGGTATGCAGCCGTTTATGTCTGCGGGTCTCGTTAGGTTTTATGATGTTGGGGAAATAGAGAAAATAAAGCTGTCCCCCACCGCTGTAATAGTGATTGGGATAGTTGTCCCAATAATAGTGCTATTGCTTAGGTTCCTTGTTCCCTAGGCCCAATTCTATCCATGCCGCCTCTATGCACGGCGTTAACTATATCCGATAGCACCATTGAAGGCGACTCCTCAACCACTGTACCTGTCACCACCATATCGGCACCGGCTAGCGCTATGCTGTAAGCTACCTCGGGGGTTCTGATTCCGCCGCCAACCATTACAGGCTTATCCACTAATTTCTTCATCTTGGCAAGTATACTTGGCCGCACCGGCTCTTTTGCGCCGGATCCAGCCTCTAGGTATATAACACTGAATCCAAGGTACTTCGCAGCCAAGGCGTATGCGATGATTATGTCATCCCTCTCAAAGGGAAGCATGCGGGCATTGCTCACGTAGCCAGCTGCACCGCCTTCCCCTACTATTATATATGCCATCGGTATTATATCAAGCATTTGATACCGCTTGGCTATCAATATTGATGCTTGAACTTGAGCTCCTATTATATAATATGGATCAAGAGAGTTAAGCACTGATAAATAGAATAATGCATCGGCCTTATTGCTTAGCCCAGCTATGTTTCCTGGAAATAGTATAAATGGTATCTTAACTTCCTTCTTGGCCGCTTCCAAGTAATCATCGAGAAGCCTCTCATTGACACCTAGGCTGCCGCCAACCATTATCGCGCTAGACCCACTTTTCTCTGCATTTCTAGATAATTCAACAAATTTTTCAATATCTATCTTATCTGGATCAAGCAGCGTTAAGTGAATGGAGCCAAACCGCCTTATCTCCTCCAATAAGTAATCATACACCCCCATCTAGCAAGGGCTAAACACATTATTTTTAATTTTTGCCTTACCCATAGGGAGAAGAAGCAAAGATAATAATGGGGACCAAGCGTCCTGCGAATCGCATGCAAGCCAACCAGGGATTATTAAAAATCATTAATACTATAGAAATGGGCAATCAATTATTAGCTTAGATCACCATATAGGTATCATCGCTGGAGCCACGCATGCCATTAAATGCCCTAATTGCGAGACCAGGCGTCTTATTCATCAACGACGTTAGCAGCGGCACAACTTTTATGCCGGCTGACTCAACTATTTTCTTGGAATCTTCGGGACTCACCTCTATAATTATCTTTTTCGCATTCCTTAGCCTCATTAATATATCGCTAATGCTAACTATGCTTCCTCCATATATTGGGCCACCACTGGATGATATAGATACTATGAGGAGCTTAGCGCTAGATACTATATCCCTTACCTTATCCCCATATACTAATGGTTTTTGAAGCAGCACCTCGAAATTATCTATGGCATATATCGATGAATTAGCCAATGAATTGGAACAAGAAACATCAATGCCGCGCCTAAGATTAACTATATGAATGCCAACCATAGAGCTCAGCTTTCTTAAAATCAGCGTCTTGCCGGTTCCATATTCCCCCATTAATATGTAAACCCCATCACCTCCCTTTACCGCATCGAGAAGCTGATGAAGAACACTAGCAGCGCCGTCCCCTATTAATGGATGCCTCCGTATTTCCTCGCAATCCATGTCCTCAGCAAAGCCAGATACCATTGATCTATTTTTCACGAATGAACTAATATAATTCAATCGATTAAAATAACCAAAGTAAAGCCGAAAACATTTGAGTGAACTATGCCCTTGCGGACGAGGCATCGTCACCTCGCGGTGGGGATTTCCTGCTTCCCCCAAGAAACTCACTATACGCCCCCTCATGGAAGGGATCGGAAGCCTCCTTAACCTCCGTTAGGTTAAATCCCTTATAATGCAATCAGAATGGCCACTGACCGCTACAGTAACCATTACTCATCATAAGTGGAAGAGACCCTAATCCTCTCTCTGACCCGGGATCAGAGCCGCCTCTCCTTTATGTTCCATATCGCATACGCTCTGGCCTAGATCCTCCTCCGATCTAGTGAATACATAGAATACTCGCTCATTAGCTGAAACCACATCCGTTGCATGATAATTCTCCCCCAAGAGGAAATCAAACGCATCACGATAGGCGTTGACCCAGGCATTTATGGCTGACTCGCCAAGTGTATTCCTAAGCGAAAGAAGGTCAGCAGGAATCTCCAACATAAGTGGATCGCTTGTTGATTTCATTATCTTCACTGGTAATCTATGTGGACTTTCTTGAACAGGAGCAGTGACTATTACTTGCGGATACTGGAGTGGATCGCTTATCTTGATGGGTCGCCAACCATTAACTCGCCTGCTATTGATCCACCACTCCGCTAATACTCTATCCGTTGGTATACCTCTATTTAACTCATCGTTCATTAATCCATAATAATTCCTCATATAGCACCTAATGACAGCACCTAGTTTCCCAACATTAAAGAATGCATTTCTGGCCATTAATGGATTAAATGTCCAAATAATTAGATCTAATCCCATCTTAATTACCTCGTTGCGCTGCGCCATCTTTAACATGAAGCCGATCCCCTTATCCCTATACTCCGCTAAAACCCCAGTCTGATGCGAATAGTGATATATTCTCCCATTATTGAAGCCCGTAAAGCCAAGCAGTATACCTATCATTTTTTCACCATGAAATGCTCCCAGCACTAATCCACCATTATCTGCAATTGCTCTTAGTAGTTCAGGCGGTGGTGGATATTGCCCACCCCATACCCTCATCTCCACTCGACCAAATTCCTCGAACTCTTCCCTAGAATTGAGACGCCTAATAGTTATGCCCACTCCCTCTGCTTCATCCCGGCTCGCTTCCATCCCGGGAATTAATTCATAGTTATTTTTAACTTTATGGGATTAAAGAAGAGTTTCCCACGGTAGGGATAAACTTCCTTATATGATAAAGTTATTACTGGGATTAAGGCGATAGGCCAAGAATTGTGAGGGCATATACCCTCTTGGACATCTATTCGTGTTCTTGATGGCTCACCGCAAACCACTCCACGAAGCAAAACAAAGATGTCCATAATGAGCTTTCCCTCAGAGAAGCAAGCTCAAGAAGTACTCAACCTCATTGGCTTTACATCATTAATCCCAACAATGAGGGCACCTAGAGAAATACCTTATGGTGAAGTCGCACCGAAAAATCATATAAGCAATGCGGATAAAGCATTGATTTAGAAAATCGATTCGAACCGCCCTGACGATTTTCTAAAATATATTACGGTGATCCCGGTCTTCTCTAGCTTACGCTTAAGCTCCATATCGCAAGTAACCACTATGCATTTTTGTTGGGTCGCGAAGCTAATTATGCTTTCATCCGCTTCACCCACAATATTAGCGATAGAGAAATACCTTGAAATCAATCCCTTTATGGCAGCCACGTTATGCTTGACTTGAGGCGAACCGAACCTATATAATTTATCTAATTCATCCAGTACTGCCTGCGTCACTATTGGGATGTAAATTCCATTAACTATCTCGGATACTCGATCAAGTAGATTCACGCGATTCTTGAAGGATAAAATTAAGGCGCTAGTATCGAAAAGAACTAGAGAGACCTTAGTCGAGGGCAATTTGACCATCAATTAATGCGCCCCATCCCGTTATGCGCCACCTGCCCCCGACCTGCTTTATTATTACCGCCCTTGAGCCGGGGGGAGCGCAAACCGCCTTTCTAAGCATAACCTCAACCGAGGAGTTTCTCATGCTCTTAACCATGCCAGGTATTGAAGCTGAACCTATTATAGCCATTACTTGATCGCCGGTTTTCAATTGATCCTTCATATCCCTCCGCTGTATTTGATGATAATCCAAGACGACGCTGGTATAGACAGGATAAAGTTGATTTGGATACCCCACTACGCTGCCCACTAGGGAATCCGCCTTCGTTAACGCCGGGTCAAGCTTTGTTCCAATAGCGACTAAACCACCTGGACGCGCCTCCTCCAGCTGTACATTATCCATGGCTATGCTAACCGCCTTAGTATTTATTGGCCTATAGGTATTACCTATTTTTAGGCCAGGCCGTATCTCTATATCATCGCCGACGCGTAGCCGACCCTGTATTAAGGAGCCGCCGACAACGCCGCCGACTAGTTTCTCAACGGGTGTTCCAGGCCTATTCACATTAAAGCTTCGCAGTACGTACATTATCGGAGGCTTCTCCAAGTTAATGGATTTTGGCGGCACCTTCTCATCTATTATGGTGGCTAAGGCATCTATGTTAACCTTATGAAGCGCTGATATTGGCACTATGGGAGCGCCCTCAGCCCATGTGCCTCTTATGAATGACTGTATCTGCTTGTAATTCTCTATTGCCTTCTCCTTAGGCACTAAATCTATCTTGTTCTGGACTATTATCAAGTTATTTATCCCCATTACTGAGGCAGCCAGGAAGTGCTCCTCGGTCTGAGGTTGGGGAACGGGCATGGTGGCGTCTATTATCATTATTACTGCATCGACGAAGGTTACTCCGCTTATCATTGTTGATATGAGGACCTCATGGCCGGGAGCATCCAGCATGGATATTTTCCTATATGGCTTTGGTTGCTCGCCGTTAGGGCACTTCTCAACCAAGTAGCTAGGTGCAACGCTGAACTCAGCATTATCGCATTTGGATAAGTTAATGCTGGTATATCCTAGCTTAATTGTCATGGCTCTCTTAAGCTCCTCACTATGTCTAGCCACCCAAGTACCGCTAAGTGCATGGACCACGGTGGTTTTACCGTGATCCACGTGGCCTGCCGTAATCAATATTGCATTGGGGTAATTATAGTTCTCCATTTTAATGTGGGTAACGATTTTGGGTTTAAAAACTAAATGATAAAGGACTCGGGCTTATTGCCCAGCGACTCAACTACCCTAGCCCTTATTGATTTTGATAATTCAAGCCCGTGAGTCATCATATCCTCTATTTCAAGTGGTGTGAAGAACCCGCTGGACTTCTGTATTGAAACAACATCATCGCCACTAAATGCCACTGTGAATCTTCCCTCGCTTAGCACCTCTTCCTCTACATTTGCATCCGCTAAAATAAATTTGCCTATTTTATTGAAGGTAGTGGTTATGGGCATCTTATCCATATTAACCGTCAGTGGAACCTTATTGGATTTATCAAGCTTAACGATATCGCCATCTATTATTGATCTAGGGACTTGCGAGGTAGCTAGGGCAGCCACGGCAGCAAGTAGTGATGCATCCATTAGATTGCCATCATGATTCAATACATATACGTCGACCCATAATGCATAGACCGACTTGCCTTGCACTATGGATAATGTGGACATATCTATGAAGCCGCTGTGTCGTATTGCTCTATCAACTACTCTGGCTAGTTCTATTGCATTCTCATCCGGTGGCCCCGGCTCAAACGTGGGAGAAGCAAGGGGAGGAGTCTCTAGGTTTACTATTAGATTCCCCTCGCCCGGAGTGTCCTCAAAAGGTCTCCCCAGCTCGAATTTGACGCCGGCAATCACCTTTGTATTACCGATTGTGGCTAATGCGCTTCCATCAGCGGTCCTGACGAGTCCAACTTTTATATCGATCTGTCTATAATCATATAGTCCACGCCCATCCGATCTCTTCCCGTCAGATATTAGTCTCATTAATGCCTCTCGCCGTAGGCTTGGAATAACCTCAAATGGGTAACTCATGGAGATATCGCCTCTTCTGAGTAGCGGCCCTTTAATGTATCTCTCTCCATTTTATAAATAGGTTCAGCAGCCTTAAACGCCAAGCTAAGCCCAGTCTTTACCTCATCAACTGTCCATGAACCATCAGCCTGCATTAAGGTGACCCAGCTCCTCCTATAAACCACCGCTATGGGCATGTCCCCATCTCCATAATTATCCTCGAGCTTATTTAGGTCAACCACCACGGTATTGCCTATTTTCCCTATTGAGACGCCGACCACCAGGTCGCGCATTGGTATACCGGAATCGGCCAATGCAAGAGATGCAGCAGTTATGGAAGTTACTCTAGTACTTCCATCTGCCTGAAGAACCTCTAGAAACACGTCTATTGATGACTTGGGGAACTGCTCTAGAAATATGACTGGTTCAAGAGCTTCCCTAACTACTTTGCTTATTTCTATTTCTCTTCTAGTCGGCGCCGGACTTTTCCTTTCATCCGTGCTGAAGGGCGCCATGTGGTACCGAACCCTAAGCACACCCGTATCCGGTAAAGCTATGTGCCTGGGCATCGCTTCCCTCGGTCCATACACGGCGGCGAGAACCACGGTGTTGCCATAACCAACTAGAGCGCTGCCACTGGCATTGGGGAGAACCCCTACACGCATCATAACTGGCCTATGGTCATCCGGTGATCTTCCATCCACCCTCTTACCATCTACCAGCAATGGAACTGGCGATTTTCCACCCATAACAAGGCATAGATAGAATCGGTTAAAAACTTTAAGGAACCTAGCATTAGAGAGCCCAGAACATCTTTAAGAGCCCCTTTCTTCGTAGAACCAAGATCCTCCAGATGACATATATTATCATGACCTGACCCATATCGATATAGGTAAGGGGATGACCAATTGTGTGAATCACAAATATCAATGGATAAAAGCTTAGGGGTGCTCCTATGGTAAATAAGTAAAGGTAATTAAATACTGTGAAGGCGAGTCCAATGATTATTGATAATGCGTCAGCGGTGGATAAAGGCTTTATTATATATATTATTATTAGGGATAACCAAGACAAAAAAAGGAGGGAAGCGGCCCGCCACATAATGATATAGAGGGGAGTAGCTTGAGTCTGTATTATGGAGCCACTTACATAAATCACGTACCAATACCTGGGCTCAACGGAGAACATCAACTCGACTGGAAATAGAAATGCAATGACTATGCTAGATACTATAATTATGCTGGCCAATGCAGTCAATAAATAGGCAATCCGCATATCGAACTCTGAAGTTCAGCATTTATAAGGCTTAAGCAATATGATTTTTATTAATGGTTTCTTATCCTAAGGATTAAGCGATCCCATTAAGGACTTTATTATTTGCCGCAAGCGAACACGGTTCAAGGCCTCAGTGCACCATTTTGATTGTTTTATTGCGCTAACTGTTTCTCTACATAAATGGGCAAAAATTTATAAATCAGGGCGCATTTATATAGCCTAGGGATTTGATATTGGTAATTTATGTTTCGCCCGACAATAAGGTGACGGAGACAACGCCCTCAATGGAGCTTAAAAAACTTTTGCTCACAGAGCTAATAGACGGCGAGGTTATAGTTGGTGCCGCAATAATTAATTCATCAAATGTCCCGCTTCTACATCACCTCCCAAACACCCTCACCGTTAAATCCTTCCGCGGCGTCCTAAGCCTCCTTGAGTTCGTCCAACGATCTCGAAAAGTCTCCGATGACCTCCTCGGCAACTTCCAATATCTATTAATCAAATACAACAATTTTAAGGTTGCTTTCTTTAATATGTCCGACAAGGGTTGGCTAATAGTTTTCGTTAATCCCATATGGCATGTGGAGAATGTGATGACCAAGATAAGGCAATTCATAATTAAATCAATGAAGTACATTGAGTAGTAATTCCATACTTCTGCTAATTTTTAAAATAAACCATTCTATCTTTTCTTTTTTTCCCTTTTTCAATTATGTTTTCCAGCTCTGCCTAATTTATTATGTGCAACCGCTAATTCCTGCCTAGCCAATGCTAATAATAAATTCAACTCCCCGGCCAACACAGCCGCACCGATTATTTCAGCTAGCCTAACCGCGCTGGATCCAGGGGCGCCGCTTCCATCCACGCCCATTAATCTAAGCGCCTCTCTCTGGGTTGGTAATGCCGTGCCACCGCCCACTGTACCCACCTCTAGGCTGGGGAGAGTGATGGATATGTATAGATGATCACCGCGATCCTCTGCCCAAGTAATTCCCATGCTTGACTCAACTACTTGAGCCACATCTTGGCCTGTCGCTATGAATATTGCGGTGACCACATTTGCAAAATGCGCATTAAATCCGTAGGAGTGAGCCATGGCTGACCCCAGCAGATTCTTTCTATTATTAACATCGACAATCCTGGCAGGGGTAACCCCCAGACTCTTCTCCAAGTACTCACGACTAATTAGAGCCTCGCTTATCACTGTTTTTCCGCGGCCAAGCAGGAAATCCACAGCACTAGCCTTCTTATCCACGCACATATTTCCGCTTAACGCTACTAGTACGGCATCGGGGAAACCATTCATTATTAGTTGGGCAGCCTTATCGGTGGCCACCGTCACCATATTCATCCCCATAGCATCGCCCGTGAAGTATGAGAACCTAAGCCATACATTATTGCCGGACATGAATGGTTCTACCCTTAAAAGCCGTAGATGAGAGCTGGTCGACTCGGCCTCTCTGCGTATGGCATCCATATTATCGTTAACCCATTTAATGAATTCCACGGCAGATGATACATCGCTGAGCCTGAAGATCGGGGCGCGCGTCATCTCGTTCCTGATCACGAAGCTGCGTGCACCGCCGTTATCCGTGATTACCTTGGCCCCCCTATTTATTGAAGCTATTAATGCGCCTTCTGTGGTGGCAAGCGGTATGAAGACTTCGCCATTGACTTGGGAGCCCTTTACCAATAATGGACCGGCAACGCCCATTGGAATCTGGGCTGATCCTATGGTGTTTTCCGCGTTTCTGCCTACGACCTTATTGAAATCCAGCACGGTGCTGCCTATATTGCTTAGCTTCACGCCGAGCTTGTGCTCAAGATAAATTCGCCTAATTTCCGTGGCCTTATTAGAATCCCCAATTAATTTATCTAATTCATGCATCTTCACCTTGCCGTTGAGCAAGTCGTTCAGCATCGGCTCGTAATTGCCGTGGGATTGATCCATAAAATACTTGAAATCGATTAAATTAATAAGTTTCCTCTATTGGGACTTGCGGAGTCTATCTATTGCTTCCCTCGCCAGCTTATTGTTTCTATTGAGTTTTATGGCGGTTTGGTACCAATTGATTGCCTCATCCATCTCACCCTTCTCCTCCTTTATGAAGCCTAGGAGAAACGCCACGTCATCTTTCATGCGCTCCATTTTCCTAACTTCGTTTAAATCCATCTCGGCTAAATCAAGATAATCGGGCCTGGGATCATTTTTGTACAATATCACATAGGATAATGCCCTGTTGAAGAGGGAATTCTTCTTGTTTTGATTCCTCTCTATTGCCATTGTGTATGCCTTAATCGCATTCTCATAATCATCATTGTCAAACATGAAGCCGGCGGCCTTATAGAAGAACTTGGATTTAATGCAGCGAGGTAGATCATCATAATCAATAACGCCGTCATCTATCAACCCATAAACTACTATGTATATTATCTTCAATATATCCTTCTCCTTCTCCTTACAAGATAATTTAACTATATTACGAACATCAACTGGGCGAATGACGCCTGACTTAACTAATTGAGGAATTATCATCCAGGAAAGAGATCTGTTCTCCGGACTCTCATCAATTAAATCCTCATACTCTATTCCCTTCCGCAAATTCACAGGTAAACAATAGGTATGCCTTAATTAAATACTTTACTACGTAGAATAAACCGCTTCATCACATCCCCAATTAAGCGAAATTCCCTGAATGAGAAACTCATTCCTAACGACTCTCTAATTAATGCTTCTCATGATTTGAGAATGTAGCTATAACTTAAATACGGTGGAATTGCATCCTTCCTTGAAGGAGCTGGTAGTTCTTTTTATAAAGAGAGGGCTTATTTAGCTTCTAACGGAGAAATAACGAGCTTATTTTGCCTCTGATTAATGCATCCTTATCAATTTCCTATACTTTAGGTAATATGAGTAATCTATATACGTCTTCTCGGCCAGGTACTGCTCCACGGTCTTGCCAATACGGGCCTTCTCCGCGATGAGGTCCGTTGTCTCAATATAAAACGCATTAGCGCCGGCGCCGCTGCCGAATGGGACCATCAATATCTTGGCGCCAGGCTTCGCCTTCTCCAAAACATTAGCTAGACCCATTAATGCTGCTGCGCTATAAGTGTTACCGATCTTATCTACAACTATGCCATCCTTCACTTTCTCGAGGGGGAATCCCAATATTGAGGCGGCCCTTAATGGGAATCTCGCGTTAGGTTGATGGAAAATGGCGTAATCAAAGTCTGTTGGCTTCATGCCGAGCTTTGCCATTAATTCCTTGGCAGCAGTCACCACGTGCCTGAAGTAGGCTGGTTCACCGGTGAATCCCTCGCCATGGACCGGGAATGGGTATCCCTCCCTCCTCCAGAAGTCTGGAGTATCGCTGACAAATGGGTGTACAGTCTTTATCTCTGCCACCACGTTCTCTGAGCCTATCACATACGCCGCTGCGCCGGTGCCTACGCTGTACTCTAAATGCTCGCCGGGTTCTCCCTGGGAGGCGTCGGTTCCTATCGCTAATCCGTACCTTATCATTCCTGACTTAACGAGACCCATTGCGGATATTATCGAGTCGGAGCCGGCTTTACATGCGAATTCCAGGTCAGCCGTGAAAACATTGTGAGATGCACCCAATGCATCTATTAGTATGGAGGAAATAGGCTTTACAGCGTATGGCTTAGATTCCGAGCCTACGAATATTGCGCCTATGTCCCCGGCATTTATGCCTGCACGCATTATGGCTATTCTACCTGCTTCCACTGACATGGTTACCGTGTCCTCATCGAAGAGCCCCACTGCCTTCTCCTCAACGAGGTACATGTCCTTTATCCTGAGGGGGTCATCTCCCCAGGACTCGGCTATCTCCTTGGTCTTTATCCTGTACCTGGGTATATATGTGCCCCAACCAACTATGCCTATCATGACTCACACCCCTTAATTGAGCGGAACTTATACCCGTAATAAATTATGCCGTGCTCCCCATCCTCCTTAACACGCCTAAACACTACCTCCATTGGCGTGCCCAGCTTAAGGACATCCGGGGTTGGACAATCAACTATTTGACCCATTAGCTTTACTCCCCCTAGGTCCACTACCCCAATGAGGAGTGGGCGCTGCTTCTCGAAATCCACGGGGACGCTCCTGAGAACCGTTAGGCTGACTAGAGAACCTTGTCGGGGCAGCTCATAATCCTCTAGAACCGAGTTGCCGCAGTCACATACCTTTCGCGGCGGGAAGTATATCTTGCCGCACTTTCGGCACTTGGATGCAGTTAATCTATAGTACTGCTGGGTTCTCCTCCAGTACTTTGGTATGGATAGGTTCTGCTCCACCATGACTAGTCGCCTCGCCTCAATGCAGTAACTATGCTTTCTTGATCTATTCCAACCATATCATGAACCAGAGCGGCATCGGCGTTAAGTGATTCGAATGGCTTTTCCCCCCTTAACTGCACCACCGAACTTATTAATTGATATAGACCTGAAGCCCCTATTGGGAAACCCATGGCCTTTAAACCGCCATCCATGTTAACCACCACCTTGCTTCCCGGATCAAATGCTCCATCCCTCATCAATCTGGGAGCCATTCCTTGAGGCGAGAAACCCATGGCTTCCAGACTCATTAATCCAATTATGCTATACGTGTCATGCACATTTATCACTCGAATGTCTTCAAGCTTCATTCCTGACTCGGCTAATGCTTGATCAACTGCAGGCTTAACGGACTCCAACGCTGCATACGTCTGTTTTGATGCGAAGTATGCGGAGCCGACTCCCATTCCTGCCCCGCTTACCTGTATTATTGCATCCCTCTTATTGGGCTCGCTGCACACTATGATGGCCGCGGATCCATCCACATAGGGCGCCATATCGTATAGCCTTAATGGATCGGCCACCAACTCCGATTCCAGTATGTCCTTCATCTTCACTGCCTTCTTGAAGTATGCATTGGGGTTTTGGGCGCCCCGTTCATGCATTTTGAGGGGCCATATGGCTATATCCTCATACGAGTACTCATACTTATTCATGTATTCCCTAGCCATTATGGCTGCCTGAGCTGCTGGAGTCACTCCGAAGAAGGCTTCATACTCGCTGTTTGTGGAGAATGAGATGAATTTATTGAGCTTGGTTGATGTAACTTCATGGGGCTTCTCTATGCCTACCACCATCACGCAGCCCCCCTTTAATTTAACATCATTCACTGCAGCAAGCATGGCTAGGCTGCTGGAACCATCGCCGTTCTCCACCCTCATTGTTGGCACATCCTTTAATCCTATGTATTCCCTTAATACGTTCCCAGCATTCAATTGCTCAGACGTCAGTTCCATTAAGGCCGATGCCATGTAAATCATTCGTATTCTAGGATTACCGGCTGCCTCCAGTGCCTTCAGCGTTGATTCAGCGAATAGTTCAGTTATGCCTTTCTCGTAATGCCTACTTGGAGGCACGGAGGCGTAACCATTTATGTAAACGCCTGTCGTAATTAACACCAACAGTCACAGAACTCAAAGGGTTATTAAACGTTTAGCCCAAAATTAATGATGAATCATAGCCCAACTCCATCCCCATCATAATGATCCCATCGCCATCCTCATTTTATGCTGGTAATAATAATGAGCATAATAATGGTTCTCCTTCTCGTCAATGCTTATTAAGTAGAGCCGAGCCGGCGTTCCTGGGATAAGGATGAAGTTCGCCCTAAAATGCTCACCTGGGCAAAGCATCATTAAGAAGGGGAAGAGGGTTGCGATAATAGGCGCTGGGCCGGCTGGGTTGGGCGCGGCCGGCTACCTCATATGTAAGGGGTATGATGTTGAGATCTACGATAAGCTGCCGGAGCCCGGTGGATTAACCATTTTTGGAATACCAGCATGGAGATTGCCAAGGGATAATATAAGGGCTGGAATAAAGGAATTAATGGATTTGGGAGTTATATTTCATAATAAGGTTAAAGTCGTGGGGGATGCGGATGATCACCAAGATGGAGATGAATTCGCTGAGAAGAAGATAAGTCTCGAGGATGTGATAAACTCATTCAACGCCACGCTAATAGCGACTGGCACATGGAAATCAAGGGAACTCGGGGTGCCGGGCGATAAATTAAGGGGGAGCTACTTGGCGCTGGATTTCCTTTACAGGATATATGCCCATGAGAACGGATACTTACCGCCCGAGGCTGTGTATAAGGTAGGTAACGCGGTTGCAGTAATAGGGGCTGGATTAACGGCTGTCGATGCCGCGTTGGAGTCTCAAATGAAGGGCGCAAGCGATGTGGAAGTCATGTATAGAAGAACCATAAACGAGGCGCCGGCCGGCAAGGCAGAGATAAATAGGTTGATTCAGAAGGGGATTAAATTCATTGAATTAACGAATCCTGTTGAGGTGCTTGGGAAAGAAAGCGTTGAGGCATTAAAGCTCATTAAGATGAAGCTTGGTAAACCCGATAAATCAGGCAGGCCAGCCCCAGAGCCTATTCCTGGATCCGAGTACGTGGTTCCAGTGAATAACGTGATATCGGCCACCGGCGAGTTGCCTACGCCGCCATTCAAGGACGGCTATGCAGGAATAAAGCTGAGGCACAATAATTCAGTGGAGGTTGATGGCAAATTCAGGACAACTAGAAAAGGAGTATTCGCTGCAGGTGATGTGGCCACTGGGCCATCCCTAATCGGGAAGGCGCTCGCCACGGGCATAAAGGCTGCGGGCGCAATCGAGGAGTACTTGGAGACCGGCAACTGGCAGTGAGACCTTGGGGGGTCATAATACGTATTTCACGTCCTCCTCCACGTGAAGCACAGGCTCGAGGCCGGCCCTAAATAATTCCTTGGCTAAATCCTCTATAGTCGTCTCAAGCGGATTAAATACTATGTGAAGTTCCCCGGTGAACCAGGAATCGAAGACGCCCCTTATTGAGTTTATTGCATCTAGATTAGGTCGACCCCTCACGCCGAGCACTAGGTACCTAGCATAGACGCTGCATTTACATGATTCGCTAAAATCATGAGCGGCCTTATCGGTCTCCATCACTTCCTCCTTATCAATGATATAGACATACATGGATCCCCATCATTTTACTTTTGTTTAAAAATGTTAACTAATTTATGAATTATTAAGAGGGGTTCGGCATTAGGAATTCCTTTAAATGCTGGCTCTACGGTGCGTGACCGCGTGAAACTGCTTTCTTGGAATGTGAATGGATTAAGGGCAGCCATGGGGAAGGGGCTAATTGATATAGTTAGAAGCGGGGAATATGATATACTGATGTTCCAGGAGATCAGGACCAGCGAGGTGCCGCTTGATTTTCAGGTTAGCGGGTATGAGACTTACGTATTTCCAGCTAGGCGAAGCGGTTATAGTGGAACTATGACCCTTACTAGGCTAAAGCCATTATCGGTGAAGTATGGCTTGGGCATTGAGGAGTTCGATGCGGAGGGGAGGGTAATTACTCTGGAGCTAAGTGATCTCTATGTCATTAATGTTTACTTTCCAAACGCCGGGGAGGAGCTGCGGAGGCTTGACTTTAAGCTTAGATTCGATGATGCTTTCGAGGAGTTCCTACTTAGCTTGAATAAACCGGTTATTGCGTGCGGCGACTTTAATGTGGCCCATGAGGAGAGGGATATAGCTAGGCCCAGGGATAATCTGCATCATGCTGGATTCACCATTGAGGAGAGGGAGAGGTTTAGTCGGCTCTTGGCCAAGGGTTTCCTGGATACATATAGATTATTCGTCCAGGAGGGGGGCCATTATACCTGGTGGTCATATAGGTTCCATGCGAGGGAGAAGAATATTGGGTGGAGAATCGATTACTGCATTGCATCACAGTCGCTGCGGGAGCGGATCAGGAGGGCCGATATACTTGATAAAGTATTGGGATCCGATCATGCGCCTGTGGTCCTCGAAATCGACTAGATTACTTTTATTTATTGGCCTTGTGGCTTGATGCTTCATGGCTAGGATAGCCATCATCGGATTAAACGCTGGCACCGCTTACTTAGCGTATCTATTGGCTAAGGGGAATCATAGGGTCACCATCATCACTGGGGCCAAGGATGCGCGATTAATTGATTTGGAGCCTCATGTTAGGCATGGATTATTGAGGGACAATAGGTTATTCACGTTGGATTTTCTCTCCACCTTAATGGACGTGAGGGAGCACGATATTTTGGATACCAAAATAGATTCTCAACGTATCTGGATCGGCGGGAGATCCCTTGGTTACTTTGACCTGATATATACGGGCACAGAGGATGAATTAGTGACTAGAGGCAGCGGCGATGTAGTTGCTTCGAGCGATCCATTCCTGGCATTGATGCATTGCATGGTTATGCGGGCAAGCGGATTAGATGCCGCTGTTTCGGTAAATATAGATGAGTGGATCCTGAAATGGAGCGGCTGCGAGCGGAGAGGCGAGGCTAATTACTTCGTTGAGACTGAAATCAAGCAGCCTCCCCCCGGCGGCTTTTTCATTGGGTTGGGGCAGAAATTCGTTGACGCCAGCGGATCAATTACAGTGGTGAGGCGAGGGTTTCATGAGGTTTTAATTGGCATTGGAGAGGCGGCAAGAGTAATGGGCATGGGGACCCAGAGACCCATTGGCTTTGATTATGCATGGGCTGACGATACTGGCGTATATATTGTCGGCTCCATGCCTTCATCTATGAGCGGCATGTCGACTAGGCGCATGCATGCCGTCTTTGGCAAGAATGAGATTGAGGCTAGAGCGGTCATGATGGGCGATAGGGTCATTCATGTAATGATTGCATCAAGGGGTTGGGGCTTCACGCTGAGGGATGCAGTTAATATCTATAGGTGGATTGGGGGGGATCCGGCTGGTTTCCTCTTTGATATTGGTAATTACCAATCACTGGGGAGGCTACGGGGAATTTTTTCGTTTATTTACTGAGCCGAGCATTGTCTTGTTCGACATTCGTCGCGCAGCTTATTTCTCCATAATTGATTCGTATGCAAAACATTTATAAGTGAGGATTGTGACGCTATTATTGGTGGTAATTGGTGGTGTCACTTGTCTCAATAAAGGAAAAAGAAGCCGATGAATTGGTGGAGAGATTCGGCGAGGAGGACTTATTGAAATGCATCTTCGGCCTCTCCTCAACTGAGATAGAGATTTATGGAGTGCTCAGCAGGGGGGACACCATGACCGTTGCCGAGGTTGCTAATGCGGTGTCCAAGTCCCGCAGCACCGTGGAGAGATCCCTCATAAAATTCGTGCAACTAGGCCTAGCCAATAGGAGACCCGTGCTTGCTAGAAATGGAGGCTACACCTACGTTTACTCCGTGAAGCCGCCGGAGCAAGTGCGGGGGAGACTAGTGGAGCTTGTCGATGCATTTCATGAACGCGCCAGGGCAATAGCTGAATCCTTTCATAACATTGCCAAGGGCCAGGAACCAAAGCTCAGAAATTAAGGGAAATTAATTAGGAACTCCCTTACCAGAATTGCCCTTCAGTAATTGCCTAATGATCTCGCGCGCCTCCTTTCCGGACGATGCCTTTCCCACCAGCGATGCGCTGGCCACTGGAAACATGGAGCCGCAGTAGGGACACTCGTGGTTCCGGGACCCGGCCCTCGCTGCTGATGGGCGGCCACATCGCGGGCAAACCAGCACTAGGTACTCCATGGGGGTGACCCAGTTTCGCAATTAAAAACCTTAATTCATTCGGCAACCTATAAATAGGGCTGAGGAATCCTTGGGACTTAATGAGGGCATGGATATTATCCATTGGGAATGAATTATTGATAGGCAAAACGATCAATACCAATGCAGCTTGGTTAGCGAGGAAATTAACTGTGCTTGGGTATGAAGTTCGACGAGAGGTATCGATACCGGACGAGGAGACGGAGGAGGTGGAGGTATTCAGGGATGCCTTGGACCGTGGAATAGAGCTTATAGTGTCGACGGGGGGCCTTGGACCCACGTTCGACGATAAGACAAGTGAATCTCTTGCAAAGGCGCTGAATAGGGAGTATGTAGTGAATGAGGAGGCGCTGAATCTGGTTAAGGCTAAGTTTCTCGAGAAGGGGCTTGAATTAACTCCGCCCAGGCTGAAGCAAGCCATGATGCCGCGAGGCGCTGAAGCACTACCTAATCCGGTTGGCACCGCGCCAGGGATATGGGTGAGGGAGGGACGATCCATAATAGTGGCCCTGCCGGGCGTTCCAGCAGAGATGATGGGGATTTTTGAGGGACACGTGGAGCCGAGATTGATGAGCATTGGGCCTAGGCCTAGCTTTGTAGAGGAAAGCTTCACGGTTAAGGGGGTGCCGGAGGCCGAGGCCGCTCCAATAATAGAGAAGGCTATGAGGATGGGGAATAGGGTGTACATAAAGAGCCACCCAAAGGGGCATGAGATTGGCTCTCCATTTCTGGAAATACACGTATACGCCAGTTCCAGTAATGAGGAGGAGGCGCGAAGGGAAGTGGAGAGAATAGTGAATTACTTGAGGGAGGAATTACGGAGACGGGGAGGGGATGTTGAGTGAGTCCAATACATATAAAGGCTAAGAGGGGGGACGTGGCTAGTAGCGTCATCATGGCGGGCGACCCCGCCAGAGTTAGGCGTCTAGCCGACTTATTGTCCCATCCACGAGTTGTTAATAGGAACCGGGGATTCCTAGTGATCACTGGGGCGAGGGATGGAGTTGACATCACCCTCGCGGCCCATGGTGTTGGCGCGCCCTCGGCATCAATAGTTATGGAGGAATTAATTCAATTAGGGGCACGGAACTTGGTGAGGCTCGGCACCGTTGGAGGCGTTCTAACCGAGCCCGGTGAGTACCTCCTGGCAAGGGGGGCAGCGTATTTGCCGGGCGGGTTATATGAACAGTACCTGGGGCATGTAGCATACCCCGCTTCCCCTGATGCCGCATTGTTCTTGGCATTGGCTAGATCAATGGAGAAACGGGGGCTTCGGTATAGGGAGGGCATTGTGTTTAGCAGCGATGCTTTTTACGCCGAGAATAGGTTAAGCATAGATCTAGGGGGGTTAGGGATCG
>JBMFVP010000033.1:0-17470 GCA_049965935.1 Thermocladium sp.
CGTAAAGCTGAGCTTTATGAGAAGGCAACAGGAGTAAAGCCTAATAAAGTAATAGTAATAACAGCATTCATACACGATAAGAATCCCGACCTAATCATAGCAAGAGCAGAGACTCTTGGAGTAACTATACTAAAACCTGGGGAAGACATTTCAAATAATTAAGCACTTTAAATTTCATTAATTACGTGGATATCTACATCTTAGTCCTATAGAGAAAATTCATTTAGTATTTTTATTAAAAATATGCTAATAGTATTTTTATTAACTATTATTCCAATTATAGCTATGGCTGGATATAAATTCAGGTGTAGGGATATAGGAATGCAATGTGACTTTGAAGTCAAGGGGGTTTCCTCGGAGCAGGAAATGATGGAAATAGTTGCCGCACATGCTAAGCATGCCCATGGCTTCACAACAATACCGCAAAACACGTTAAATGCCGTCAAAAGCGCAATAAAGAAGGAGTAATTAACTAACTACCTCTGCTAAAAGCAAAATAATACATTTTTCTGTTTTCTATTAATCTTGTCCGACGGAGATCGTTAAAAACTTTATTTTCTGGCTCCTCCGATGAGAAAGTGGCTAATAATACTGCAGGGACTAGTGCCGATGCTTTTAGTTGGTACTTATCAATATAGTTGGAATCTATTCATGAAGCCCCTAGCAATAAGCTTCGACGTTGGCTTACCTATTATACAGACAGCTTACTCTTTATTTGTGCTTTTTTCAACTACGTTCCAAGTACTGGGAGGTTTCATAGCTGATCGATGGGGTCCAGCAATAATTGGAGCATTGGGAAGCATAATGGCGGGGATTGGCATGATTGCTGCACCATTTACTAAGTCGATATACATATTTTATCTAGTATGGTCGCTGGGAAGCATAGGGGTCGGTTTTGTCTATGCGATTTCCATTAATTTAGGCGTTAAGTGGTTCGGCAAATCAAGGGGATTGGCGACTGGTCTCATAAATATGGGGTTTGGCCTTGGCTCCACGTTTTTTAACCCATTCATATCTCCATTTATAAAAAGCGGAAACTTGCAGATACCAATGATTATAATAGGAATTACCTTACTTACCGCATCCACGGCCTTAATGGCTATGAGTAAGTACCCCGAAATAAAGGTCAATAAGGCAAGATCAATGGTTCCGGGAACGGGTTTCTGGTTTGCATTTCTATCATTTTCCATGGCATCGATACCGCTTCAGCTATACTCATCAAGTCTATCCATAATGGGCAGTAAATATGATTACCTTACCGTTACAATTGCTGCCACAATTTTACCATTATTTAGCGGCATCGGTCGTCCAATAATGGGATTCATATCTGATTCTTGGGGGAGAAGCCGGGCTATAATCGCTGAATCCACGATATTAACCCTTGTAGTGCCATTAGGCGTGATTGGAGTAGAGCCTCTCTACATTGCAGCGGCTGGCCTTGTTGGTTTTCTAGGTGGAGCAATGATGACTCTATATGCATCCTATATAGGAGATAAGTATGGTATATCCGCATCTACGTTCCTCTTTGGCATAGTTTATAATGGTAAGTTCATAGCAGCTGTATTAAGTAGCGTCGTATTTGCTTACTTGACGTATTATCTAGGCTTACCAATGGCCGTTTTATTGGAGACCATATTAACGGCAATTTCAATTCCATTATTCCTAATTGCCAAAGCACGGTAAACCGTGAAAACCTTAATGTAAGCTATATCCGGGCATATTATTTATTGTTTCTCTAATTTGATCAGATTCAAGGAGCGACTCTAATTTCCTTATTATTGGTTTATTGTTTCCACGAAGATAAATCAAGTCGAAACTCTCCACGGTTAATCTAGTGAATCGCAGCCCGCTCTTAATAGCGGCATATTCTATTGCTGCACCCACATCGGCTTCTCCCGAGCGTATCGACTCAACTATTTCCGAATGAGTATAAGCCACCGAAGGAGAAGCACGAGCATTTATAGGATCAATGCCATTATCTTGCATAAATCTATCCATTAACATACGGGTGCCGGAACCCAGGTTCCTGTTCTTGATTTTTAATTTGCCTCCTCGTATGCCCTCTATTATTTCCTTCATAGTTAAGTCAGTCCGTGTAACTAATCCAATACTTCTCTTATATCCCCGTATCAGCTTAATGTCTCTAGATAATCCCATCTCATCAATGATCTCTTCATTTCCACCTAGAAAGTGTATGCCGGCGACATCTGTCTCCATCATGAGAACCCTGGATAATCCATTTAATGACCCTATCCATTCATTTTTGATCCTTGCACTTATTCCTTTTATTATTAGATTTAGGGCTTCATCATTGCTTCCCGCGATCGATAGATCAATTCTATTACTAATTATGCCCTCAATTCTATCTAGGAACTCCTCGCCCTTATTAGTTAGCTTGGTTCCCCCTCCATTAATGCCTCCCCTCTTCTTCTCAATTAACCTATAACCTAATTGAACCTCTAACCTATGTATCCACTCCCATGCCGATGCATAGGGTACATTAATGCGTAGAGCAGCTGCATTTAGTGAACCTAGCTCTTTCACTTGCCTAAGAAGTTCAATAACTCGAGAATCCAACTTAATGCCATTATCAATTATCAATTCATCCCTAGATTTAATTATCATTTATTATCCCGCATAGTGTATTACTTTGTGAAAGTTAAACTTATCCTAGATTAATTCACTTGTAATAGGCGAGTTAAGTATATATACTATTCGATGCAGCGTAAACACATGCCTGGAAGCATATGGGACTGGATAATATTAATCGCAGTTGTGTTAGTGCTATTTGGTGGAGCTGGTAAGTTGCCGGAGATCTTTAGATCACTCGGTAGAGCAGTGGGAGAATTTAAGAAGGGTCAGATAGAAGTCGAGAATGAATTAAAGCAATTAACTCAAGCCAATCCCGCCCAGGAAACCAATAATACGCAGGAGAAGAAACCAGAGCAGGGAGGAAATGTAGAGGAATTGCAGAAGAAGATTGAGGAATTACAGAGACAATTAGATGAGTTGAAGAAGGGTAAGTAATGGCGGGGGAGGAATTAGTCTCCCACTTATCAGAATTAACAGCTAGGCTTCGTCGAGCGCTAATCTCTATAGTTATAGCCTTTATCTTCTCATTTGGATTCGGAATCAAAATTATTAAGATAGGGCGCGATCCATATATTCCAATCCCTTATCCTTCAATAGATAATAGCATATCCACAATGTTGGTGAATAAATTCATGAATGTTCTACTTCCACATCAAATCAAGTTAATTTCCATCGGTTTATTCGACCCCCTTTATGCCTCTATAGAGGTATCCCTCCTAATTGCGGTTGCGGTATCACTGCCCATATTTCTTTGGGAGCTATGGGGCTTCGTTGCGCCAGGCCTATATGAGCATGAAAAGAGATTAATCAAGGCATCCATAATTCCATCAATGATTCTATTCATTGCCGGAGCAGCATTTGCTTACCTAGTAATTATTCCAGTAATGTTGAAGTTCTTCTTGATATATGATGAGGCACTGGGCGTTGAGCCGACTCTGAGCATTAAGTCATTCATAGGCACAGTTGTGTCATTCATGGCAGCTATGGGACTTGGCTTTCAGCTACCTCTAGTAATGGCTGGATTAACTAGGATAAAGGCTGTGGCAGCCAATACATGGAGAAGAAACTGGAGATGGGGGGTCCTAATCTCATTCGTATTTGCATTAATAGTGTCGCCGGGAACCACGGGAGGTATCATAGAAACTACCATAGGGATAACTCTCTCTCTACTGTACGTGATCGGCATGTTAATAGCGAAGGCAATTGAACCAAAGCCACGCGAGAAAATTTAAAAACAATAATTGACCCCGTCTAGTCATGAGGATATATAATTGCAGTTACTGTGGAAGACCCATTGCGCCGGGCACTGGATTTATGTATGTGAAGAGCGATGGAACTGTACTGAGGTTTTGCAGCAGGAAGTGCTTCATCAGCATGAAGCTTGGGCGAAATCCTAGACGCCTTGCTTGGATTAGAAAGGCCCAGAAATAATCATTCTCAGCAATATCTATTTTTGAGGCAATGATTTTTAAACACTAATTGCATCGACTCTCCATGGCTGAGTATAGAGCGCCTATAGTGGTAGTGGTGGGCCATGTTGATGTAGGAAAGACATTGCTGCTAGATAAGATACGGAATACCGCCGTCGCTTATAGGGAGCCCGGCATGATAACACAGCACATAGGCTTATCCTATCTTCCTTGGACAGCCATAGAGAAGTACGCCTCAGATCTTCTGGATAAGTTTAGACTCAAGGGGAAGATCTGGGTCAAGGGTTTCTTAATGGTTGATACCCCGGGACATGCTGCATTCTCTAATCTTAGGCGAAGAGGGGGATCTGTTGCCGATCTAGCTATACTAGTCATTGATATCCTGGAGGGCATGGAAGAACAAACCAAGGAGAGCCTTTTTCTATTGAAGTCAAGAAATATACCGTTTGTGGTTGCCGCAAATAAAGTGGATAAAGTCTATGGATGGCAAGCCCATCCCAATTCCGCATTCATAGATTCATATAATGCACAAGATGAGGCAACCCAAGGGCGAGTTGAGGAGATGATAGCTAAGATAGTGGGGGAATTAGCTGAGAACGGTATAGAGGCGGATAGATACGATAGAGTAATGGATTATGCTAGACAGGTGCCTATAGTTCCAACTAGCGCAGTGACTGGAGAAGGGATCGCCGATCTTCTTGTGGTTCTCGCTGGCTTAACGCAGCGACTCGTTAAGGATAAGTTAATCGTGCATGACGGACCTGGAAGGGGGGTCATAATGGAGATAAAGGAGGAGAAGGGGTGGGGTACCACGGCTGATGCAATAATATATGATGGATTGATAAATAAGGGAGATAAGATAGCGGCGCTGGGACTTGATGGACCTTTTTATACTTCTGTGAGAATGCTTGTGATGCCGAAGCCACTTGATGAGATGCGGGATCCAGAAGATAAATATATGTTGGTTAACTCCGTTAAGGCTGCCGCTGGAGTTAGAATAGTTGGTGAAGAACTGCAACGAGCCGTGCCTGGTTCCCCTCTAATAGTTATTAAGAGCGAGTCGCAATTACGGGATGCCCTTGACGAACTACGAGCCGAGGCATCGTCCATAAGGATAGAGGTGGATAGGAGCGGCGTAGTGGCTAAGGCCGATACCTTGGGTACCTTGGAGAGCATGGTGCTTTATTTACGAAGCCAGAATATACCGGTTAGGAGGGCTGATATAGGGCCCGTCATAAGGAGGGACATTATTGAAGCTTCTGTCGTGAAGCGGAGGGATCCCCTTTATGCAGTGGTTCTCGCGTTTAATGTTAAGGTGACCCAAGAAGCAGATCTAGAGGCGCAGCAGCATGGAATCAAGATATTCCAGAACAATATATTATACCGCTTAGTGGATGAGTTCCTTAATTGGCACAGGGAGCAAAGGAGCAGATCTATCGAGGATGAATTGAATAAGGTCACTAGACCCGGTAAAGTAAAGATAATGCCCGGCTATGTCTTTAGGCGCAGCAACCCAATAATAGTAGGAGTTAAGGTGTTGGAGGGACAGGTAAGGCCTGGTTATCGACTAAGGAGGAGGGAGGATGGTAGAATCATTGGCACCATAATGCAGATGCAGAACAACGGTAAACCTGTTCAATTAGCAAAAAAAGGAGATGAGGTGGCAATATCAATACAGGGAAATGCCATGGTTGGCAGGCACGTGAGGGAGGGAGATGAACTATATGTTGATCTTCCTGAGGAACACTTAGTAAAGCTATTAATGGATTTCAGGGAGTACTTAGAGCCAGGAGAGATCGATTTAATTCATGAGTATCAAGCTGCTAGGAAACAGTGGAGCAGTTAAGGGGCAAAATTTAAATAAGATATAAGCAAGGCTCCTCAATGCCTACATTTAAGTTAGTGGTATCGGACCCCTTAAGCGGGAAGGCTAAGCAAGTGGAGATCAAGGATCAAGATGCAGAGAGACTAATTGGGCTGCGGATTGGGGAGGTCATTGATTCGAAGTTGATTGGAAGCGCCATTCAGCTACCTGCAGAAGTAAAGCTACGAATAACGGGAGGAAGCGGATTTGAGGGTGCGCCCATGCTTCCATATCTACAAGGGCCAGTGAAGCGATACATACTGCTCTCAGGCCCACCGGGTTTTAAGCCTAGAGAGGATGGAATGAGGAAGAGAAAGCTAGTTCGCGGCAATGTAATAAATGACCAAACAACTCAAGTAAATATGGTCATACTTTACCCAAGTGATTGGAAGGGGGAACCACTGATTAAGGAAGAACCAAAGGAGAAGGAGGAGAACCAGCAAGCATCGCAGTGAGGTAATTTAAAAGGGGGAACCTTTCTCTGAACCAATGAATAAGTTCCGCTTAGCTGCATTAACAAGCTTAAGCGCTGGCATAGTAATCCTATTGATCCTAATACTTACGACCTTTATCCCGCTACAGTCACTATTCCAAAAACCATTAGTGTTTATCCTATGGTTTCTCTGGATACTAGGAATAGCCGCATATAAATTATTCAGTAGCTCTAAGCTACGATCCTCCACCTACATAAAGAGATACACGCCTTACTCGCTGGGCTTCACATTCATGTTCATAATAATGGGGATCTTACACCAATTCATACTCATGGGACTATTCTTAATGGCTGGATACTCGTTTGAATTGGTGGCCGGATTCATTCTTTATAATGATTTTAAGGAAATTAGTGGACGAGGAAATGCCATTCTCTTCCTGGTTGGGATAACATTATTCATTTTATCATTGCCCCTCGCAATTGTGCGAGTATCATGGCCAGCGATAATTGGTGTCATTCTTAAGACCATTAGCATATCTAGAGTCGTTATGAAGACCGAACCAGGAACGCCAATAAGGCAGAAACCTAGAAATACACGCTAGCATTCATCATGATGTATCTTATCACATGATAAAATACACAGTAAAGCTAGCTCCTCATTTAAGTATTTCTAATTTTTATAAAAAATCAATACTTTAAATCAATATGCCGATAATTATTAATTCCTAAAAATGATGAAAACAACTATTAGACATGCGGAGAAAGCAATTACGAGAAATTAAAATAACACCGGCAATAACAATAAAATAGATAAAGTCCTTCAAGTCAAAGGAGAATAGCAACCTAGTATTATTAAAGAAGCGGAGAAGAGGAGGATGCGGGATGCGTGACTTAATTATTATGGAGTTATCGAGACTAGGTCTAGATCCGGAGAAGTTCGTAGCATGGAAAGTAATGCTGAATGGCGGTACTATATTTGAGGCTTTAGTAGCTACAGTATTAACGCAGAACACGAGCGATATAAATGCTGGAAGAGCATTTGAGGCCCTTAAAAGAAGAATTAAGATCTCGCCGAGCGAGGTTCTTTCCCTAGGTGAAGAGGAATTAGCTGAAGTGATTAGGCCTGCGGGCATGTATATGAGGAGAGCAAGGCAACTAATTGAGCTAGCTAGGGCTATTTTAGAGAGGTACGGAAATGATCTAGAATTTATCAGAAACATGAGCGTCGAGGAGTCGCGGCAACTCTTAATGTCATTGCCGGGCATTGGACCAAAAACAGCAGATGTTATTTTAGTTAATCTAGGTAAACCAGCATTTCCCGTTGATACCCATATATTGAGAATCAGTAAAAGGATTGGGTTAGCCTCCACATACGATTCTGCAAGTAAGGCATGGATGAGGATATTCCAGCCTAATGAGTACTTGTGGGGGCACTTATCACTAATAGAGTTCGGGAGAAGAATATGCAGGGCACGAAATCCCAAGTGCAATCAGTGTGGTTTGCAAAGTATTTGCAAATATTACAAGGATCAACGAAACCGCTGAAATTCGCTCCTTTGTTTACAAATAATCATTCTTAATCTATTCCCTATTAAGCATTCCTCCTTTTCTTAGGAGATTTTCAGAGCCTATCAAAATCATTGATTATCAAGTAACTCCAAGTATTGATGGCTTCTCACTAGCTACTTTAGCGAATAATGCTATGACATGCTCACACGGCATTAATGCATTGCCGCACTTGCTGCAGGACCAGGTCCGTTCCTTTAGATTTATCTCGACTGATGCATCGTCTATATAACCAGAGATTATTGCTCCTCTTTGATTAAATTTATCCACTGGAAGCAGTACTGATGCAGAGACCAATTCAGGGGATGGAACTAGGCGACCGATCGCTTTGCGCCAGGAGTCTCTAGTCTTAGTGATTATCTCTGAGTCATTAACTCCCCAATACTTGTCGAGATCTATGTCTCCACCACCATACTCCAGCTTCCTCTCACGAAGCCTTAGTAGGAGCGGGGCTGGAGCGAGCGGGCCCACAAGTAGGACCTCGCCCTTATTTAGTCCACCGATCACCTTAACTAATTCGTCGCTAATGGCCTCGCTTGACTCAATTATTGCCTCTCTATCAAGGGGATTTACTATCTTCAGTATTGCATGATTTTGGCATTGGCTTAATATGTCTTGATCAATTTTGGATGGTCTCTGGGTTATCACAATTAGATAGACGCCGAATTTCCTGCCTTCGGCGGCTATCCTATTAATTATTGAGTGAGTTAGAGTCGATTTAGTGGGAGGCGCAAATCTATGGGCCTCCTCCACTATTACCACGACCGGATAAGGATACTTGGGGTTACCTAGATCCCTCACATAATTTATCCTAGATGCTAGTACTCGGCTTAACACATGATAGGTTATATGATCTTGAACTTCATCATTTACGCCGGCCAAGTTGATTATGGATACGTGTTTAGGCTTTAATATATCCGTCAAGGGAGTTGTGTGTCCTCTATAAACTCCAGTTCTAGCTAGTCTCCTCAGGTAGACTCTAGCGCTCACTAACGCGCTTCTCTGGCGTGAATCATTAACTATTGATCGTAATTCATTCAGTAATTGCCTAAATCGTTCTGGCTCCGTTATATTATCGTCTCCAATTGGTTGCTGTATATTAAGGGCTCGTTGAATATCAGCGGGTCCAATGGGTCTAGTTAATACCGCATCAATTATTCTTATCATTCCTTTAACGGAACCGGACTCGCCGCTGCCGTTTGTAGTGCGTGATACTATTTTCATTAAGGAGTGAAGTAAATATATTATGTGACGTATTCTAGATGCTCCGCTGGGAACTCCAGCAATGGTGGCCAATTGGTCTGGATCCACCTTTAATATATTCATGGAGTATCTTTTATCGCCGATATGATGCCTTGATGCTTTAATCACAGTAACCCCTATATTGCCTAATTTTGAGGCTGATTTCTGTATTGATACGTATTCACCATGAGGATCCAGCACCACCACTGTGGCTCCCAACTTTGTTAGTTCCTCTATCATTAATACGGAGAGCCATGTTTTTCCGCTTCCTGTTGCAGCTATTATCGCCATGTGCCTTGTTAAGCCCTTCTCATCCAAGCAAACCGAGACGTCTTGTGAAGCAAGTGATCCAATGCATAATCTGCCTTTTAATCCAAGGTAATCCCTTATTAATTGAGAATCAGCACGGTGAACCGGGGTTCCTATTGGGGGAGGCGTCCGGGGAAGCCTTAGGCCGGAATCCTTATAGCCTAGTAGGATTACCGTGGCTATTATAGTTTCTATCAGAGATACGCCTATATCACTGCTTAACGCATCAGCAGCCAAGTCCTCACCTATCTTATAGGGTTCTCGGCTTATATTCACAATATACCCTAGCACCACTTTATCCAAGTGCTTATACGTGACATACTCGAATAACTGAACTTTATCTGCTTGATCAGTCTTTATGGCTACTCTAATCTCGCTGGAACCAGCATTACCTATTATGAATCCTATCTCATCCCCCATTTAGCCTCCATCTTCATTCAATGATATTAACAATTACGCTTATAATGGATACAGTCTCCATAATGAAACTTTCAGTTAATCCTAAGATACGTGAACGGTAACTTAAAAAGGCAATAAACAGTCCGAGACCAATGTCCAGCGACTTATTTGCCTTGGCCTCAACAATATTTCCAGGAGGCGTCAACAGCCCGGCTAGGGCTATGAAGCACTTGCCACATCCTTTCTACGTTAAATCAGCACAAGGCCCTTACCTGATTACGGAGGATGGAGAAAAATTGATCGATTACTGTATGGGATTTGGCCCCCTAATACTTGGGCATGGACACCCAGCCACCAGACATGCAGTGGAGGAAGCATTAAACAAGGGTTGGCTATATGGCGCACCAACACGTATAGAGATAGAGGAGGCGCAGAAGGTGATGAATCATGTTAAATCGATCGAAATGATTAGATTCGTTAGTACGGGAACCGAGGCCACCATGAATGCCATAAGGCTGGCCAGAGGATTCACAGGTAGGAAACTAATTATAAAGTTTGAGGGAAATTTCCATGGCAGTCACGATTATGTGCTAGTAAAGGCTGGCAGTGGGGCGGCTACATGGGGAACCCCAACCAGCGCAGGAATCCCGGAGGAAGCCGCTAGGCTAACCATCGTGCTCCCATATAATGATTTGGAAGCACTAGAGAGAACAATGAGGGAAAAAGGAAACGAGGTCGCTGCCATTATCATGGAACCCATAGCCGCTAATTACGGATTAATACTGCCTAGGGATGGATTTGTTCAGGAAGCCAGGCAATTAACGCAAGAATATGGAGCCCTCCTTATATTCGATGAAGTGGTGACCGGCTTTAGAGTGGGGCTTGAGGGAGCCCAAGGCATGCTAAATATAGTGCCTGACCTAACTACTCTCGGTAAAATAATTGGTGGAGGCTTTCCCATAGGCGCATTCGGAGGACCGCGAAAAATAATGCGATTAATTAGTCCCTCGGGCCCGGTCTATAATGCCGGAACATTTAATGCTCATCCAATATCAATGGTTGCTGGCTTAGCTACCATTAGTGAACTTGAGAGAGGAGAGGCGTATATCATCGCTAATGAAGCAGCTAGACGGATAAGTGATGCGTTAATTGATATAGGGAGTAGATTAGGCATTGACATTACAGTAAACAGGATGGCATCTATGTTTCAGTTTTATTTCACCGATAAACCGGTTGAGACCACTAATGACGTTGCTAGAAGCAATGAAAAAATGTATTTACAAGTACATGCTGAAGCACTAAAGAGGGGGGTTTACCTTGCACCAAGCCAATTCGAGGTTAACTTTACATCTGCTGCACACACGAAGGACATAGTTGATGAAACCATAAGGATACTCGAGGAATCAATAAAGGCCAGCAAGGCCTCGCAGTGAGACTTAACCATTATTTAACTCCCATTTCGTTATTCAATTAAGCGAAGTACCTCGCCAATGAAACTAAGGGCCCTCGCCCTTTAAGATGAGGAAACGTCAGCCTTTAATGGATAGAGCTTCACTAACCATAAAGACTCACCATGAGGCCAGGCGCAAAGAAGTGCCCCAATATTAATGTTATCGCCGCAACTAGGGGGATAGCAATATTGTCATCAATTACGGGTTGTTTCTCAGATAATGTGGCTAGTACTGCCGATAATACGCCAACATAGCCAAGCACTGCCCCTATAGGTATACTCACCATTAACATTGCGAGGGAACCCTCCCACCCCTTCACCCTTCTCCTGTACCTTAAGTTCCTAATTATGCCGGTTACCCCATCACCCCAAGACATATAGAGAAGCGGCACTGTCGCTAACCAGTAAGTGGGGTCCATGAACCAAAGAATGAATGCTATTATTCCCCAAGCTAACGTGAAATGTACCTCATACATGTTCTCTGGATCCTGGAACCAATGATATAATTTTCCAGTACGGTGAGGTATATATACAGCAATTGTTAATATTATAGCCATCAATAAAGGTAGAATCGGCTCCTTGAAGACAAATGGTAATAGAACTGCAACTACGCCCCCGCCGAGTATGTGAATGACCTTCCTTCCAAAATATGTGCCTGACCGTTCTGGGTAGCCTCTCCTTATAGCAGCCTCATATGCTTTCTTAGCTAGGTAGAACGAGACGAATATTACCCACAAAAGAAGTACTGCGGCATATGGAGCATCGTGAATTACTGCGGCCTTCATCAACACGAGGAGAACAGAACGAACAGATTTAAAAGCATTGCTTTAGCTATTATATTACTCGAGAGATTAAGATGCCGAGCACTTATTGCATATAAATGGGGATGCTATAGTAAACCTTAAAAATGATTTCCAGCAAGACTTCATTAAGGGCCCGTAGCTCAGCATGGTAGAGCGGCGGTCCTGGTGAATCGGGAGGCCGAGGCTTTTAACCTATGGGGAAGACACCCGTAGGCCGTGGGTTCAAATCCCACCGGGCCCGTCAATCCTTTTAAACCAGCAACTACATAGAGTAACGTGATGATTACCCAGGGCCTGATCAAGTGATGGTTACTGACCTTCGCTGATCCTCGTTAATATGACCAGAACACATTAGCTAACAGTACTTAAAAGGCGCATTATTTCGACCTACTTAATGCAATTATTAATATCGAGAACAGCCATGATAAGTAACATGATTACGAGCGCATTAATTAATGATCTTGACATAGTATGGTTCCCTGCGCCTCGGCTAGATTCGCCTTCCGTCTTCGCGAGGATATTGGATGAGAAGAGGGGTGGTCACTGGAGCATAACTTTTCAAGAACCGGTTTCAAGCATATCGTCTAAATACATAGAGGGAACTAATGTGCTTCAAACAATTGTAAAGTCTGAGAAAGGCGAGATAAACGTGATTGACTTCATGCCGATAGGGATGCCGGCGATAATGAGGATAATAAATGCTCCTGGCTACATAGAATATAGAACGGAATTTAAGCCGGTTATGAATTATGGCTTGGTGGAGCCGTACATGTTGGTGATGAGAAATGGCGCTCAATTCATTAATCCACTAGATGGCGGTTTAATGGAATTAATAATACTAGAGGGCAATTGTTCCAAGTTAAGTGACGATACATGGAAGTGCATTGGTCCAGCAAAATTGCTTGGGCACTATGCAAGAAGCATTAAGACAAGTATACTGGGAGGGGGAAAGAATATTGTTTACTCAATGATTGGAGAAGCCCTTGATAAGGTGATGCAGTACTGGAGTAATAAGAATGTCAAGAAAGATAATGGACTTTACTCATCATCGTTAATTTTCTTGCTCTCTATGGTACATAGATTCACTGGAGGAATAGCGGCTTCACCCACCACATCTCTTCCAGAGATAGTTGGAGAGAGCCGTAACTGGGATTATAGATTCGTCTGGGTACGGGATTCCTCGCTTGCCGCTAAGGCGTTGATAGAGGAGGGATACATAGTCGATGGTAGGGGGGCGTTGGACTTCCTATTAAGTGTTGTTGAGCCTACTGCTAAGCCATTTGATCACCCATTTTATGGAGTTGATGGATCACCCCCAGGAGATGAAGAGGAGATACCTTGGTTGAGCGGTTATGGCGGCAGTAGACCTGTGAGAATTGGTAATGCAGCATCCACGCAACTACAGTTAGATGTTGAAGGATGGTTCATGGATGCATTATACGCTTATTACGCGGCGACGAGGGATGATGTCTATATTCGTAATTATTGGTGGGTAATCGAGGCAACTGTAGAGTGGTGCTCTAAGTCATATATGCTGCCCGATGCCGGAATGTGGGAGGAACGCGGCGAGGCGAGGCACTATACTCATTCTAAGGTGATGATGTGGGTAGCATTGGATAGAGCCGCTAGGTTGGCTATTGAGTTGGGTTTTAAGGATGAAGGTAACGAGTGGCGCGCGAAATCCATTGAAGTGAGGAAGTATATATTAAGTAATCAACCTGACATGTTCACTAAATACTTTGGCTCTAGAGATGTGGATTCGGCATTACTTGCACTTCCGCTATATGGTTTTATAGATCCAACAGACAATAGATTCATAGCTACCCTACAAGGAATAGAAAAGGAATTAATGAAGGATGGACTTGTGCTTAGGTATGCACGGGATTTCCTAGGCCCTGTGAGGCATCCCTTCATACTTACCAGTGAGTGGTTGGCTATGGTGTATGGATTAATGGGCAGAAAAACCGAGGGAACCAATATAATTAGAAAAATAGAGAAATGTAGATCCGTGGTTAACCTGTTGGGGGAGCACCTAGATACTGAAACCTGTGAACCAAGAGGTAATTATCCACACATATTTAGCCATGCAGGTTACTTAATGGCAAGGAAAAGCCTAGGACTAGCCTCACTAGATAATCATGACTCAATATAAGCATAGATAGCATTAATCGCTTCACAAAGATCCTTTACATGCATCGCTCCATTTATTGGATTAAGTGACATCACTAGGCCAAGGCCTGCTGCCCTATATGCTTCCACATCATATATGGTATCGCCAATGCCATAGGCTTGTTTAGGCTCCACATTAAATCTATCCAGCGCTAATTGAATTGGAAGTGGATCTGGTTTCCCCTTTTCCACATCGTCGCCAGCCACTACGTAATCTACTTTCTCCAATAAACTGGTTGCTTTTAATACGGCTAATGCTGATGAACGGCTAGATGATGTTACAACTGCAGCTCTCATTCCAAATTCATGGGTTGAATCAAGTAGCTCCATGGCACATGGGAACGGCTCCAATCCATTTCTAAGCAGCTCCAAGTAATACATTGTTTTCAATCTCACTAATCGCCATGCTTGAGGACCATCGCCCACCAGAGCAGTAGCTATATCAATGGCTCTTCTACCTAATAAATACTCGATGCTAATGCTCCGTACCTCATCTAGAAGACCCAGATCTATTAAGGCATCTTGCCAAGCCCTTAGGTGAAGTATGGCAGTATTAGTTAATGTTCCATCTAGGTCTAGAACCCCTAGTTTAAGCATTATTAACACTTTAACACGAACCTAGCATCAGCAGCATATGCCCCTCTTTCCTCCTCTAATACTATTACTGGATTAAGATCGGCCTCCATTATTTCATCGTTCTCCTCAATTAATCGAGAGAACCTGACCAAGACAGCAACTAACGCTTTCGAGTCCCTCCTACTCATGCCGCGGAAGCCATTGAGCAAAATAGAGGCGCGGGTCTCCATAATCATTGCCCTAGCATCATCCTCCCCTATAGGCGCTATGCGGAGCGCAATATCCCTAAGCACCTCAGTGAAGACGCCGCCCAAACCAAATGCAATAACTCCGCCGAACATATCATCCCTAGTGGCTCCAATTATCGTCTCTAATCCATTAGGTACCATCCATTGAACCAAAACCCCAGAAATCCTGGCATATGGAGCTCTCGCCTTTATATTGCCTATTAATTCATTAAAGCCCCTCTCCACGGCATCCTCATTTTGTAGCCCTAAGATGACGCCGCCAACATCGCTCTTATGAAGTATGTCAAGCGAAACTACCTTAAGTGCAACAGGAAAACCAATCCTGTGGGCAGCATCAATTGCCTCTGCAGCACTATTTACAACCGCATGAGGAGGCTCCGGTATACCGTAAGCCTCAAGTAAATCCAACGCCTCGTGCTCCAGCAGCTTCGTTCTTCCTTCACTGCAAGCTTTCTTGATAATACTCCTTGCATCACTCATGGATCTCACCCACTATCTTTGCATACTCAGTTAGGGCCCATAAAGCCTTGGCTGCCCTATCGGGCGTGGCATAAACCGGTATCCCACCCTTATCCAATGCATCATTAAACCTAGACATGAACTCATTTCCACCAAATGAAACTGCAATCACTGGCTTACCATATTTCTTAGCTTCTATTATATAATTCGCTAAATTAACTGTAAGGCCCGGTAACTGCATTAGGGCTATGACCATGGCCATATCCACCGAATCCGTTGGCAGAACCTCGTCTAGAACCGACTTATACATCTCGTCAGTAGCGCTTCCAGTTAAGTCAATTGGGTTACCAACAGCAGCTAGGGGAGGCAGAATCTTTCTGAGACGCTCTCTCTGGGCATCAGGGAGCTCAGGAACCATGAGCCCCAGCGGCTCCAGCGAGTCAGTTGCTTGAACTCCCATTCCGCCGCTATCCGTCAATATAAGTACCTTCTTGCCTCTTGGCAATGGTTGCGTAGCAAGCGCCTTAGCCATATCAAACATATCCCTGAGACTCGATGATTCTATCAAACCGGCTTGCTTAAATGCGGCGCTATATATCTCATAGTTCCCAGCAAGGGCAGCAGTATGGCTGGCCACTGCTCTTCTGGATGCCCTTGATCTTCCTGCCTTATATATTATTATTGGCTTGCTCTTGCTAACCTCCTTTGCTGCCTCCATGAATCGCTTTCCTTCTCCAGGATATTTGAGCCCCTCCATATACATAGTGATTACCTTTACTGATGGATCGGATGCAAGGAACTTCATTAAATCAGTCTCAGTCACGTCAAGCTTATTACCATAATTAACCGCGACCCCTATGCCGAGGTTTCTTCGAGCAGCCCAGTCAAGAATTGATCCAGCTACAGCGCCTGATTGGCTTATTAATGCAAGGGGTCCAGGCCGTGGTCTCCCCATTCGTTCCTCTGGTAGAAAGAATGTATCTAGGCCCATTGATGCATTATAAATCCCTATGCAGTTAGGACCAAGTATCCTTACCTTGCCGGCAGCCTTCTTAACCTCCTCCTCTAACTGTGCGCCCTCTTCTCCCACCTCACTAAAGCCTCCACTTATTATTATTGCAGCCTTGGTTCCGGCCTCGGAGACCTCCCTCATAACCGAGGGAACCAGGGGAGCTGGAACCACTATTATTGCTAAATCAATGGATTCTCCTATTTCCTTTATTGATGGATATACCTTTATTCCATTAATATCTGTATATTTTGGATTAACAAGATAGAGTTTACCCTTGTACTTCTTGGCTAAGTTAATGGTTATTATGTTGCCTATACTATCCCGCCGCGGTGTAGCTCCTATAACAGCCACGGAGGAGGGATTAATCAAGGCATTAATGTTGCCCTCATCGCTTAATGGCATATATAAGGGGGGAAAAAAGCCCTTAAAACTATTCTGACCTCCTCCCCGCCATAAAGGGGCGAGGGCTCCCCGAGGTCTAGAAGGTTACACCCCATTCACGGGCGCTACTCCACTATGAAGCACAATGAAGGAGAGGGGGTTTTAATTGTTGAGACATTCTCTGGAGATTGACCAAGGGGGAGTGCCATGAAAGGAGGTACGTTAAGAGAGTTAAAACTTTCTTACCCCGCCTTAAAAAGGCGAGGCTTTACGCCCCCTTTGAACCCCCTATTTTGTAATACCTCTCTTCCATAACATGGTCTCAGCTTCCGGCGTAGTAGGACCATTAGCTCCCTCTACTATCAATTTAGCCTTAACATTACCCGCATTGCGCTCAGTTATGGTATTTTCTATTGCGCTCGGCATAAGTATATCTGCATCAATCACTAGGGCATCTTGGGGCTAAAGCTTACGGCCTCCCTCATACATGATTACCTTACCTGTCCTATTCTTTACCTCAATCAACCTCTCCACGTC
>JBMFVP010000034.1:0-17407 GCA_049965935.1 Thermocladium sp.
AGGTAGTTGTTTCTTCTTCTAGGTACCATTCTAGTATGTATTCTTTTTGGTCTGCTATTGTTCTTGCTTCTTCGTATGCTTCTCTCCATGTCTTGAATCTCCCCATTATTCTCCACCCCAATCCGGTTAACTCCTCATCCCCACTCCTCCCAGTCACCAACACGCGCGCCCTCCCCTCATTAATCAACACCATATATACACTAGCCATACAAACTAACCCAAACAACTCCCTTATAAACCCAAACCATAACCAAGCACCTGAGAACACCAAAACTTTCAAAAAACAATACGTACAAAATATCTCGCTTTAAATGGCTATGGATCATGCGCCATAAATGGTAACGCTTAAAAACCCGCATAAACAATAGTTTAGCAAATGGCCATAAATATCAAAAAAAGTTTACGGCGGAGCCCCCTTAGGCTCTCTCTCCTGGCCGTTCTCAGCGCAGTTGCTATCTCCTTAGAACTACTTAGAATAGAGTTCCCATTCCCGCTAGCCCCCTTTTTAAAATATGATTTAGTTGGTGTTCCTCTTTTATTGCTGGCCATGATTTCCGGTAATCGAGATGCATTGCTTGGCGCCACCGTAACCGCAGTGGCTATATTCCTAGCGACTGGCGATCCAATTGGTGCATCAATGAAGTGGCTGGCGGAAGTTGCGACGTTTGTCCCATTTACCATAATATACAACAAGAGTCGTGTGAGGGCAACGTTGGCCATAGTTATGGCAACTGCATCCAGGACGGCTGTCATGGATTTGGCAAATCTTCTCGTTACTCCTTATTGGCTAATGTTCTTTGCGCATGCTTGCTCAGCATATGTGGAGTGCCTCAAGACTGTCGAGGTATTGATTCCCGTCATTTCCATATTCAATGCATCGCTTGCCTTGATATACATAGCGATAGCCATGCCTCTTTATGAATACATGGCTAGGTACTTGGGGTCCCAGTTATGGGGGTTACGGTAAGTGATCTATGGTTTAAGTATAATGGAGCTGATAAATGGGCATTGAGGGGAATCAATCTAGTTGTAAATCAAGGCGAAGTGGCTTTATTAATCGGTAGATCGGGTGCGGGCAAATCAACTTTAATTAAGGCAATAGCCGGTCTCCTGCGCGATAGAGGTGAATTACGGGGGGAAATAGCGACCAGCAGAGTTTATCCTGTTCTTCAGAACCCCGAGAATCAATTAATAGAATTAACCGTGAGGGATGAATTAGAAGGCATTGAACCATGGATCACGAGGTTATTGGGCATTGATCAATTAATGGATAAGCGCATCTTTGAATTAAGCGGCGGCGAGCAGCAGAGGATAGTCTTGGCTAGGGCAATTATGAATGATGCGGATGTTTTTTTATTGGATGAGCCAACCATGTGGCTCGATATTGATTCCATATCGAGGCTTCTCGAGATAATATGGATGATACGATTACGTGGAAAGGCATTTATAATAAGTGAACATAGGTATCATTATTTCCTTCCAATTGCCGATAAGGCATTCTTGATGGCGAATGGCTCAATAGAACTCCAGGGCACGCCGCGAGATGTTTTATCATCAAGCGAACTTCATCGTACTGTTGGAATTCCGTCATTTATGGAGGTTTGGGCAGCAATGGGGGGACAAACGATACTTACGGTGAGCGAGATTGCCGGCAATTGAAATGGAGGATCTTTGGTTTAAGTATGATAGTGAGTGGATAATACGCGGCATAAATAAGTCAATAAATGAGGGTGCAGTGATTGGTTTACTTGGGAAAAGCGGTTCCGGCAAGACTACTCTACTTAAGATATTGGCGGGCGCTAGAAAGCCAAATAGGGGAAGAGTATCCATTCTAGGCGTTAATCCACGAAATGCACGTGGATTATTGGCTTACGTGCCTCAGAATCCTTCTCATGCATTCTATATGCCGACCGTTCTTGAGGAGATCATGGATTCCCTGATTGGAATGAAGGGGCTTTCTAGGCTTGATGCAGAGAAGGCCGCACGAGATGTGCTAAGCATTTTTGGATTAGGCGAGTATGCTTCCGAGAATCCATTTAATTTATCTTGGGGTGAACAAAGAAGATTATCCCTTGCCGTGATTGCGGCTTATGGTCCTCGTGTCGTATTGTTAGATGAGCCATCTACTGGCTTATCATATAGGGACAGGAAGTGGGTTGCGGCTTTATTAAGGGGTTTACGGTCAACCATGGTGGTGGCCACACATGATGTTGATTTCCTGCTTCAATTGGGGGTTAATGACATAGTTGAGATCAATAATGGGATTTTGGCTCCGATTTCATGTAGGGACTTGGTGGCTAGGTCGGAGTTATCCATGATTCTCAATGAAGTGGAGATAATGGGTGAAATCGAATCATGCAGTATAGATGTTGTGCTTAGGCGATTTAGACATGTCAGCTATAACTAGTCTATCATATGTTCCAGGAAACACTGTCCTCCATAGGGCAAGCATATGGGGGAAATTAATTGTTTTAATTGCAATAATAGTAGGGCTTCTAATTAATTATAAAACATTCATTGTATCCATGATTATTGTAGCTGCATTAACTGCTGCATCTGGGCAAGTTCGGAGATTAATGATTCTATTACAATACTTGGCACCAATACTGTTAGCTACCATAGCCCTTTACGGCATCTCAGTGTTGTTAAATGGCTCCTCCTCCATTTTGGATTCTCTTTTTTACATTGCGCTCAACTCCATTAAATTAATTGCATCGCTCTCCCTCGTAGTAACAATTATAAATACGACCAATCCAAGGGATGTCGAGGCACTGCTTTATAGGCTTGGATTCATTGACTTTGCCATAGTTCTCCACTTGGCCATACGAATGGTTCCAGTAATATCATCAGAGATAGAGAATATAAGGATATCCACAAGATTAAGGGGCTCCGGGTCAAGTTCAATTAAGTTCTTGGTACCTGTAATTGCTAATTCATTATTTAGAGCAAGAGACCTTGCCGATGCAATAGCATTAAGGGGAATACGCGTATTAAAGGTCCCTAGCCCTAATCGAATTGATGTAGCCCTTGCATTGCCAGTATTGCTGATTTTGATATTGCTGGCCTAGAAGCTAACTCTCCTTCTCATTCTCAGTGCATCGCTTGATCTGAATCTTTCCTCCATCCATGGATCGCCATTGTCATGATACCCCAATTCCTCCCAGTAACCCGCCTCGTTATCCCTCATTACTATTAGCCTCGATAAGTACTTCGCGGATTTCCAAGCGTATCGGCTTGGTACAATTAATCGAAGGGGGAATCCATGTTTTCGTGGAAGCAATGAATCATTCATTGCGTAAGCAACTATGCTTTCCTCCCCCATTAATGCGCTTAGCGGCATATTAGTTGTATAACCATCAAATCCAACCGCCATAACGAAGTTGCCTTGAGGCTTAGCTAGATTAAGTAAGTACTTGGTTTGTATTCCCCTCCACTTAACGTTGCTTATGCTCCATCCAGTGACGCAATGAAAATCAGCTATTAGATCCACACAAGGTAGCCTAGTTAGCAGATCCGTGAACGCTATATTCAATTCATTCTCAACATCCCCCTCTACCCTTAGGAAGATACTGCTTGGATCTGGTTGAGGACCTGGATCGAATGCATCATATATTATGAACCTAGGTACTTGTTTTTGATTAGGCGGCCAATCCCTCTTGTAACTAACTTTGTCGCACTTTCTATTAAGAGCATCATTAACTAATTGCGTAAGCTCCATTATTTTTCTCCTGATCTGGGATTAATATATGAATATTGTTTTAATTCTCAGAAACTGGTTAAGTGGAAACCCTTAAATTGCTAAGATAAGGGTTACAGCGATGGATTCATTAAATGTGCCCGGTCTTGACCGTACTATTAAGGTCGCATATGAATTAGGCTTTGGCGATGCATTGATGCATTCATTGGAGGGCAAGGCATCCATTAAGGATATAGTTGAACTATATCGCGCTCCTCTCTGGTTAATTGGTGCGGCGGCTCGCGCCATAACGGATTCAATAAGCGGTAAAAGGGTCGGCTTTATCGTGAATGTTATTTTTAATTACACTAATGTTTGCGTAATTGGGTGCAAATTCTGTGCATTCTATCGAAGGCCTGGGGCCAGCGACTCATATAGGATAGATGTAAAGGAGTCAATTAAGCGCATAGAGGAGTATTGGCGTAATTATAGAATAAGGCAAGTCTTGTTCCAGGGCGGGGTTGATCCTGGCATACCGATCGAGTATTACGAGGAGGCTTTCAGGGGAATAAAGGCATCCACTCATGGAGAGGTTGCCATTCATGGATTAAGCGTTGTTGAGATAGAGTGGCTGGCTAAGTCACATGGTTTATCGATAAAGGAATTAGTGACCAGGTTAAAGGAAGCTGGGCTAGATAGCGTGCCGGGCGGAGGCGCCGAGATACTGAGCGATAGAGTTAGGAAAATGATTTCCCCAATAAAAAGCACTGCAGAGGAGTGGTTGAGCATAATGGATCAAGTAATGGAGCTGGGAATACCAATAAGCGCAACAATGGTTTACGGCCATGTTGAGACCATTGAAGAAAGAGCGGAGCACCTGCTTAAATTGCTGGAGCTGCAGAGACGTCGAGGCCTTATATTAGCATTCACTGCTTGGAATTTTGAGCCCGAGAATACTGAATTATCAAAGGATGTTCCATATCCCTTGGGTGGCACCGAATTGCTCCGCACAGTAGCGATTGCCAGATTGGTTTTTAGGGACGAGTTGAAGTGGATACAGGCCGGATGGTTAACGGCGGGAACAAGGCTAGGCCAAGTATCGCTGGATTATGGTGCAAACGATTGGGGCGGCACCCTTTACGAGGAGCGAGTCATGCCTGCGGCCGGCGTTCCATTACCTCACCTCGCGCGTGAATCGATTAAAAGAACGATAAGCGGGGCTGGATACATTGGCTATGAAAGAGATAATTGGTATAGGCCAGTGGATCAATAAATTATGGACATAAATTAATGGCCTAGCATTACCTAGCGTTTATCTCTATGAATCCATCGCTTGTCTCGCTTGCCTCATAGGTCTTGAGCGGTAGCTTAACTTTTTCAGTTTCGCATTCTTCATCTGGTCTAATCTTGGCTTTAGCTATTAATTGGCCTGTCCTTATATCGTATTGAGCCTCATGAGCCGGGCAAGTGACTATATATCCATTTACCTTGGTAAGTAATGCACAACCCATGTGTGCACATACTGCATCCATTGCATATAGCCTACCCTCAACCTTGGTCACTAGCACAGGCCTATTATTTACCCATGTTATTATCGAATTCTCCTTATCGAATACCTTGGTTGATATGCGTATCTTCATGTAACTACTTAAATAATTTAAATTTAAATAATTTGCTATTAATGTACTGATGAAGCACTTAATCGCTCGGCAACTCCATAAAGGCCAGGGATATGTCTATGCCTTGCCTTAACCTATATCTCCTGACCGCTTCATATATTACTAGCCCCATAATAAACGGTAAACAAGCTTCAATCAGTATAATAATAGGTGATTGAGGCACCAAATATGTGGCCGGATACTTAATCCAGAAGAAGGCATAAATGGACATGATAATTACATCAAGCAAGGATAAGCCAAGCAGCGCAACTCTATTGATCCCTAATCTATGCTTGCCCATTGCCGCGCTATACATGATTAATAGACTTACTGCCATCCATGTAAATAACAATAAAATTAATCCATCTATATCAATGGCGCTGCTAAATACATACCCAAATGGCGACTCAACTATTAGGTACATCAATGAGGCCGTTATCGCTAAGTCCACTAAATGAGCCAGCACCGGGGATCTCGTCCTTGGACTAACATATGATACCCAGCCTGGTAATAAGCCATCAAATGAAAATGCAAGTAAATATCGACTGATCTGTATTACGACGCCGGTCATGGGTGCTATATACCATAGTGACGAGCCGATAACTATAATGAGCTGGATAACATGATTATTTGTAATTGATAAAGCAAATGAGACTGGATCACTGAAGAGCGGTAATCCCTTGCTTGCCCCAATAATGAACGCCATAAACGCGATTCCTCCTACAATGAATGCAGCAAGAACGCCCATTGTAGCAGATAATCCGCCACGCTTGACCTCACCGCCTATTGATGCTGGATAATTAACGTATGCCCATACAGCTGTCGAAAATGCCATTAAGCCAAGTGTTGAGTAATAACCGTGCACGCTCATATTTAATGAACCAATATGTGAGCCAAGCATCAGAGCTGCGGTTAGCAGGAATGAAATAAAGGCAAGTATGCTGATTATCATAAATACCACATGGCCAATCTTGGAGGAGATAATGTTGGCGATAATGATAAGAACCAAAATTATTAGGCCTATAATGAATGCATCTCCCTCAATTATTGAACCTAGTTGATAGCCCAGTATTGATAATCCATTTCCCAATTGTTCTACCCCGAAATATGTGAGGACAGCATCATAAAGCATCTCGCCGATCACGAATGAGAAAAAGGCAGGAAAGCCTATCCTTGGTTCTAACCTACTGGCATAGACGTAATCTCCGCCATTAACTGGATAATTCTTGGCAATCCAGTACCAAATAACGACGTGCGGAATAAAGAGCAGCCATGATAGGGCAGCTGCAAGAATGAGATTACCGCTGGGCCACGCCTCTATACCTGGTATTAGAACGAATGGTATAGCGAGAAAACCGTTATACCCCATATTCATGAAGAATAGGGGAAGCGGACCAACTTCCCTAACTAGACCAGTGCTTTTTCTAGTTATCATTAGGAGCCCCTCATGAATGCATCTATTGCATCATTCATATCTATCGATGCTCCTAAATCCTTTAATGCTGCACCCAGAGCAGTTATAGTGGGTAGCATGAATTCGGTGTTCGCAGTATACCCCATATGGCCGATCCTAATTGCCTTACCGCTTAATTCGCCAAGTGATCCACCAATCATTATCCCGTACTTGCGCCACATCACATCACGAAGAGCCGCATCGCTTATTCCGCTTGGTAAATAAAATGCTGATACGGAGGGACTCGCCCACTCCATTGATGCAGGCACAGGGGTAAATCCATAAGTAGTCATAGCACGTATAACTCGATCCCTGATATCCATGTGCCGTCTATATACTTCATTAAAGCCTTCACGCATTATATGCCTTAATGATGCCGCTAATGCATTGAGAAGAGGCTCGCTGTGGGTGTATGGAAATCCGGTCTCTAAGTTTTTCCAGTTTAATAGATTAAGATAGTAACCCTCATACTTTCTATCTTCTATAATTCTCCAAGCCTCATCGCTTATAGTCATTATCGTGAGACCAGCGGGGGCATTCAATGCCTTCTGGCTGCCTCCAATTAACACATCTATTCCCCACCTCGTATCTATATTAACTGCACCAATTGATGAAACCGCATCGACTATCAATAATTTTCCATTTTTCTTAACTGCATCGGCCACTTCATGCAATGGATTAAGCATACCGCTTGGCGTTTCGCAATGAACCATTGTCACAATAGACGCATCCGAATCCCTAAGCACTTTTTCCAATGAATCAGGATCCACGGCGTGCCTAACATCCCACCTAATTAAGCGGGGTCTTCCCCCATATCTCCTCACGAGTTCTGAAAAGTAATCGCCAAACACTCCATTGCTTAGACTAATTACTTCTTCTCCAGACCTAATTAAGTTAGCCACCGCCGCCTCTAATCCACTCATTGCCTCGCCTACCCATATAATTACATTATCGCTTCTTGCGCCTAGCATTTCGCTAATTATGCTGCGCACCTCCATGTACTTCTTCATGAATTCTGGATCTAAGTCGGGATTACTGGTTTCAATACCCAATGCCTCACGCACATATGGTGGTTCATGTGTTGGGCCCGGTGTCATTATCATCTTCATGTGAATACGTATCCAATCTAATGGTATTAGTTTCTTGTTAAACGTTTAATAACAATTAATTTATATAATAGAACTTAAGAAACTGAGATACTGTGCCATTTACTATGATTTTTGATTCGCTTAATCGATGATTATCTTTTAAAAGCAAATTATTGATCATCTTAAATGGGACATAAAGCAGCGGTGATTGGAGTCGGCAGAATAGGCACAGCTATTGTGCGTGGATTTCTTGCTAATGGTTATTCCAATGATGATATAGTGGGCACGGTAAGGAGAATTGAGAGTCTGGATAAAGCTAAAAATCAGTTGCCGATAACCGTGACCACCGATAATTCGGTTGCTGCCTCAGCCGACGTAATCGTCATATCGGTGAAGCCTAGGCAAGTACTTGATGTTCTCTCAAGTATTAGTAACAAATTAAGGCCTGATCAATTACTAATATCAGTAGTTGCTGGCGTGCCCACTCACGTAATTGAGGAATTAGTCCCATGCAGGGTGATCAGGGCTATGCCGAGCATAGGCATAACTAAGTCAAGAGGAGTTACTGTGGTCTCAAGGGGTATAAGGGCTAGCGATAGCGATGTAAATGATGTATGCAATGTATTTAAGTCGCTTGGGCGATGCTATATAATGGATGAGCAATACATGAATGCAGTAACCGCATTAAGCGGAAGCGGTCCTGCCTTTATAGCTATGATGCTTGACGCAATGCAGGAGGCTGGAATACTTATAGGATTACCAAGCGATATTTCCTGGAGACTTGTCATGGATACCGTTGAAACGACCCTGGAATTGCTGCGCGATGAAGATCCAGCCTCATTAATACATAGCGTCGCGACGCCCGGCGGCGTGACCATAAATGGGATATGGAAGGGCGAAGAAAGGGGAATTCGGGGGGTAATAATGGATATGGTGGAGGCAACTAATAGGAAGGGGATAGATATAAGCCGTGAATTAATTGATGAGATAAGAAGATTCTCCGGTAAACCGGCATGAATAGCCTCTCATTGCTTGGTAAGATTGCTTGGATCTACTCTAAAGTGATAAGCATCATAATACGTGGGCTACATGATTTAATTGCTGAAAATATACCTAACCGCTCATCAGTGTTAGACATTGGTTGTGGCCCTGGTTTGCTTGATGCCAAGCTTCAATTAAGGGGGAATAGGGTTACTTGCGTGGATGTATTGGTTCCCATGGCTAAGATATCGACAAGAAGAGGAATCGATGTGTCGGTTGGGAGCATTGAGATGCTTCCTTTACGGGTTTCATCGTTTGACATAGCGATTACCACATTGGTAATGCATCAAGTGAGGAATAGAGAAAAGGCAATTAATGAAGTGATGGCAGTTCTCAAGCCAGGTGGTTATTGGATAGCTGCTGAATTCATTAAGAGGACGCTGATTAATTGGGCCTTCATGGATTATGGCCCCTTCAATTACTCGGGAAAGATAATTAATAAGTGGAGATTCGGGGTAGCGGTATTATTAATAAGAAACGCCAAAGCCTAGCCAGGTCTGGAAATTATAATTTATGGGAATGCCTTAACTATGAGCGTTTGATATAGAATCCAGTAGCCGTAGTTTCTTGATGAAACGATTATGGGTATCTTATACTGCCCAGCCACCGTTGGCGTAATAGTTGCCTCTATTGTGGCCTCGCCCGGCGTAAGCACGTGACTGGATGCATCTCGGCAGCACACTATATCTAGCCTTATATTGCTGCCGGTTTCATTAGTTACATGTATGCCGATCCGCGTTTCCCTGTTTATGATTGTCTCGATTATGTCATTTATTAGATTTATATGGATATTCCCCATAGAATTGCCAGCCTCATTCCTGGCCTTGCTTAGCCATTCATCTATCATGAAGCTGCTCCAGTAATCACTCCACCAGTAATCGCTGTCCAATGCATGCCAAATTGCATTTCTGGCAGTGACTAGTTTAGTGCCCAACATTGCTTCAGCCCCTAATATATATCTATATGTATCTACGGCCTTGATCCAGTATTTATCATGCTCAATGCGTTCACCTCTCCATTTTGAGAAGCCGCCTAACCAAGATGTGGTCGGAATGTATGTCAACGTTCTTCCGCTACCTATGGCTTCGTTGAGTTTAATGGTGGTTATTATACCATCTCGTTGAAGCCTCTCTAGGTAGGTATAAAGAATATCCAGCTCCACTGCAACTAGGCGGGGGGTTTTTGACATAGCTATGAAATTCTCTCCATCCAATGCAATTACAACTAGGGGGTTAAGTCCATCCACCCTGAATGCATCCATTATTATGCGCCTAGCCATTCTATCGGCATGTCTCTCATCAAACAAATTATTCTCAAAGGCCAATATGTCGCTTATTCGTTGATCCCTGAAGAATACAGTGAAGTCGCCTAATTTATATGGCTCATATATAGATCCCTTGTCTCCATCTGATCCCGGGAAATGGTTCTTTCCGCATAACACTGTATACTTAAGACCAGCATTAGTGTATATGTCGAGGAGAGACATGTCCCAGGCCATTTCGGGGGTCCATATGCCTTGCGGCTCAATTCCAAGTACGCCTCTAGTCACATCGGCCCCAGTTCTAACCTCCTCATCAACTATATCCCGCATTCCATGAGTTGCGACCAAGTATCCAGCTATTGTATGCGCATATAAACTGGTTAATGCTTCGACTTGGCCTCTATGTATTTGAGACTTAAATAATTCAAGGGTATCCATTACCTTCTTGACTTGATCGGAGTCCTTCCTATATTGATGCCCATCCATTAGCTTGTATCCTCGCTCCACGGCATCGCTCCATTGCTTTAATAGGCTTGGCGATAAATTAACCGTGGTCTTAACTTCCTTGTGCTTCTCATTTAGATATGCATGGAATGCATAGGGACCACCGTTAAAGGTGGGAGCCAATGAATTATCAGTAATATATCTAAATGCCCAATCCATATAGTAATCACCATTAGGCAAATACCATGGTGGCTGATGCATATGATACACTAATCCAATTTGAATGTGCTTAGCCACGTCTATTACATACGCCCTAACGTTATCTGACACCGATTTTCCATCATAATTAATATCAGCATTAACCATCAATACTCCTCCCCGCTTCAAATCCGCTTGAACCTCCATTATCTTGCGTTCTCCTCCTATTAGGGACACTTTCTCTTCATGATCTAATATTTTCTCATTTTCAAGGGTAGCCGTGACTCTAATAGATAATGTTGTCACATGATCATCCTCATTCAATGCATGAATTATTATCGTGACCTTATCGCCGGCTCTATATATGGGCTTATCCGTGGTTAAATATATCATTTACACTCCATAGATGAGGTCTAACCAATTAAAGTATTTCGTTCAAACAAAATAATAGATGAAGCCCTCCCCCTAGGTGAGCAATGCTTAATAATGCTCTTACCTTCATGATTGCCAGTGAAGGTGGTTATATTAGGTATAGATGGGTATCTTGGATGGCCCCTCGCATTGAGATTGGCCAGCAAGGGCCATGAAGTTATTGGTGTCGATAATTTCAGTACTAGGCATGAATTAGAGGAGGTGGGGGCATGGTCTGCGATTCCCATAGCATCCATGCAGGAAAGGATTAAAGCCGTAAGGGAATTAATGGGCGTCAATATAAGGTTTATAGAGGGGGATGCAACTGATCATATGGTTGTTAAAAAGGTTATTGAAGAAAAGCCGGATGCCGTGGTTCACTTCGCCGAACAGAAATCGGCTCCATACTCGATGATTGATCTGGATCACGCTAAGTATACAATGATGAATAATTTAGTTAGCACGCTAAACTTGATTTATGCCGTTAAGGAGATATCGCCTAAGACCCACATATTGAAGATGGGAACGCTTGGTGAATATGGTACCCCTAACTTCGATATACCTGAGTCATCAACAGTGAAGGCTATTATAGGGAATAAGGAAGATGATATAATTGTACCAAGATGGGCCGGCAGTTGGTATCATTGGTCTAAGGTATATGATAGCTATAATCTAATCTATGCAAATAAATTGTGGGGATTAACCATCACAGATATTCATCAAGGCCCGGTTTATGGAACTAGAATACCGGAGATAAATGATGAAAGGCTATTCACTAGGTTTGATTTTGACGACATTTGGGGAACGGTTATAAATAGATATTGTGCGCAAGCCGTGATAGGTCACCCACTAACCGTGTACGGTAAGGGAAATCAAGTGCGAGGCTTCATATCGCTTGAGGATAGTATAGATTCCATCTACTTATTGCTAACTCATCCACCGGAAGACGGGGAGTATAGGGTAGTTCATCAATATAGGGAGACGCATTCCGTGAATGAAATAGCCCAAATAGTTAAGGATGCCGCAGCTGACTTCGGGATTCATATTGATATAGAGCACATACCTAATCCCCGGGTGGAAAAAGAGGAGCATTACTATAATCCAATTCGCCGTGTATTGCCTGGGCTTGGCATGTTTGGGCTGAATAAGGATCTCAAGGATGAGGTTAAGGTAATTCTACGTGATGTGATTCCATATAAATATAGAATAGAGGCTAAACGATCAATTATAATGCCTAGAATACGGTGGAGGTAGTGTGGGACTTAGGCGTGACGTGGCCATAGTGGTCATATACAGGATGCTGCTTAACTTGGCTGGTCTTCTTCTTCCATTATCTACGCCGATGGATGCTAGCACATGGGTATCAATAAATTATGGAGCTCTGGCCATCGGTGGCTTGATTGGTTACTTGAGTGGGTTTAGAACTCCACAAAAGATCTTCATGGCCATGATACCCATATTCTTCGTATGGTATCCATACACAATGCCCCTCATAATGCTTGGACTCGGTATCCTTGACCCTCTCGCTACCCCCCTTATTTACGAGGTTTATGGGGATAAGGCGCTTTCTCTCGTGTATTCATTCACGTCATTCAGCATAGCCGCCAGCGGCTTATTTCTATTGATTCCTCCATTCATTCCATTCATGGCGCTGCCCCTCATGCTGCTCTTGCCGTCAATTACAAGAAAAGTGAACATGAAACAAGCTGTTTCGTCGGCATTGAACATAGAGATAGTGATATTTGCATCATCCACATTTATACTGGGAGGCCTATATACCATTTTCCTAGCCAGGATAAGCGGAATGCCTTACTCCAGGTATGAACTAGCAATAGCGGCTGTATCAATGGGGCTAATGAGGCTTTTATCATATAAGATTAAGAGCTGGATATATGAATTGATAATTATGGCTGGATTTGGCTTCATGGCTTTTCTACTTAATGCTGAATTATTTCTGTTATTCATATTGCCATACTCCATGATTTATCCAGTGATAGCAATGGTTGCTGGGAAACGAGGCGGTAGTGACCCAACTACAGCAATTAATGCGGCATTCGCTGGGGTAGGCACTGGTTCTGCTATTCTTCCAGAGGCTTCCAGGTACATCAATGCATTGATTTTCCCAATCGTCTTAATCACAATGAATGGATTTATAATCATGCTTAATGAAATAAATCATCGCTTGCATTTAAAGCATTAATATAAATCTTACTAATTAACTCTGAGCAGGTTTTTAAAACTCATGGTTTAGGCGTTGATTAGTGGATGTAAGCTTCCTAGTACAGTATGGTAGGGTAGGTAGATCCATTAGATCAGGCATACGCATGAGATTATCAACGCTTCCTCCCGGAATTAATTATAGAGTAATAGGAGAGCCCATAATGTCCACCAAGTTTAACGAGTATGGATTAAGCCTATTCTCTTCCATTAAAACCCTGATCCGCATCTTTTTCGATAATATTTCCCCATTAAGTGGTGACGTGATTCATGCATTCTTTTGGTGGTACCGCAGAATGGGCGATAATTGGATACTTGAAAATGATCAAAGCCTGAGCCAGTTCTTCCGTATCTATGGGAATCATGGCAGGGTTCCTCAATTTATAAGTGACTTTATGTATAGGAAAGCCACGGTAATTACTTGGACTAATTGGGCTAGGCTGGGCTTTATTAGGGATGGCTTCCAAGAAGATAGGATACATGTAATTAATTTACCAGTTTGGCCACAGTGGATAAATATAGGTAGAAAAATCGAGAATAGCGTAATATTTGTTGGGATTGATTTCTACTTGAAGGGCGGCGATACAGCGCTTGGAATATTTAAGGAACTCAAGGAAAGATGGGGCAGTAAAGTGAAAACCACGTACATAGGCTCCATACCTAATGAGTACAAGAATGGATTGCGATATGTTGATGAATATTATCCGCCCTCTCCACCCAGCACCGTGATGAGAAAAATAGGAGAATCCCAGGTCTTAATATTGCCATCCAGGTGGGATGCATATGGAATCACCGCACTTGAGGCTATGATGCGTGGCACAGCTGTGGTTTCCAGCTCCGCTGGAGGCTTACCTGAAGTGGTGGGGGACGCAGGCATTATATGTAGGAATAATTCATGTATGCTTGATGCTGTGGAGGACTTATTAATGGATACATCAATGCTGAAGAGACAGATCAATAATCAACTAGAGACTTTAGCCACTAGACATAATCCAGAGAGAGTGGCTCAATCATTAAGTGAGGTATATGAATCATTCATTCGCCGCTGATATGGACGCGTGCCTCTCCAGAATTTCTCTTCCTCATCGCTTGAGTTGCTATACTCAACCGGGTCCTTGACCCCATTTATTTTGAATGCTATCCTCCTCATGTAGCATGGACCACATACGCCGCAGTGCTTCTCTCCATCCTCATAACAGCTCCACGTATATTCAAGTGGAGCATTGATCTCTAGGCCCAGCTTAACTATCTCATGCTTCACCAGGTTCCCAACAGGCATGACTAGTTCAACCTTCTTTTGGGGCCCGGTTGCGTAGGGTAATACATTGTTAAGTAACCTAATGAATTCCATCTCATTATCAGGATAAGCCCCACTCTCCTCCAAGTTAACCCCAGTGGCCACCACATCGTATCCCCAAGCCTCAGCCATTGCGGTGGCTAGCGCTATAAACACGAAGTTACGGGCCGGTACCCACTCATGAGCGAACTCAGCGCTCGCCTCGCCTCCCCGCGATTTATTTATATTGCCTTCGCCGAGAAGTGGGGAGCGCCCGACAACTTTAAAGAAGTCCATATCGATTTCTATTAATTGAACATTCATATCCCTCGCAATAGCTCTAATTGCCTCCAGTTCCCTGTTCTCAGCTTTATGCTTATAATTAAAGTGAAGAAGAGACACTTCATAACCGTCTTGCTTCAACTTAGCGGCCGCCGTGGTGGAATCAAGACCACCACTTGCTATGACTAATGCTCTCTTTTTCTTTCCATCACTTGTTTGCTTCCATAGGCTAACTTCCTGCCAAGACCCATTAATATCCACTTCAATTAATGAGTATGGATTAATCCGCTTAACTACATTGCTTTCCCATGGAGCTTTTCCTGGTTCCTCCAGGTAGTAATCCATGCTTGAGAAAAAGAGGACATTAAGTTCCTTGTCCCACATGATGTATAGAGGCTTGAAATTAGTTGCCAACCACATTTTTCCTGGTCTCCTCTTATCTATTATCGATAATGCGTATGATCCCACTACCTCATCCCTGAGAATCCGCTGCAGATCGGTTATTGACCCATCCCACTCATGCTCAAGCAGAGGTGGGAGTATTGATGAATCTATTTTACTGGTTTTCCTAATATTGAGCCGCCTCTCTAGGTCTAAATCATTGGCTATAGTGCCATTATGTGTGACAGCTATGCTGTTTCCAATTATGGGCTGAATATCGTTCAAACCCTTCTCAACAACGTGCTCAGTGGTTGGTTCAGCCCTATTATTAGCTATCACTGCAACAGCTTCCTTCGATAGGAAGCCTCGCTTTCCAGGTAAATTATTTGATGCACGTCCAATGCCTTTTAATTCCTTGAATAATCCATCCCTGGTTAAGTAAACAATGCCCCAGCTATCCCTGCCTCTCTCCTCTGCTTTTATCATTATTTTAATGATTTTCTCCTCTATAGCCCTTGCTCTATCATTATCCAGCGATCCAAATATCAGAGCTCCGCTTATGGAGCAATCCATCGCTTCGCTTAATCATGATGCCTTTATAATTGTTTTCAACTTTGGGGAAACAAAGATCTTCCGTCCCTAGTGAGCGATGTTTTATCATCCTTTTACTCATCATCAAAAGCATGGGGAACCATAAAAGGCAGTAATGCAACAACTCGATCTGTGATTCAAGTACCTCAATTGTCAATCTGCCTAATAATTTGTGTGATGAAAATGAATCAAAGAAGGTGGATTAGGTTATTTTAAGTATATAAAATGTGCTTTATTTTAAATAATTAATCAAAGAGACAAGTGGCTTAATAGTTATTTAGGGGTAGCTTGCCTCTGCTTCTAAATGATGCCAATAATAGCAGTTCATGCGGGTGCAGGCAGAGCCCGCTTTGATGAAGATGAGTTAAGTCAGTACAGGACCGGCATACGTGATGCCGTCTTAAATGGTCTAAAGGCGTTGCGAACAGGTAATTCAATTGACGCTGTGGTGGAGGCAGTCTCCACGCTTGAAGCGAATCCAGTAAATGATGCCGGGGTAGGCAGTGTATTCAATATAGCTGGCGAAGTTGAGGTGGATGCCGGATTAATGGCGGGCTCCACAATGAAGATAGGGGCAGTCGCCTCAGTTAGACACGTTGCTAATCCAATACGCTTGGCCAAGTATGTAATGGATAATACGGATCACGTATTAATAGTGGGAACTGGAGCAGAGGAACTAGCTAAATTAACTGGTCTATGGGTTCCCGACTTCGTATTCATTAATGAAAAGAAAGTAAACAGGTATAAAGCAATGTTAAAGGATGCTATGGTAGGCGGTTCCCCTTACAGAATGGTCTTTAATCTAGCTAAGGAGGCTGGCTTAATGGATACAGTAGGCGCTGTATCTCTGGATTCAGAGGGTAATCTAGCTGCTGCGACATCCACTGGAGGAGTTTGGTTAAAATGGAGAGGCCGCGTCGGTGATTCTCCTATTCCTGGGGCTGGTTATTGGGCTGATAAATTGTGTGCATTCTCCGCCACAGGACTTGGAGAGGTCATAATAAGACATATGGCCTCAATGAGGGCCGCTATATTAATTAAGGAGGGGAAAGACATAATCACGTCAATTAATGAGGTGGTTAACAGCGCGAGTAGGGACTTTGGTCAGGGCACCATTGGTTTACTAGGAATAGATGCGAAAGGAAATATTCATGCAGGATTTAATACCGAAATGATGGGGCGAGGCTACATGCGGCTCGATATGAGGGAACCAATGATAGCCGTTTATGCAAGCGAACCATTCCCATAGATAGGAAGCCCATTAGAGGTGGGACGGAGTCTGACCTCCTCCTCGTCCTAAAGGGCGAGGGTTCCCCGAGGTCTAGAGGGTTACACCCCTTTGTGGGTGCTACTCGTCTCCGCTGGGGTTGCGGGGGTGAGTCGGCCCCCGCTCCCCATTCCCAAAAAATCACCAGCGGAACAATAACACC
>JBMFVP010000035.1:0-17314 GCA_049965935.1 Thermocladium sp.
AGCGTAACCTCGGGATGAAACCTTATCCCACCCTTATACGGCCCAAGCGCATTATTATGCTGAACCCTATAACCCTCATATATTTTAATGGAGCCATTTATCTTGACCGGTATATTTATGCTTATTGTGCGCATTGGGCGTGATAAGTAAGTGAAGAATTCTTCTCCGAATCCACCTAAATCAATAGCTCTCTTTAGATTACTTAGAACACTATTTAGGAACAAGCTATTGTATCTAGTTATAGAGCTATTTAGCTCCATGAACATGTGGTTACCAACGCTTTTTTAAACCTTTTCCTTCGTCAATTAACGAATAAAAACAAGACCAGGAATCCTATTAATATCAAAATAACTAATTAATTAATAATAGATAAAGAATTCCATAGTAATCAATCAAATATCAATAGAATTATCTTCTACTATATGAATTACTAATGTTGATTAATCGTTCAATTGCATTGCCTCGAACGAAATTTATGTGAGTATACTGAGCAAGCGAGTTATGCGTAATTAACCCATCAAATCCATTAATGCCCCTGCCCCTCAATACCCTATGAGCGAACTCAACCTCCCCCAGCACCTCTGCACTTGAATAATGAAACTCATGTCCCCTCAATGAATCGCCGCGCATAGATATAGGCGAATCTCTCAGCGATTCAAGCAATGAATAGCTAAGGGTTAACTTATTAGTCATCTCTATGCCCACATCAAATAAATTAACCATGGGGAACTGCCTCTCGTCTCGCCTTATGTAGCGTGATAAATACATTAAGCCACCGCACTCGGCGTATATGGGCAAGCCATTCGCAGAGTCGCGTCTCAATTTGCTCATCAATGCCTGATTGGACGCTAATTCATTGAGAAATAACTCAGGATAACCACCACCAAAAATAACTAAGTTCGCGTCATCCCCATACACGTCTCCCGCAACAGGACTAAAGAACTTAACAGAGAAGCTCCGGGATAATGCATCAATATTATCCCTATAATAAAAATTAAAAGCAGAATCAAATGCCATGTATGCTACTCCGCTGCGATTAAGTGACTGCTCCTCAACTAGATATTTATCTACATCCATATCTGGCGCCTCATTGGCTATCCTCAATAATTCATCCAAGTCAATGTTATCCTCGATTAGCCTCGTGATTGAACCAATGAATCCGGAATCAACTTCATGGGCCATTCTAAGGCCCAAATGCCTCTCCGGCACATGCACGCCGGGATCATGCGGGATACAGCCAAGAACCTTAACGCCAACGCGGCTGGCCCCCCACCTACATAAATCACAATGCGAACCGGTGGCTCTATTGAATATAACTGCGCTAATCACATCGTTAAAGCCTTTGACCAACATGCCGCCCGTCTCTCCCATAGCGTGGCAATCAATGACTAGGATAAGGGGAGCCGAGAGCAATCTAGCTATGCTGATGGTGCTCGTGCCCCTTGATTCACCGTCGAAAATACCCATTACCCCCTCTATTATTGATACATCAGCATTAACGGCGTGTTTGGTGAACGATGATAAAACCCCCTCCTCCCCCATTAGCCACGTGTCTAAATTAATGGATGGATTGCCGGTGGCCAACATATGGAACGACGTATCAATGAAGTCCGGGCCGACCTTGAATGGCTGAACGCGAAGCTTCTTAGATAATGCAGCCATTATTCCCGTGCTCACCATGGTTTTCCCAACGCCGCTACTAATGCCTCCTATGACGAGCCTGGGAAGATGCATGATCACGCAAAGCACTAAAGCTTAAAACGCTACCGCGAATATTAATTAGAGGAAACGACGAAGCGTCGCCGGCACGCTGTGAACAAGTGCTGCTGCGCCTATTATTCCTATATCATCGCCAAATCTGGTTAACTTTATCTCTGGGACCCTATTAGCCGTATATCTACCCATCTTATCGATTATTTTAGGCAGCAAAACATTGCTATTATTAATTATGACGCTTCCACCAAGCACTATTAGTTCTGGGTCATAAGCATTAATTATGCCTGCCATGCCTCTAGCATGTATGTCGGCAATATAATCAATGAATTCAATAGCCAATGCATCTCCCTCCTCGGCGTATCTAAATATATCCTGGGAAGCAATACTCCCCCCATGAACCGCCTCATAAAGTCTAGTTCGTGGACCATTATACCTCTTTTCCATGAATAACGCAATGCTTCGAGGCATGTTACCCCCACTTGCTATTGCCTCCCAGTGCCCAATGCCGCCGCAGCCGCATCGCACTCCTAAATCAGCATCAACCACGAAGTGGCCTACCTCGTGGGCATTCCCATCCTTGCCAATCAATAAATTCCCATCAACTATCACCCCAGCGCCTATGCCTGTGGATAAAGTGATATATACTAGGTTATCTATGCCCTTACCATCCCCGAACACGTATTCGCCCCAAGCGGCAGCCGCGGCATCATTGCATAGAATCACCTTCTTATTAATGGCCTTCGCTATGGGATCCACAACCCTAAATCTCTTTGTGCTCCACTTGAGATTAGGTGCTATAAGCACGTTGCCGCTCCTCAAGTCAAGGGGTCCAATTGAGCCTACCCCTATTGCCGACGCCTCCTCCACGTACTTCCTCGGTATCCTCTCATTAATTATGCCTATAATCAGGTCAGCCATCGTGTTCTCCCCGCCCTCCAATGGAACGGGAGTCTTCTCCTTCACTATAACTCTGCCGGCATCATCTATCACGCCGACCCTAATGAATGAGGCCCCTATATCGACCCCAATGGCTAAGCCCATAATTATACTCGATTTCTCGTCATTTTTAAGCTAAGCCCCCATATAACTTTATGAATAAACAAAAATAAGCTTCAGAACAAGAGAAGATAAACCTTAAATTATCCCTCTTCGCATTTATTTTCTGAATTCTGCTTTGAATGTCAATACATCCATTATCATTAGGCTCTTCTGAGCCTAAGCGAATTAAGCGTGACTGAGATGCTGCTCATGGCCATCGCCATCGATGCTAATTCAGGCCTTATTAGAATCCCCAGTAAGCCGGCGGCCAATGGTATGAGAACTACATTATACGCGAATGCATAAACTATGTTGAATCTAATATTATGAACGGTCTTCAATGATATATCGTAGAGCCGAGGAACTTGCGTCAAGTCGTTTCTAAGCAGCACCACATCGCCGGCTTCCTTAGCTATATCAGTGCCGGCCCCCATGGCTATTCCCACATCAGCTGCTGCCATTGCTGGAGCATCATTAGTGCCATCTCCAACCATTGCTATTAATCCATCCCCAACGCTGCGCCGCAGTTCACTAATTACATCGCCTTTCTCGCTGGGCGAGACACTGCTATATACATCGTTAATCCCCAACTCCTTAGCTACCCATGCGGCTGATTTCTCGGAGTCGCCGGTTATGATCACTGGGCGAATGCCATGCCGCCTTAACCAATCAATTACTTGAGGCGCCTCCGGCCTTATTGTGTCTCTCAACTCTATGAAACCTAGCAATTCACCGTTAAGAATGACATAAATCACCGTCCCCATACATGCATCAGCATCTCTCTGAATACTTGGGTCAACGCTGATGCCCATTCCATCAATTATCTTCTTATTGCCTACTGCAACTATATTGCTGCCAATATGTGCAATTATTCCACCATCCACGGCATCTATTGAGGAGGGCAACTCAACATTAATGCCGCGCCGCCGTGCTTCGTCAACTATTGCCAATGCGATGGGGTGATTAGAGCCGGCTTCAGCTGAGGCAGCCCATCTTAATGTCTCATCTCCACGTATTCTAGTTATGCTGAATTTCCCCATAGTTAATGTGCCGGTCTTATCCAGAGCAATGATTTTAACCTTGGGCATTTTCTCCATTGCCTCCGCGTTTCTTACGAGTATCCCCAAGGATGCAGCACGATTAATGCCTATCATCACGCTCAGCGGCGTAGCTAATCCTAATGCGCATGGACAGGCTATGACGAGGACCGAGGCCATGTATATTACAGATGTGGAAAGAGGAGCCCCAAGTACCATTTTCCATATTAGTAGAGTGGCTATTGCTATTGATATTATTACCCACGAGAAAATACCCGATACCTTATCTATAAGGGATTGAATAGGTAACCGCGATGCTTGGGCACGCCGAACCGATTGAATCACTTGAGACATTAAGGAGTATTTGCCAGTCCTGGTGGCCCTCACCACCAAGTAACCGCTCAGCAGGATTGAGCCCCCTATTACTACATCTCCTGGGCCCTTATTTATAGGCATTGATTCCCCGCTCATGAGCGATTCATTCACTAAGCCATTGCCTTGATCGACTATGCCGTCCACAGGTATGGCTTCTCCGCTTCTCACAATGACCTTAGTTCCAGGAAGCAAGTCATCAACCCTTGCCTCGCTTCCATCAATTAGTCTGGCGCGCATTGATGATTGATTTAATTGAGTTAAGGAAGAGTGGGCTAGTCGCCTCATTCTTGCCTCAATATACTTACCGATCAATACGAAGGTTATAACAGATGAGGCGTCAAAGAACGTATTGCCATTAATTGATTGAAGCAGTAGGGCCAGGCTCAGCGTATAGGCGCTCATGGATCCAAGAGTAACCAGTACATCCATATTAGCGGATTTATTTCGCAAAGCCAATACAGCCCCCTTTATGAATCTCCAACCCGAAAAGAATTGAATAGGGGTTGCCAAGAATAGTCCAATCAAGTTGAAGACCTCTGTACTAATTATGCCTAGGTAATTGAGCAGCATAGCTATAAATAAGGAGGCAGTCAAGGGAATAGCTACGTATAGTCTCGTCCTAATGTCGTTAACGTCACGATTCATAGCCTTCTCATCGATGTCTCCAACTTCATCTCCCGATAACACATTCAGGACTTTGAAACCCATTCTAGCTAATTCATTGGCTAACTCACTAGCATTGGTCTCCAATGGATTATAGGTAACAATGACTTGATTATTGCCCAGATTAATCATTACCTTAAATACGCCCTTATCCTTGGAGAGAGATGTGGTTATTAGCGATGATTGATCGGCCTCAAGCCTAGATAATGCTATCACGGCTTCCTCCCTGTATATATCGTATCCTGCGGATTGAACTGCCTTCAATAATTCGCCATAATTCACTTCAGAATCAGCCACTATATGCGCCTCATTCGTTGCGGCATTAATATCAACCCATAAGACGCCCTTCACTGATGATATGGCTCTTTGAACAGTTAAGCTACATGATGCACAATGCATGCCAATTATTCTAAATGTGATCTCCCGGCCTTCCACCTTCATCTTGATGCCTATGTTAGGTATCTCCATTTATTATCACATGGGCTCGCGATGCCCACTTAGGTACTTCTCCGGCGATGCATCAAATTTCCGCTTGCATTCCCTGGAGCAGAAGTAGTATATTCGTCCTTGAAATAGGGATTTATATTGAGTTGATGGATCCACATCCATTCCACAAACTGGATCTTTAATTTGCATGCATTAGGATCTACTAGATGCTGGAATAAAGCTTCTTATTAGCGAGATGCGCATTTTTACGGCATAAAACTGCGCAGAACGATTTTTAAAGGGAAAATTAATTTCATGGTCATGGTAGATAAATTAACTGAGACGGAGTATAGGATACTGAATGAATTACTGCAAGACTCGAGCGAGCCCATTGCAAGATTATCCAGAAAGCTAGGATTATCCAGAAACACCGTATCTAAGACTATCAGGAACCTGGTCTCACGGGGGATAATAACTAAATTCACCATAGAGGTTGGGCGTGAATACGTCAATGATGATGTTATGGCGATCCTCATAATGAAGTCTAAACCAGCTAAGCTTGATCTATTCTCGGAAATCTATGAATCAGTGGATGGAAAAGCCATAGGCATAATTAGGGCAAGCAATTTAGGTGAAATCAGGAGAATAATAATGGAGAGCAAGGCTCGCGTTATGCAGCTTTTCATAGTGGATAAGCAATTATGGAGTAATAGGGCAATTAGTATAAGGAATCCCGGCCTTCATTGCGATTATTGCGGCGGATTAATAAAGGGAAGCCCAATAATAGAGAGATATCATAATCGTACCTATTACTTTTGCTGCACTAATTGCCTAAATGATTTCAGGAAGGGACATAGAAATTAAGAGGGATATGCCTTAATTGTCGTTTTCATCGCTCGAAGCCACGGGCAGCTCTTACTCCTCTCTCTTCCATGCCATTAATCCGCTTAATTATAGGTCTCGCTCCTGTTAATTGGACTGCCTTCATTATTATGCCTATGTCATCATCTGTGGCGAGCGTAACCGCTCTTCCGCCTTTATCTAGACGCGCAGTTCTACCTATTCTGTGAATATATGTTTCTGGATCCTGGGGAACATCAAAGTTTATAATCGTATTTATGTCGAGAATATCTATTCCCCGGGACACTAAATCCGTAGCTACCAATACTTTTCCCCTCTCCCTGAACTCCCGCATCACCTTCTCCCTCACGTATTGATCGACTCCACCATGGGTATAAAATACTCCATTAATTCGTCTACGTAATTGGCGGTGAAGCACGTCAGCCCTTTTCCTAGTGTTTGTGAATATTATTGTTTTTCCATTTATTTCCTTAATGGCTAACTCCATCTTCTCCCTCCAATCGCTTGAAGCTACGTAAACCACTTGCTCTATATTGGGAATATCATATTCATCGCCAACTCCTATGAATCTAGCAGATGGAGCGAAACTGGATATCAGCGACTTAACTTCCGAAGGAACGGTGGCCGAGGCCATTATCGTCTGCCTCCTATTACTGGAGAGCGATAATAGGGTTCTTATATCATCTATGAAGCCCATGTCAAGCATTCTATCCACTTCATCTATGACGAGGAACTTGACGCTTCCTAAATCCGCGCTTCCTCGCCTAACCATGTCAAGCATTCTGCCCGGCGTTGCAAAAATGAATACGGCGCTGCGTAATCCTCTTTCTTGTCCTTGATAACCAACGCCGCCATACACTAGCACCTTACTGTAATTTAGGTACTTATTAAATAGGTCGAATTGATCCGCTATTTGCCTAATTAATTCACGAGTTGGAGCCAGCACTAGTACCTCCCCCTTCTCGCCTTTCACGGAATTCATGATGGGAAGCAAGTAAGCGGCTGTTTTCCCACTTCCCGTCCTAGCTCTGAGCACGGCATCGCTGCCCCTCATAAGGTGAGGGAGGGAAGCCCTTTGAATTTCCGTCGGCTCTTTGAACCCTGCATCAAGCAAGGCATTGCTTAATTCCGAGCGTAGTGATTGAAACATCTTTCCATCCTACTTGCTTATACCATAGATAAACAGTTTATAAATGTTGCTCCACAAATCATGCCCGAGAATATTTTTAAGTAATTGAAATATCACTTTATATATCTAGGATGAGGAGGAACCTATTGAGTGCTTCCCTGCTCTGCCTTTATTTTATCGATGAGGGCCTTGACCTCCTCGGAACTAAGTTTCCTATACTTCTTGGTTGCAACATCTATCGTGCCCATCTCTATTCTATCAACCTCAAGCGACTCAACAACGAGGCTAAGCGCCTTAACGGCGAGCTTAGTGCATTCCCCAATATCCATCTCATACTTATAATTCTTCTCAAGGTAATCTAGTATAGTTGATGAGCTATTCCCAAGAGCCGTAGCGTAATACCCAAAGTATATGCCGCCGGGATCGGTTTGGAACAACATGGGGCCATGACTATCAACGCCGCCCACTATTAGCGCAGCGCCAAATGGCCTTACGCCTCCATGCTGAGTATATACTTGCTTCAAATCACTTATCTTCTTCGTGACATACTCGACTTCCGCCGGCTCATCGAAGAGCAACCTATAAGTCTGTGCCTGCTCCCTCGCATAGTCAATCAATATACGGGCATCCGCGTGGAGACCCGATGGAGCAATGCCTATGTGCTCATCAACCATGTACACCTTATCTATGCTTGTGAGATCTATGAGAGGACTCATTTTTCGCTTCTCAGCCGCAAGAACGACTCCACCGCTGCACTTTATGCCCAGGGTGGCCCACCCCCTCTTCACTGCCTCCCCAGCATACCGTACTTGGTAGAGTTCCCCTTCCGGACTGAATATTGTTATGGCCCTATCGTATCCAGCCATTTGTGGCGAAAACATTTTCTATCAATGAATCTCAACTATGTGGGTTTTTTAACGTTTCCCAGCACACCTATTGAAACAGTGATCCGATTCTTGAACACGACTAGAGCTTTTCATCTATTGGCGCCTCGCTTATCTTCTTCTGGCTCTTGAACATCTCCATAACTTCCTTAACCGTAGTGGATTGCTCTGGGGACTTATCAGTCCTATATCTACCCGTGAATCTGGGAAACCTAATGGCTAGGCCAGTGCCCGCCTTTGGATCTAGACAACATGTATGTATCGGCGATTGAGTTATTTCGGCCCCAATTACCTCTATCACTAGGCCTGGCACAAACCAAACATCGGGTTCCATTCTAGACACAACGCGGGGATGCCTATGAGGTATCTTATATTGATCCAGGAGATCCAGAAGCTTCTTGAGATCCTCATCAGTGAAGCCGCTGCCGACCTTAGCCACAGTATAGAATTGATCGGTATCCGGATCATAGGCCGCCAGCAGTAATGCACCATATAATCCAGCCCGGCGGCCACGTCCCCAGAATGCGCCCACAACCGTTAAATCCAGTGTATCGCTTAATTCGCTCTTATAATCACGCTTATACTTTATCCAGAGCCAGCCCCTTGCCCCTAACTCATATATCGAGCCTATCTTCACAGACTTACACATTATTCCCTCGCAATCATCGCTTATCGCCTCCATGAAGAACTTATCGACCTCGCTCTCGTTATCTAGCAACCGCCAAGTCGCGTGATGCACATGTTGATTGGGCCTCATTACGCTCCATAATGCCCTCTTCCTATCTATTAGCGGAAGATCGGTTAAGTCAACCCCATTTATGTATATCGCATCGAATAGAAATACCTCCACCGGATACTCCTCGATCGCCTCCTTAATATCATGCTTCCTCTTCCTATGCATTAGTTCCTGGAACGGCTTTATTTCGCCGGTGTCAGGATCAACGGTAACTATTTCGCCCTCGACTATGAAGTCGCTGGAATCAATGGCTTCCTTCACATATTCAACCACGTCTGGATACGCGTTAGTTATGTCCTCAAGCCTCCGACTGAATATTTTAACCACGTCGCCACTTCTATGAATCTGTGCGCGCTCGCCGTCATACTTATACTCGCATATGGCTATGCCCCCCAACTTATCGAGGATCTCATGAGATGAGGAGAGACGCTCGGCAAGCATTGGCTGAATAGGTATGCCAGGCATCACTCTCAATTCCAACAAAGCATCCCGACCCTTCTCCGAGAGAAGGCGGGCAATATGCCCCAGATCAGGATGAATGTGGTAAGCCTTCTCCAATGCATCCCTGGGTACATTAAATACATCGGATAAGGAATCCAGCACAGTCATATCGGCCACCCCAAGCCTGAGCTTACCCACTATGAAGCGGGCAATGTACTTAGCCTCATCTGGTGAGGCATCGGCAAAAAGAGAAGAGAGAAGCCTAACCTTAGTGTCCTGGGCGCCTTCCCCGGATGCCTTAGCTACAGTCATTAAGGCCTCATAGACCTCGCCAACGGTTAATCTCTTGCCGCTGCGGGCCCCAAAGTAATCTAATATAGTCGAGGAACCCCTCATCTGCATGACTTGCCTCGCCGCCTCTCCAAGATCCCCCACCTTCTTGTAAACCTCCTCAACCTTCTTAACGGGGAAACCCGAGGCAATGGATATGGCTCGCATCGCTAGCTTCTCGCCAACACCCAGCTCAACGCCCTCCCAATCAGGCCGTAACTGCCCCAACATTATATAGACTACCTTATCAATGACGCCAGACGGCGTCTCCCTGAATATGGATGAGAGCAATTTAGCCATAACCGTGCGTTGAGTGGTGGCTTCTATAGCCTCAAACACCTTAACTACCTCGGAGAACGGTAAGTCGCTGCTCATGATTCTAACTATAGGGAGCCAAATAAAAACATGCCGCCCTGGATTCGCTCTAGAATGATTGTGGAGCCCCGGCCGGGATTTGAATTCCCGGGCGACCAAGGCCGCCACCCGGGACCTCTCGCTCCCTTGACTGGAACTTACAAGGTTCGCCCCCCAAATGGCGCCGGGGTCGAGCGCTCCAACCAGGCTGAGCTACCGGGGCTCGTTGGAACCCTTGGGGTAACCCATTTTTACGGTTTACGGTGAGGGAAATCTATATAGGGGACCTACTAATTATGTTAATGTGGATTTTAAGTCCCCACCCAGCGGTGGTTGTCCAATTAATGAAATGGATACGTTGCACCTAATGCTGTTGATCCTGTGGAGACGTGTCATTATTTGTAATGAATTCGGGCTGGACTGCATGGATCTACCTCTCATAGCAACAACACAATTCATTGCGAGAAATTGCGATAGGGATGATGTTTACAAGTTGTTTGGGAGACTTAAACGATTATCGGAAAAGTTAAATGGAGACATAGGGATATTCTCATATAATGGCATAACCGCCTCATTGAGGTTCAGCTTCGAGAAGGGAAACATATATGTGCATGATGGAGTCCTCCTGACCCGGAATGATTGCAGAAAGGTCAATTGCAAGCAGGTTAATAACGTCAAATTAGCGTTCATGTACCTAAGCATAAAGTTGAACAAGAGAAACATGGTGGTGCTCAATGTGCCAGACGCATTAGTTTGGTTGGCTAAAATAATGGGCATGGAGACTGTGGAGAAAGTGCTGCAAATAATACATGATTATGTGGAGACGGGTAAAATCAATCAAGATATTGATATATTGATAAAGATCATTAATATGTGGGGAATACACATGGATGTCGAATCATTCGACACAGCAATACTCCCAGCAAAAAGAAGTCTATTAGTACTACAGTCATTGACGATTCCCCAGCCCTGAGGAACACCGATAAGCCAATGCCAAAAGCATTATGGCCGGCCAATTGCTAATGAAATTAATGGCCATCACCGCCATGCAGCAGTTCCTCGCTGAACCATGGAACCAAGGCATTCCTTATAGCGGTCACTATAGGGCCAAGCCTTCCATGAATCAGCTCGCCAATCAGGAAACCCAGCCTCGCATAATACTTTATGTATGCCCATTGAAGCATTCTCTGAGCTTCCTCCCTAGTGAACCTATATCCACGCATTACTGCATTCAACGTCGTGTAGTGATCCCAATTATGATCCTCTATCAACCCTTCTTGCTCAGCCTCCAGGTAAAGCGGTGTGCCTGGGTAGGGGGTTGCTATCGTAAACTGGGCATATGTTGGTTTAAGCTTAATCGCGAACTTAACGGTGCTCCTCATATCATTAATTGATTCCCAAGGAAAGCCGAGCACGAAGGAACCAACATGGCTTATCTTGACTTCCTTAGCCCATTGAAACACCTTCTCAGCTCTCTCCAGGGTTATCTTTTTTCCTATTCTATTAATGGATTCCTGGCTACCTGACTCAACGCCGAAGTATAGAGCGGAGCAGCCATGTTTCTTGAGCAGCAGCATCATTTCCTTATCAATGGTATCAACCCGCGAACCACAGGAAAACGATATATCGAGTCGTCGTGACGATAATTCCTTAAGGAAGGCATCTATGAATCTCCTGCCTAACGTGAACTCATCATCAGTGAAGGCAATTATATTAGTTTTATACTTGTTAATTGAATCCTCCAATTCATCCACGACGTTTTTAGCAGTTCTATACCTAATCATGCGGCCCCAGAAATATGAAGTGGAGCAGAAGGAGCAACCATATGGACAGCCGCGGCTAGCCATCGCATGAATTATGCGTATAGGTTTTCCAAATAAGGTGTACCTATCCATGGGAAGGAGGTGCCTAGCGGGGGGAGGTAAATCATCCAGGTTCCTAACTATGGGTCTCTCCCGCGTCACTACCGCCTCCCTCTCGCCTAGGTAAGCTATTCCAGCCACATTCCTTAACTTGCCTTTATCCAATCCATTCCGCTCAATCACATTCGCCAGTTCCAGGGTCGTGAATTCACCCTCTCCCCTCACCACAATATCTACTCCATTGCTCAAGGCCTCTTGATACATAAATGTGACGTGAGGACCCCCCATAATCACGGGCAAGTCCTTATCATATTCCTTAATGGCCTTGACCGCATCATATGCCTTATATATGGTGGGCGTCATCGAGGTTATACCAACCATGTCTGGGTGCCAAGTCTTCACCTCATTAATGAACGTAGTTAAATCGATTCCAATGGTTGGTGAATCAATTATCTTGACGCTATGCCCACCCTGCTCCAGAACAGCCGCTATCCATGCTAATCCAAGCGGTGGCGCCCTTAATCCAAGCACCTTATACAGCTCCATTTTCTCTATGCCAGGTGGAACGGCTAGGAGAACCTTCATATAAAATCACTTGATTGCCATCGGTGCCTTAATCTTCACCTTAGATATATCTGCAGAAAGCCTACGCCAATCCGCTGAATTATAAATACAGCCCGGATCTGGCGCAAGCACGTCGCCGAAGTAATTATAAGCCCTGGCCCTGCATCCACCGCATATTAACTTATAGGGGCATTGACCGCAGAATCCCTTAAGTAGGTCGCGGTTTCTGAAGTTCTCCATGAATGGATCCATCCATATATCCCAAAATGACTTAACGCGGAGATTACCGATTGGTCGTGGGAGGAAGACGCAGGGAGTTAATGTTCCCTCGGGCTCAATGGCTGCATAGACCCTACCTGCTCCGCATCCGCCAATGAATTCTGTTAATTCCTTAGTAACGGGATCGCTCGCTATCACGAAGTGAGTAGGAGAAGAATCGTTTCCCTCGCTTAATTGATTAACTACCCTACCGTACTGAGGAGCAGTGCTTATTATCTCTATCTTTCTTCGCTTCATTTCGCCATATATGTGCCTAAGAAACTCCTCGCGCTCCTCTGGAGATAGATCTATCTCAAGGTTCTCACGGCCACGACCAACGGGGACGAAATTGAAGAATATCACCTTAGAAACCCCAATTTCTTGCGCTAGATCTATTATCTTGTCGACCTCGCCTATATTTACCTTAGTGACTGTGAAGGCCAGTGCAGTGCTGAAGCCAAGCTTAACGGCGTTACGTAATCCAGTAACTGCCTTATTCCATGCCCCGCTCACTCCCCTGAATTTATCATGAATTGCCGGATCAGCGGCATCTATGCTTATCTCCACGTATCGAAGCCCTGCTCTACGAGCCCGCTCGGCAAATTCCATACTTGAGAACGCTAATCCATTAGTAGCCACGGCCGAATAGAAGCCTCGCCGCGATATCTCGGATAGAACGGGCCAGAAATCCCTATGAACAGTTGGTTCGCCGCCGGATAACGCTATAGCCGGTACACCAGCTTCATCTAACTCCTTCACTACCTTAAGCTTCTCCTCAAGCGTCAATTCATTGGTTAATGGTTTCCCCGCATTCTGATAGCAATGAATACACCTAAGGTTGCAGGAATTAGTGAAGTTCCATACTATGAAGAATGGAGCCGGCAACCTCTGGGGCGTGGTGACGCCGAATAATGCTATGCCCCTCAGAGTAGTTATGAGCCCCCTCCTCACCGCTGGATCACTTAGCATCTGCCTTAATGCATCCTCATCCGATCGCAGATACGCAGCAGTGAGCTTCATGCCTATCTCCAGGAGCGGGGCAATCAAGTGAGCAATAGTTGGGCACTGCTCCTCCCCAGCATACTTAGCTAATGCCCACTCCATTAATGGCTTCTTTTCACCCCGCATCTCAACTTCCTTCATTAATGCCCGGAGCGCCCACCTAGTTACTCCCTTATTCAGCAACCGTATTGCAGCAACAATAGTTCCCGTGGCATCTGTACCGGATGATCTCCTCTCGATAATGTCATCAATCTCAGGCATGCTACATGATGCGGGGAATAGATATATACGGGTGTTTGATCAATAAACCACATTGGCCGGCATTACCGCTTTCCATCTAAACCGAGCCATTAAGTCGAATTGCCAGACACGGTGAGAATAACATCTCTAGAGGCGAACGTCAACCATTATTAATCGCTAGGGGATACTCTTGAAGACATTTACTGTATTATTGCATTTCCATGTCGCGCATCTATCAATGCTTCATTCATTAAATGAATCTTGAATTTATGTATGCTGTTGAATTTCTTGCCGCAGATGGGGCACTTCCTAGTTCTCGGTATTTGCTTGCATTCAACCTTAACATGCCTCACATACTCGCTTATCGAATTCATGCTTTTACCGCATAGCTTGCAGGTAATGGCCATATCAATGATGCGGAGGCCTTTATTTAAAAATATTTTGTACACTGGATCTCCGATTGCCTCATGATGAGGCCACGACTCTTCCGGGGCCAGGAAGGGGACAATAATGTTTATATCCATGCAGCCGTAGTAATAATATGCGAATAGGGATAAGTGGAGATTTGTCGAAGTTAGGCATTAAATTGGGAGTCGCGGTTGCGATGGATGTAGTTAATGATACGCCCATTGATTTGAGCCAGGAATGGAATAATGCTACACAGGAGGCCATGAAAAATACAATAAGTACCTTACTGAGCGACCCCATTATTCGAGCATATAGGGACTTTTACTGGAGATATCTAAAGATAGATCCAACTAAGCAGAGGCCATCACAGGAGGCGCTAATACGTAGATTATTAAATGGAGGGCGGGTGCCAACCATAAATCCGGCGGTGGATATAGGTAATATAGTCAGCATTAAGTATAAGGTACCCATTGGACTATATGATATTGATAAGATAAGGGCTGAGAAACTTGTGCTTAGGTATGCCGCTGAGGGGGAGGTATTCATACCAATAGGCTCCCCAAGAAGAAAGCTAAGCAATAACCAAATCGTGCTAGCGGCCAGCGATGGCACTATACTCCACGTATATCCCTACAGGGACTCCGAACTAACCATGGTTGATCAAGCCACTAGGAATATATTGATAATAAGTGCAGGTGTGCCGGGAATAAGTGAGGAAACCCTTCTATCGGCGGCGACGGAGACTGGGGTGCTATACGAGAAGTACTTGAGGGGGCGATTAATCAAAGTGGATTTAATCGATGGGGACAAGGAAATAGATGTATTGCCTAGGAGAATTATCTAGATTCATGAAGGTATGGGAAACTTCCTCTGCCTAAGCGTTATGGTTGTCCACCTATCGTATGTGGACTCATGGAAGGAATACTTGCCTCCCTCCCTGCCGATCCCGCTTGCCTTTATTCCTCCGAACGGCACATGCGATTCCTCTAGGAACGTGACGTCATTTATATGAAACATCCCGGACTCCACGGCCTCCACTATATTCATTGCCCTATTTATGTTACTGGTCAATACCGCACCTGATAAGCCGTACTCTGTATCGTTCGCGGTCTCTATTGCCTCATCATCATCCTCAACCATTATTATGGGCCTAATCGGGCCAAACACTTCCTCGCGTAGCACTCTCGCGTTCTTATCTACCCCAGTCAATATGGTGGGCTCAAAGTAATTACCGTTGACCTTGCCTCCAGTCTCCACCTTAGCTCCTCGCTTCACGGCGTCATCGAGGAACTCCATCATGGAATTGACTTGGGACTTATTTATGAGAGGGCCAAAATCTATATTCTTATCGGTGCGTGGATCACCAATTCTAAGCCTCCTTGTGTATTCTATGAATTTTGGAACGAATTTATCATATATCCCCTTGTGCACTATTATTCTCTTGGAGGCAGTGCATATCTGGCCCTGGTGGAAGAATGCTGCAAATACCGCTAATCGAGCGGCATAGTCTGGATCCGCATCGTCAAGCACTATCAAGGGATCCGAACCCCCAAGCTCTAGCGTAACAGTCTTTAATCCGCGACCAGCCTTCTCGGCTATCTGCTTTCCAGTCCCAGTCTCCCCCGTGAAGGTTATATGAGAAACCTTCTTATTAGTCACTATCTCATCACCAACGATTCCTCCTGACCCGAACACAACATTAAGCACTCCCTTTGGAAGGCCAGCCTTATTGGCCATCTCAGCTATCTTATAACCAGTTATCGGGGTATCGCTGGCTGTCTTCAGTACTACGGTGTTGCCTATTGCTAGGGCATGAATGACCTTCTTCATCGAGATGGATAACGGATAATTCCATGGAGTAATTATGCCCACTATCCCCTTCGGCTTCTTGAACACCATGGATATGGTGGCCTCACTATCGGAATTCAGCACCTCGCCCTCATAGTGGCGAGCCAACTCCGCGGCATTACGTATAAGTCTCTCGGTGAAAACGACCTCCCCCCATGCCTTCTTATAAATGCCGCCGCCCTCCACTATTAATGTATTGATCAAGTCCTCCTCCATTGACCTCGCTACTTCATACATTTTATATATGTAGTCGGACCTCTTAATGGGGGTTAGCTTAGACCATTGCTTACTTGCGTCATAAGCCGCATCTATGGCTGCCTTAGCATCCTCTCGTGTGCCGCTGGGAACCAATGCTATGACGGAGCCATCTATTGGAGTGGTCTTGTGATTATATTCGCCATTGCTTGGTTCCCGAAATTCGCCGTTTATGTAGTGCCTTAATTTTACTTGTTGCATGATTGTCAAATAGTTAGCATATTAATAAGCATTACCTTATCTAATTCACCGCAAATGTAAAGTAATGCAAACAATAATGCCTAAGCGGCAGGAACGAAGCAGGGAACCTAATGCATAATAGCCATGGGCCACGTAAATCGGCTATCCTAATTATTGAGAATCTTCATTATGGTCATTATTTTACCGGCCAATTCGCTATCCATCTTACTGACCAATTGCGTTGAGTTGCTTCCAAGCTCTCTTAATGTCTCCCCCAATTCCCAGGGAAACACTATCCACATAGTTGTTTCACCGCCAAAGTAATCAGGCTTAAATTTCGACCAAGGCTTCACGAGAAGCGTCGCCGTTTTTATCTGCATAGGTTTCATGCCTTTAATATATTCTACAGCGGTAACCAACGTATTGCCGCTATCGGCTATGTCATCAATCACTAGCACCTTCTTTCCCTCCACGGCAATAGTCAGCGGTTGAGTTATCCTAGGCTCATCCCCTTGCTCGCCAATTCCCTTATAGAACTTCACCTCCATTGATGATATGGAATCCACGCCAAGGAAGTCCCCTATTAATCGGGCAGCCACTACGCCGCCCCTCATTATCCCAACAACTATGTCGGGCTTGAATCTATCTCTCCCCATCTCCTCCACTATATGCAATAGATAAGTAGTAACATCATTCCACGTAACTAC
>JBMFVP010000036.1:0-16867 GCA_049965935.1 Thermocladium sp.
TTTTAGGAAGCTACAGAAGATGGTGGAGTACAAAGCTAAGATGCAGGGAATCAAGGTGATATACGTCAATCCTAAGAACACGTCTAAGACTTGCCATAGGTGTGGGTATGTTACCCATATTGAAGGTAGGGAATACCGCTGTCCTAAATGTGGCATGATATACAATCGTGACTTGAACGCATCCGTAAACATAGCCCGTGCCTTAATGAGAGGTACGGGTCGGGGGCATGTAAACACCCCGAAGGGGAGATGAAGGTGTGTCGTGAAGACCACTGGAAACCCCAAAGCCCCGCCCTGACGGGCGGGGTAGTTTACTAGGTAATATTATAATTGATCTAAACGTGGGTGGATCTGTGGCGCTGCCTAGATCCTTAGCCACATATGGCTGGCTACATGGATAATAACCGGCAATTATTGGAATAAGTCTCGTATTGTAAATGCCCCATTCATCAAGTCTGAAGAGACCTACTGCTTCGCCATTAGATGCATAAATCGTTTGTGACAATATGGTTGAGGCTTGGCTAGTTAAGGTTAGAGGACCTGAACTAAATATGTAAGTTGCGGTATAGGATACGGCCTGCATCGCATTTGCGCTACCTGGATACGATGAATTCAACAATATTATAGGGGTCCAATAAGTCCCCTCAGCAATCATGGATCCCAATCCACACTCATAACCACCGAGGGTCGGCGAGTCTGATGCAGTAGCCACGGTTGTATGCAACAACACTAACATGATAATTGCAATGACCATAATTGGCAATAATCTAATTATATATTTGCTTTCATAATAATCTAAATGCTTAGTTATTTTTAAATATGGAGGAAAGTTTGTTTTACAGACCTGCGATTTATAATTAATAATATTAATAATTACTATCTTCATGGATATCTCTATCTCGTTGGAACGTTTTCTGCTTCTCAGATCCCCTTCGCTAGAGGCGAGGAAGTTCTCTACGTGCTTCTCAGCAACCCTAACAGTATGATGAAGCCCGAGGAAGATGCATAGCTCCTTTGATGAGATCTATATGATGCGCTATGAATTATTTGTTTCTTTACTGAGGAAACAATATCCACAGAGGTGCTTGAAGCGCAATTCAAATGAGGATGAGGCTTATCATATGTATGGCCAAGCATCCATATGCTATGAATCTATTCTGCGGTATTAGAACAAAAATAAGAACCCTATTGGTGATGCGGGGGGTGGGACTTGAACCCACGCAGGCCTACGCCAACGGATCTTGAGTCCGCCCCCTTTGACCATGCTCGGGCACCCCCGCTCCATGTTTTGCTTAGCTTGAGGTATTTTTAACCTTTTGGGGTTAAGGGGGCGGAGGCCCCCTCCGTGAGGGAGGGGATGGATAACCTCCTTATAGAAACCTTTATTATAATTATCAACAACTAGACATAACTATGTGGTTTGGATATTAGGTGTTGCGAGATAATGCGGTGGTAATACCCATTTATTTAGTTTTAGCCTTTAATGTCGTCAATTGTTTTCCAAGTTCTTCGAACTATTGGAGGTAGAGAACCGTGTTGCTTTATCCACTTCTTTAGGAAGTCAATCGTTCTGGGATCGCTGGGGTACCCGCTTCCGAAGTCTCCGTACTCGCGCCTTAATTTAGCTATTTCATTATCCCTAGTTACCTTAGCTATTATGCTGGCGGCAGAAACCACGGGTATAATAGCATCGGCCTTATTCATCGCTATTACTCTTCTTCCTGTTGCTTCCTCAAGCCGTTTCCCGAATCTATCCGGTTTAGGGTCAGGGGAATCCACGTAAATAGTGTCGGCCTCGCACATAGATATTAATTCGATCATTTTTCTCATTTCCAAATCATTTAGTCCATTCACCATTACATATCTATCTATCTCGTCGGGGGGCACAATAATTGACTTAACGCAGCTCGCCATGGTCAGTATCTGCCTAAATAATTGGGTTCTCCTGTGGGGACTTAATTTCTTGGAATCCTTAACTCCGATCCTCTCTAGCCTGGATTGATCACTGGTTGAGACTATGGCCACCACCATTGGACCAATCACTGGGCCTCGGCCTGCTTCATCGATACCGGCTTCCACATCATAGCCTCAGCCACGGCTTTCTTAAATTCGCCGCAATCTATGTGCGCATTCCCATACATGAATGCCTCATACATGTCCACCACTCTTGAAACCTCCTTGATAGACCATGGCGGCGCCTCATTAATTAACTCCCGGGGCGTTATAGATGGCCTACGGGCCCCCAACCAATCCACTAACCTGCTCATCTCGTGATCAATACATTTACGCTTATTCTCGCTGGTGATGATCATGGATACCGTGATCGTCGATGCCGCCAATGAAGTCACGAGCCCCAGCACAGCCATTGAGAAGAAGCCGGGGGAAGCAGGGGCTGGAGAGGGCTGTTGAGGGTTGAGCGGTGTTGGTTCGCGTGACTTATAAAGTGAATTGATTACCGGCGTTTCCTTGACTATATTTGGGTGACTGGAGCGGGGCTTAGGTACTGGGGATGCATTAATGGCTTGTTGGCTCTGGGTTACACCATATATTAATAAATAATTACCTGACCTATAAACTGTCACTATGTAAATGGAGCCATTGATTAAGACGCCGTTAGAGCCGTAGGCCATAACTATCCCCTTCTTCAAGTAATAAATGGTAACATTACTCACCTCAACCGTTTTATTTATTGAAATGCTTTCCTGGGCCACTGCAATTAACGACGTTATTATCAGAAAAATCACCAGGATCAGCAATGCAGCAATTAATGCGCGGCGAATTGGCTTAACTAAGTTATCATTAATCCTCGCTGCCTTAAACCCTCCCCTATTCACTGGTTCCCCATGCTAAGTAGTTAATTAAATACTTTAATGTGGATCTTGAAGGTGGTTTTATGGATTCTCCATTCTATTATATGGCAAAATGGAATCTATTAACTCAACGTGGCCCAGCAATGTTCTTCTACAGCAGTACCTAGTTAATCCAAGATCATCCAATACCTTCCCCGGATCCTCGCCCGCGGATACCCTCTTCCTGAAGGGCTCCCAAAGATGGCCCAGGGGCTTACCGCACGTCCAACACCTGACAGGCGTTATCATTAGTAAACCAATACATGTCCGGCTTTAAATACTTTGTTTATGGAAGTTGGAATACGGGAATTATTTTTTTAATTTCCTAGGAAGTTGAGCCCATTCTCTCCAATACGTTAATTAACATGGAGAGGCCCTTCTTTGCATCGCTGCTGGAAAGCAGCTTCTTAACCATATCAAGGGACTCGGCTTGCTTGGGGCCCTCCGTTAATCCCTGCGACAATGCCGTCAATAATTTGGCAAGGGCCTTGAAGTCAATGGATGCCAATGCCTTGCTTAACTCATCTAGATTATTCAACAAGTGGATAAGGCCCGTCGATAATAAGGCCCTAGATACTTCCCCAATTACTTCTGGATCGCCTGCTATATCGGTCATTGAATCAATTAGTCCAGTGCCATTGATTGCCTTAATTAGTCTCACCAATTTAATTAGACCATCCATTGCGTCGACATCCGAGAGCTCGCTTGCCAACTTGAGTAGGTTATCGATACCGTTTAATGCCTTAACTAGATCCGTGGTCAAGAATATCCTCGCTAATTCGCCGATAACGTCGCTTGACGCTAAATTAGCTAATGCATCTAGAAGCCCTGACCCATCAAGCTTATCTAGAACAGAGACCAGCTTGCTCATTAGTTCCACGGTGCGCGGCGTCAACATTCGTTCTATCTCATCGTCAACCAGAATAGACATGTGCCTCACCCGTATATCCTCTTTAGGATTGAGGGATTAGTGGCGTCAAAGAATGAGTCAAATATTGGATCCCATAACTCGGGGTACTTAATCATGTCCCAATAAATGGCTGCAAACGCCATCTTCATCATGTGATTAATCTTGTTCGGCGGATACTTCACCACTGGGGTATAGTAATCGCCTATAACGAACGTGCCTAGGCCATAGCCCAAGTCAAATGGACAATTAGTTCTACCACTATTCTTGGCGTCCTCTCCCATGAGTATCCTAGCCACGACGCTGGCCTCCAAGTGAGCCGTTACCCCAGTCTTAGCCACAGGCACGGCTGAAGCATCGCCTATCACGAATGCATCATCAAACCCTTTAACCTTATTCGTTAATTTATCCGCTAGAACAAAACCATCACTATCAATAACGTCCTCCGGGTAATACTTTAGTCTGGCCCCCACATGAGGCGGCACAACTATTGCCGCATCATACTTTAATTCGTCCCCCTCCAAGGAACGCATTACCTGCTTATTCGGCTCCACATAATCAAGCGTGAAGAAATTGACTATTTCTATACCCCTTTCCCTCATTATCGGCTCCACAACCTCATTCATTGGCTCCGCAGGATAAGGCCTTGGATAGGGAGTGGCGAAGACTACCTTAACCTTATCGCTGAGCCCCCTTGACCTAATGAATTCCTCCGCCAAGAAGGCGCCCTCCATGGGGGATGGAGGGCAACGATGCTTGGGGTCGGATACGGCGATGAGTAGAGTGCCCTCCTTAATGGAGTTCAGAGTCCTCCATACCTTTAACGCGTTCTCCTCATTGGTGTAGTAATTACCGTACCTAACCATTAAATCATGTAACCCATTAATCTTCGAGTCATCAACATCTGCGCCGGCTGCTATAACGACATAGTCGTAGTTTATTCTCTTTCCATTAATTAATTCAATCCACTTATCACTGAGGTTAATCGCAGTCACCGTCGACTTCATTAACCTCACATTCGGCTTCAGTATCGATTCAAGGCTCCTCCTCATCTCGCGCCTTGATCCCTTAAACGCCACATATAGAAGCCAAGGAAGATAGTAATTATAGCCCTCCTTATCTATCAGCGTGACATTAAACTCATCGCTAGGCAACCTGTTGGCCAACATTGCTCCACCGGCGCCGCCGCCTATTATCACTACATTCTTCACGGCGGTCACCGCTTCACTATCCGTATCAACGCCCTTATCTCTCCATTCTCTTCCTTAAGCTCTATAAGCTCATTACCTGTCTTCCGTATCCAGGCCTGCACGTCCTGCTTAAATCCCTCATCTGTCGCCAGCACCTCTATAATGTCCCCCATCTTCGAGTTCCTATACGCCTTCACCAACTCGGTTATTGGGCCGGGGCATGATAATCCCCGTGCATCCACGGTTCTTGTTGCTTGAGTCACGTGGATCACCTCAAATAAATAGGATCTGTCCTCCCTCGGCCATTTCGAGGAATGCAGCTACACCCACCACGTCATCCACCAAGGAGGAATCGAAGTCCTCCTTCCGTAGTCCAGCGGCTTGCGACATCATTGAGCACACATATATTTTCGCCCCCATCTCCTTTGCTTGCTTCAACATATCCAACCAACTTGGGGCCTTTATCCTCTTCATTCCATCCATTAATGCAGGCACCATTTGCTCAAACTCCTTGGGCCACGTGGGCTCCATGGGCTTCTTGAGGAGCCTAAACATTGCCCACCCAGTGAAGAATATCATTACGTCATACCCCATCGCCGCCGCTCCCTGGGATATCACTCCTACGGGAATCATTTTATCCTCCGTCCCCGAGAAAACCACCATCCCGATCTTCTTATTTTCCCCCATACTCATCGAATTACTATACATAAGCTGTATTATTTCTCTCTTATCAACGAGAAGAGATAGGACCTAATTATCAATAGAAAAATTTATAAACTAGAATAACAGTATGATACAATAATTCTAGTTAAGGGCCTTGTTTATCCTCATGAGGTACTGATTTCTACATAGCGTAATCATCGCCCGGAGAAGCAAGCACATAGTTAGAGTCTAAAATGGGTTTGCTTAATTCCCCTCCTTAATTCGGAGGTGGATTCATAAACTAATGAGACTAACATGGCCTCATCCTCATCATCTCTGGTGGCCCTCCGAATTATCTCAATCACCTTATTGCGATCGGCGACGCTCATCGCTGGCTCTCCATAGTTCTTATAGAAAATAAATGGAGGAATATCGGAAGTAACTACACCATACACTTGAGAACCAGGCCCAATTGCTTTGCCCGTCATTATGCTGGTATTTATGCCGGAACGAACCCAGTCCCCAATAACTGGGCCAAGCTTATTCATGCCTGTATCGTGACCCATGTACCTAACTGGGCCAAGCGTGTTCTTCAGGTTTGAAACTGATGTGCCTGCGCCGAGATTTATCCACTTACCCACATATGAATCTCCGAGGTAACCGTGATGAGGCTTCCTGCTTTCCCTATCCAGGATGCTGTTCTTCACTTCGCCGCCGACCGTGTTCTGCATGTATATGACGGAGCCGGGCCTAATCACAGTGAATGATTGAACCTCACATTCTGGCCCTATTAAAGCAGGGCCCTTAATGCTTATTGCATCCCCAAGATCCGACCCAATCATCGCCACGGGTCCATTCCTGGTATCCAAATACAATCCACTATGCACCCTGGATCCAATGGTAACCACATCCCCCTTGCCCAATAATTGTATGGTTTCACGAAGCAGATCCACATTGAACTTAATTAGGTCCCACATGCCATTTATCACCTGTAATGAGCAATCCTCAACTATTTTCCCCGGTCCATAGACTAAAATTCTCTCTCCGCAAGTGACCTTCACGCCAAGCTTTACGTAATCCATGACCTTATTCACGGTTGAACTCGTCGGCAATACGCAGGCTGAGACGGCGATGCTTGGCGGTTCCTCCTCCAGTCGCAGAGTATAGTCCAGGAATTTATTGATTAGGAGCCTATTACGCCTCACGTGAATTGAGGATTCATCCTTACTCATGTATAAGTACAGACCAATGCTGCTCCTTAATCTAATCATCCAATGCTCCACCAGTCTTAATCCTCCCGTTATTAGGAAAGGAGTTGGAGTAGTGTAGGAAATTGGTTGAAATTTGCTTCCGCAATCATCAAGCAAGACTATGCTCATTAAAGCCAGGTAATCGTTGCATTATTTTAGCTTTTCCAAAGCGCTAATCCTATACAGATGGAGGGGCCTCGTTAGGGGCTTCATGGGTTAAATTTAAAAGTGAGCCATAACTTAACTTTGGTAATATGTCATCGTTAGAGAAGCTATATGATGTGATGAAGGAACTTGATGAGGTTGTGGATATGGTTGATAAGCGGAAGAGGGAAACGGAGCAAGAGCTAGAGGCGCTAGTGTCCTCAATTAAGGCTAAAATAAGCGATGATCTCAACAAGAAAATAACGCAACTCATTAACGAATATAAGGCAAGCATAGATACTAGAACTGAGGAGGAAGTCAAGAAATTCATGGAAGCCAACAGGAAGGGAATAGAGAAGCTAATAAGCAATAAGGATAAGATAACTGAGAAAACTGTTCACGAAGTCATGGTCCTCCTGGGATTCTCATGAGCCTAGTAACCAAGTATCCATATCTAGGTCCTAGAGTTAGGTTCCTAAAATCCAAGCTTCTCGACATGAACATAATCAAGAACATCATTTTCACTACTTCCCCGGACGAGTTTTTCTCATCGCTTGGAAACACATCATACTCATCAATAATATCCAGGCTAAGCAAGGACACGTCGACGCAGGAATTCGGCCTCAGAGTGAAGGAAAACGTGGCAAGGGAAGTGGCAAGCATAGCGATCACCGCTCCTCACCTAGTGAGGAAGGCATTGATGGATTACTTACTTAAGTTCGAGATAGATAACATAAAGTCAATAGCTAAGGCTATTCTGGCAAACATGGATAGACGAAGCCTTGAGGCATCGCTAAACATGGCGGTGGAGGAGGCAATGGGGAGAAGGCATATAATGGTTGATTTAATTAGTTCATCCAATCTATCCGATTTATCCGATAGACTTAAGGCTCAAGGTCACGTTGCCTACCGGGCATTCTCAAAGGCGCTCGAATTGATGCATAACCACCAAGATATTCAAATAGCGATACTGGATACATTGCTTGAATCATCATATATAGAGGCGTTGACCCATTATGTGAGATACGATGATTCGCTTAAAGAGGTGGTCACTGATATGGTTGACTTTTATAACCTAAATATATTGCTGAGGGGAAGCCTATGGAATCTATCTGCCCAAGTAATTGATGACCTCACAATAAAGTTCGGCAACGTGTATAAAGTTCCGCCAGAGGAGCCAGGGAGATTGCTTGAATCGCTTTCCCAGCACCCCATTGTGGCCAATATACTCTCAGTGGTTAGGCAAGCAACTATAGTGGATGCAGTCAGGCTGCTACATGCCTCTTACTTCACCTACATGATGAAAAAAGCCAAGACCATTTTCGGCAAATACACGGAATTCGCTCCTGGAGCAGCGCTCGTAATATCACATGCAAGGGATCTCGAGGGCGATATGGTGTCCTCCATATTCAACATGGTTAAGTTAAATATATCCAAGGACATCAGGCAAGAACTATTCATCCTACTTTGATTTTAATTGATCATTAGGCTTTCTTCAGCAATTCCTCCTTTGTTTTCTCGAGTTCCGAAAGTATCGCTGACTTACTCTTATTCAGCCTCTCGGCGATTTCCTTCCTAGCTTCATTCATTGCCTTATCAACCTCCTCATTTATTGCTTTCTCGAGACTCATTGTTGCGCTCCCCCAAGCAACCTACTTATAATTATTCTCCTAACGAAATCCTCCCGTTCCTCTTCATCTAGCGCAAGCCTTATGAACGCTATTGAATCATTTATCCTGGGCAGCAGCACGTTTCCTATTGCGTTTATCATTCGCTGATACTCCTTTACCCTGGCTAGAAGCATATCGAATAATCCCTCAAGATTAATATACTCCAACACAATGTTGAACCCATCCATTAACCTATACATGGCAGTATCAAGGCCTGAATCGGTGCTGAATATGCCGTAATTCGGCGATGTTAATCCACTTAATTCTAGCGTGGTGAACTTTATTCCCCCGAAGTCCTTTGATACTAGAGAAGCTTGGGCAGTTGGCTTCACGAAGGATGCCAAGAGAGATAATTGATGAGGGCCCATTTTTGATTCAGCTAATCCATATAGTTGAGAAACATTCAATATATAATCATAGGCACGCTTCCTCGTCTCCTCCAGTCTCTGTATTATGGTTCTAATTCTCTGTATAGTGGCGTTCCTAGCATCCTCCACCGTCCTCTTCACGTTCCGATACAGGGAACCCTGCTCCCTAAGCTTGAGAAGCGTTAATCTAGAGGGAAGCGGCTTGCTTAGTACTGACATTAAACTAGACTAGAGCCATGTAAAATTTAAATTTAACCTAACATAGTATCCTCGTCTAGCCACGAGAGGCAAGGCTATTTAAGGTTCTAAGGCTCAAAGGTATACCCTCTATGCTGTGCAATCTTTGCTTATAGCATAGCAGTAAATTACTTCAGCCCCCCCAATTGATGGGGTCTCTGGTAAACAAGACGAAGCCCATAAAGCGAGGCGATGATCAAGGCGGTTTTTAGAAATGAGGCGGATCAATATTCTCCTTTCATTAGTTGCAATGGATCACTAATGTCTTAGACGCTATTGCTTGCTTTCTCTATTATCCTTATCTTGCCATCGTATTTATCCATGTGTACCTGGGGAGCTTGACGCATGCTAACCATGGCACTTATTCCCTTAGATTCTTGGAGCAATTTATTTATCATGTCAGTAGCCAACTCCTTGGGCGTTAACCCCCTGAGGCCTTCTATGCTTAATTCATTGGCTACATCCTTTATGACGGAGGTGCATGCAGTTAATAGTGGGCAACCCATGCATATCCTGCATCTAGACTTGAATATCATTAATTTACCGGAGACGGAGCGGTGGATTACCAGCAGTTCCCGGAACATTATGGATAAGCCGTTTACATTATATGTGGCCACAATTATGGGGTCTCCGGCCAATTTTCTTCCCTTCAATATACCTATCTTAGAGAAACGACGCGCACGCCGCACTGCTGGAGGGGATTTATCGCCGGAGAGAATTGGATCCAGATAGCGTATCTCCTCCACAATGTAGTTAAACGTGCATTCATTAACTAGGACGAGTTTTATGTCCATAGGTATTTGATTACTTGCATAGAATAAAAGCTTCAGCCATAATGCACATTTTGCATACATAAAAAGGTGGGGAAGCTATATACAAATCGGGGAAGTAATCATTATCTTAACATTATAAATAATGTTAAATAATTTTCCAAATAAAAAGATGTAATCATATTTAGTCTAAAATCAAGTTTTCTATTAATAGTCAAATTTTTTGTGAAAATCTAAAAATATTAATATTTATATTAATGGGAAACATCAATGCCAAAACTTGATAATAATAAAATAATTATATGTTACAATTAACATAAATATCAATGTAATAAAAGTTAATGGCAACTGATCTTTATATTAATGGCATTAATTAGTAATACGAAATAAATAAGTTAACTAAACGCGCGACCACCTTCCTAATGGGATGCATCAAATTTCCTCTGCCTTTATTTCCTTCATTATCTTAGGAACATAAACTCTATTAACCAGCAGAACTAAGCCATCGCCGTCTGCATTAATTACGGTGCCTACCTTAAATACCCATGAAGGCACGTTATTTCCCACTATACGTAACCGCACGTAATCCGTCAACATATTGCTCACTTCCTTCTTCAAATCATTAATGCCTATACCCATCTTAGCGGAGACCTTAACATATCGAAGCCCAAGATTTGATGCTAACTCATTTATGGAGCCAAGGGAAGCCGCATCACTCAATAAATCTATCTTATTCATGACCAATAAAACCCTTTGCATGCTCACGCCCAACGAGTTGAAAATATTTAGTGACACGGAGAGCTTCTTGGAGACTTCATCTACTCCCTCGCTGATGTCCACCACTAGTAGCACTGCATCTGCATACGTGATTTCCTTTATAGTTGCATAGAATGACTTGATCAGGAGAGGGGGTAAATCATCTATGAAGCCTATTGTATCCGTTAAAATGGCTTTCTTCCCCTCGAAACTCACGAGCCTTGAGTATGTGGATAAAGTGGCGAATGGTCTACCATCTATGCCCTTATCCTCATTAGTCAACAGATTAAAGAGCGTGGTTTTCCCAGCCATGGTGTACCCAGTTATCGCTACCTGAGGCATACCCAATTCCTTTCTACGATATATTCTATTGGCTTGGGTAGCCGTGATCTCGTCCAGCTTCCTACGTATAGTTGCTATTTGCTTAAGTACATGCTTATAATACGCATCTATCGCATATTCTCCAAGCCCCATGAAGCCTATCTGCTCCCCCGTCTTAGCATGCCGCACATACTCGCGCAGGAGAGGTAATTGATTATAGAGACCCGCAAGCCTTACCTGCAGCTTTGACTCCATGTCTCCAGCGCGCTCATTGAATATTTCCAGAATTAATTGAATCCTATCCATCACATTAATGCCTAATTCCTTCCGCAAATTATTGAATTGGCTCGGCTTAAGCCTATCATACGTTATGACGTGCGTTACTCCATTATTGTCGATTAATTGCTTTAATTGCTTTACCTTACCAGACCCCACATAAAACCGCGAATCAATGAATCGACGTTGATGTACCAAATCAACTACATCATAGCCAGCCGCCTTGGCTAATTCAATGAATTCTTTTCCCTTACTCTCCTTACCGATACCGGCCATTAATAATATGGCTCTCTTACTTACTGTCTTCCTTTTTCCGGAGCTCAACTATGTCCCCCAGGGTTATGTCCTTTCCAAGACCCTCAACCTCGGCCTCGCCTCCCTCCATTTCGCTCACCAACAACTGAATCCCAAGCACCTTCTCCATCTTCCTCGCCAACGCTATATCAGGAATCAATTTACCCTCCTCAATATTACGTAAAACGCTATCCTTTATGCCGAGAACCCTCGCGAGCGCAGCCCTCTCCATCCCTAAATTTTCCCGGGCACCCTTAATTAGTTCAGCATAATCATCCACTACCACATACTTATCCGCCTGCTTAATGCTTATGCCGCTCTTCCGAGGAGGCTGTTGGCGAGGCGTCGGCTTCGATGAAACTATGCGGGGCGTACTATTGGGGCTAATGGGACCCACCACTCCCGAGATAACCTTAGCATTCTTCGCGCTAGCATACTTAGAGGCGCAACGCTCACAAAGATTTAGGTAAGCCCCATCTATCTCCATTATGATGGGGTTACTAGTCTCTTTACCACAGATATCGCAAGTGACCATCTAGCTCATGTATCTAGCTTATTTAAAAACATTTCACAAAATCCCATCCATGAGAGAACCTAGGCAAGGAGGCGCTGCTATGGCTAATGAGATAACGATGCATCCCTACTGCTGCCAGAATGAGAGGGCTGTTAATTACGGTGAGAAAAGGAAGAATATTATTAATAAGCAGAGTTAATGATTCACGGCGAGCAGAAATGAGGCTGAAAAACTATGAATGGTCAAGGCATGGACTCACGGAACCCCTGTTAACTGCAATAGTATACAAAAAAGTGGAGGATGGGAAAAACATTGCTGCCTATAGATTTCTTTACTATGCAAACAAGGTGATAACCATATTTGAGGACAACAGCTATAGGGGCGGTGAGGTAATAGAGGAAACCAATGAGGCGACCATCGAGGAATTGGCTAAGGAGATCTCCAAGTTCTCCGAGGATAACGATGATTTAATAATAATGGGAGAAGAAAAGATCGGATTAAAACTATTGGAGATACTCTTTAGTTAATTATACTACTCTCTTGCCTTTAATTATGTTCTCTATTGATGTGGTGAATACTCCATTCTTATCGATTTCCTGCTTCGCCGGCGGATTCTTGAGGTAAGTTGGTACTCTCTCCTCTATCCTAGCCTCATAAGTCGGCACCATTTCATTCTGGTAAAATATCCCAATGGGTATCTTATCGCCCCATTCCCGTACCTTTAGGAGCGCCTTAGACAGCTTCTCATCGATCTCAGCCTCGCTTCTCACAACTGGATCCCAATTCTCTAACTTATAGATCCTCTTATCATACCACTCCTTGGTATTGATATTATTATATGTGGGACACGGTTGAAGCACATCAACTAAGGCAAGCCCCTTATGCATTATGGCTGCCTTGATAGTCTCCTTGGCATGCTTCACATCATAAGCATAGGTTCTCGCCACGAATGTGTAGCCCGATGCCAATGCCAATGCAAGTGGATTTATGGCATCATTTATATTAGGCTCCGGGAGAGACTTCGTCTTGACGCCCCTTGGAAGCGTGGGCGCGGCTTGTCCCTTGGTTAACCCATATACTCCATTGTCGTGAACTATCACCGTCATATCAATATTTCTCCTGCCGACACTGACGAAGTGCCCAACGCCTATGCCTAATTGATCCCCATCGCCCGCATTAACTATGACCTCAAGCTCTGGATTCGCCAATTTTATGCCAGTGGCAAACGCAACTGATCTGCCATGCAATGTATGAACCCCATTAACATTAATGAAGTGAGCTATTTTGCCTGAGCAACCTATGCCGGACACTATTACGGTTCTCTTGGGATCAAGCCCCAGCTCTGCTAGGGCCATTTGCTCTGCATTAAGTATACCATAGTTACCGCAACCTGGGCACCAATCCACCCATTCTTGAGTCTTATATAGCTTGATATCTATCTTACTGGCCGCCATTTAGCACCACCCTTTTTTCATTCTTCTCAATAACTTGTTTAATCGCTGTCTTTACCTCGGTTCTAGTTATGGGTCTCCCATTCCACTTAAGGATGTAATTAGTCGGCTCTATTCCGGTGCTCAGCGTCATCACGGATGCTGCCTGCGCTGTGTAGTTATTCTCCACATCTATTATCTTGCTTTTTCCCTTCAAAAGCTTTGTCACCAAGTTCTTCGGGAAGGGGTTGAACATTCTTAATTGGATTAATTGGATCGATAAGCCTTCCTGTTTTAATTCCTCCATGGCATCCAACACGGCTCCCTTGGGGCTTCCCCAAGTTACCACGGCTATGTCGCCATCGCCGAACACATTTAACCTGAGTTCCTCCGGTATCTCCTTATCCGCCACCTCTAGTTTCCTCATTCTCTTGTCATACATCTTTGTCCTATTGTTCACGTTCTCTGATATGTGGCCCTCCTCATTGTGCTCATCGCCGGTGTAATGCATAACGGCATTGCCTATGAAGGCTCGTGGAGAAATATGATCATCCACGAATTGGAACCTCTTATACTCACCGCTTGGAATGATTACTTTACCCCTATCTGCCTTTATGGAGGAGTAATCAAGCTCGGATTCATCTATTATGGAGTAGGCATTAGCCAAGGACTTATCAACCAAGTGAATCACTGGTGTTTGGTATCTCTCAGCTAGGTTAAAGGCCCAAATGGCATCCTTGAATGCCTCCACGTGATCTCCCGACGCCAGCACTATCTTAGGGAACTCGCCGTGACCAGCATGGATCGAGAACAATAGATCGGCTTGGCCACTCCTAGTGGGTAACCCCGTCGATGGAGCACCCCTCATGTAGTACGTGACAACCACGGGAACCTCATTCATGCCGGCCCAGCCGAGTCCCTCCACCATTAATGAAAAGCCGGGGCCTGATGTGGAGGTAGCGGCTCGGGCACCCGTTAGTGCTGCGCCTATGCTTGCATTTATTGCCGCTAATTCGTCTTCTGTCTGGACAACCACTATGCCAACCTTGCGTGACTCCTTGGTATCAGGATCAATTACCTCAACTACTTGATTAGCCTCTATGAAGACGCTCTCATCGCTGGCCGGCGTGATTGGGTAGTAACTCTGGAACCGTAGACCGCCGGCTATTTTACCCAATGCAACCGCCGTATTGCCATCTAACTGAACCCTATGCCCATTTATGGGTATCCCCTTTAATCCATACACGGCATCTACTAATCCATACGCTTTATCCGCCGCCAAGAGATTAGCCTTAACAAATAACTCATTCTTGAATAATCCCCTAATTGCCTCCGCTAAGTACTCCTTATCAAGGCCAAGCAGTTTAAGGGATACGGCCGCCGCTATTATATTCCGTGACCTGGAAATCGTGGCAACCGATAGCTTCATTTCATCCGCTACGCTCGCCAGTATCTTATCATACTCGACGGGCACTAGCTTAACGCCCTTGCTTCTCAAGTAGTCCAGAACTCCCTCGACCGTGGGGGTTACCTTAATTGACTCAAGAAACTTCTCGATATCCTCGGCAGTTTCACGCTCAATGCTGTTTATTGTGGCTAGCTTTGTCGATTCAACTGCCTTATTATATATCAAATAATCATGAACTTCCCTGAAGTGCTGAAAAATACTTTCAGCTTCAAATGTTACCAATATATTAACATCATCAGATATACTATGCATGGGTTTATCGCTTATAGTTAAATTAAAGTAACTATGGCGACCCTCTATATTGGAATGGTATTCCCTATTGCCATATATGTAGTAACCGGCCCGCGCCAATGCATTGCCAAACACTGTTGCAGAAGTGTCCACGCCACTACCTTGTGGTCCTCCTATCATCCACGTTATTTTGACCATTCATTTCGCCAACAGAAATAGGCGTAATCGGCTTAATAATGTTTATTCGTATAGTATTTTATTTTACAAACCGAAAGTCCAATCAAGAGAAGCTTTAGGATTATATTGCCGGCACCTAAGCCATTATTCTTAATTGCATTTCTCCGATTTCAGAGAAGAATTAGTATCCTGGGAATTTAGGAATTACTTGTTAAATACTTTCTATTTTAGGCTTAACAGGGACAGTGTCCCTAGATGTACCTAGAACCACGAATGCAGTGGCTTTCGATAATGGTCTCGTCTCGCCGATGATGACCTCCTCGCCGACCTTAACGGTGATGCATTGAGGCAAATATGCGTGAAGCTTCTTTCTGCGCCTCTCGTACCGTTTGTATTTAGGCACATAGTGAAGCCACTCATGAACTACCACTGCATGATTATTGTAAACGCTGTCCACGATACCCCTTAAAACCTCGCCCCGCACGCTTATGTGACCATGCCAGGGGCACTTAGGATCATTACATACAGCCTTAGGCGGAAGTAACCACGGTAATCCCACGGACCTCACGCGCACCTCTTCTCCATTTGGTAGAGATATTCGATCTCCTATTCTTGGGCGATCCGGTAATTGTTTCGTGACTATTCCCATTCATATCACCTCATTTAGCCGCTATGTGCAGCGAGGACCTCGTAGCCTTTAGGCCGGGTTCCCCATGCTGCACTATCTTAGCTGTTGGAACGAATTCGCCTATATACCTACCGATATGCCACGGCGATATTTGTATTGGAATATACGTGATGCCATTATATATTTGAAGAGTTAATCCAACCATCTCTGGAAGAATTATCATGTCCTTGACATGAGTCTTCACGGGCCTTTTGCTGCCTGAGGCAACTGCCTTCCTAACCCTCTCTAATAATTTCTTGTGCTCTGGTTTTAAGCCCCTCATCAAGCTCCTTCTTTGCCTAGCCGGCAGCAATTTTATGAAATCCTCCATAGATAATTTCTGCAATTCCTCCAGGGTGTAACCCCTATACCTATAATTCTTCCACTCCTCCTGGGAAATAACTGCTGGAGCTATCCAACCCTTACGGCCAGCCTCCGCACCCTCCTCCTGAGGCGCAGCAGCCTCCGGAGCTGGAGCTTGGGCCTCAACCTTTTGTTCCGGTTTCTTCTGCTCAGGTTTCTTCTGCTCCGGCTTCTTCTGCTCAGGTTTCTTTGACATTCGCAGGACAACTAAATTACCGGTATTTAAGCATTTTACCCATCTCACATTTAAGTTAATTAAATGATTCTAGTCGACGTGCAGCATTAAGGAACGATTCTTATTGCGTTACCACTAAATGGACACGCAGTTAATAGCACTAAAACC
>JBMFVP010000037.1:0-16625 GCA_049965935.1 Thermocladium sp.
AAATTGCTAATGGTATGGCCTTTGGTCCAGTGCCACTTACAGTACCAACAGTACTACCAGTCTCAAATACAGATACACCATTACTACTACCCTTGATTGGTATGTAGAAGGTTATACTTGCTCCGGTTGTTCCTGCTGGTATTTGTATTGGGCTTGTGAGTGTGCATACTAGGTTGCCCAGCGTGAATCCATTTATACCCACTCCAGTGCTGGTAGGATTACTAACTAAAAATGATAAAGTAGCATTGCTACTGGTTATGTTTGAGAGTCCTGTTGCTGTTATTTGTAGTGTTGCTGTTTTTGCTGATGATCCGGCGAGGCCAAAGACCCATACGGCTACTGCCACTGCGAGGGCTATGGCTACCGCTATTAGTATTATGGTGGCCACGACATTGCTTATACCCCTCCTATTGTTTAGTTTGGACGCCATACAGGCCTATTCTATTTGGGAGTATTTAAATATTATCCTGCTAAATAATGGGCGGGAATGGAGTGAATTATGGGCGGTGCTTACCCCATGGTTCCGCCTTATTACTTGTTTGGGTGAAGTTTTTAAGCTGGTCTGGGCGGTGCGTTTCATGAGTTGGTCAATTGGTTACGGTGACTTAATTGAGTTGGTGAGGAGGCGGTACGGGGTCTCGATTGAGGAGGATCAGGTCGCGCGGGCTAGAGCTACGTTCCGAGTGAGTTGGAAGAGCAGCATCGATGTGGCTAGAGCAATTAAGGGCCTCACGCTGGAGCAGGCCAAGCAGTACCTGGAGGGCGTCGTGAGGGGCGAGGCGCCCATCCCCGTGAAGGGCCATGATAAGAAGAGGCCCCATCACTCGGTGCCTTGGATGGGTTGGCCTGTTGCCCGGTGGCCCAGGAGAACGGCCGAGGCCTACCTAGAGCTGCTGGAGAACCTTGAGGGTAACTGCACATATAAGGGCTTAAACGCGTCCAATGTAGTCATTATTCACGCTGCATCCAGCAAGGGAGCGAAGATACCCGGCTACATGCAGAGGGCATTTGGTCGATCAAGTCCATGGTTCAATTACGAGGTTAATATAGAGATAGCGGCCGCCGAGCTCCCAACGGAACTAGTCCCAAAGAAGCTCAGCCCCAGCAGGGTACTTAAAAATAAGTAACCGCCTAACTCATACTAACGCCACAGTTATGGGGATAATGATTGGGTCAGCGTCACTGTTCCCGGCCTTAATTTATCTGGTTCACCCATTAGGAACCCTATGGGGTTAATCCTATCCCCCACCTCTATGTTGCTTATGGCGATGATTAATTGCTTGTTTTTCGGCACGTAAATTACCTCCCCTCGCCTCGCGAATGTTCTGAAGGTCTCCGGCCCAGTCCCGAGGTCTAGGGGTATTATTGCCTGCGGCCCAGCCTTAATGATCGACGCATTTAGGGGCAGCGATGCAAGCAATTTGCTTACAGTTATGGGCGCCGCGGATGTCTCCAACTTAATCTCCATCTGCGAGCCATCCCTGAACTTGAGGGCAAGCTTCATCTTTAACGCCTCGCCTGGGACGCATGACTTATAAATGCTTTTCCAATATTAAATTATGAACAGGGACGACATAAAGAAGGCCCTGGATCCAATCCTCGGCGGGCGAGTCATAGATAACGGCGAAGATAGGGCTTGGCTATATTATGCCGAGGTCAAGGGGGGCCGGGATAAAATGGATGAGGCGGTGAAGAGGGTTGAGGAGGCCCTGAAGAGCATTAACGCCAGGAAATTGGAGGAGGGGGACTCAGTGATATTCACCACCAAGGGCGAAGCAATAGCCATAATCCACGTGTGGGCTTAACGCCATCAAACGTGAGGGGCAGTCCTTGCCTCGAGGAGCCGTATTTTCCTTCCTTAGAGCGGCCCTATTCGGCGTCGCTCCATGAACATTAGGGTGGCCGATTCATCTATGCTCGGCACGGAGTCCTCGTTCTTTTTAGGGTTATGTATGAAGTCTTGGATGCTCATTTGACTTACCTAAGTCAAATAATCCCGAACCCCCTTAAAAACCCTTCCCCCACGTTCACAAGCAGCATCACTTGAGAAAGATGTAATGGCTTCCCCGCCCGGCTGCCCCCTGGTTGGGGAAAATCATTGCCGCAGGCCATGCCTTCATTAACGCTTCAAGGTGGATCCAATTATGAAGTCGGCCGCGGCGGCGTCCAGCACGGCGAAGCCAACCCCCTTATAAATCGATGTATCGCCGGCCCCACACTTAACCCCCCTCAACGCTTCACCCAACTCCACCAGCCTAACCCCCCTCAAGTCCTCCCCAGCCTCATTAATCGCATTCCTAGTATCAACTAGAACACACCCAACTCGCTCTATTAACCTCCTCCCCAACTCAACCACGGGCCTCGGGGCGCCAATGCTCGCCACGTGCCTCCTCCCCCTCGGAACGTCCTCCACGATGGGAGACGTGCTCGACGTGGTCAATACAATCATATCCGAACCAAGCACATCACTAAGCTCAACCGCTTCTCCCCCGAACTCCTCAGCCAATGCCCTCGCCTTATCCACCCTCCTCCCCCACACCAATACGCGCCTCGGCCTCAATGCATCCCTAAGCAGCATTAAGTGGTACCGCGCCTCTATCCCGGTCCCCACGATTCCCAGGGATGACGTGGGTGCATTAACTACTCGAGCCCCAATAGCCGTGGCGGCAGCGGTCCTAACCCCCGTCAATGCCTCGCCATCAATCAACGCAACTAGGCTCCCCCTCATGTCGAAGTAGGCCGCCATGGCCGTGACCGTGGGCAACCCGGCCCCGGCATTGCCTGGATGCACCCCCACGACCTTAACGGTGACCCCGCCTCCAACGTAGCCCGGCATTACCCCCCACCAATCGCTCCCTATATTGAATGAGAGGCGAGGCGGCGCAACGCTTAAGCCAGATGCATGAAGCATCAATGCTTGGCTCAAGTAATTAAGGAAATCCTCAAGCCTAGTCATCACGGCCTCAATAACTTGATTACCGCTGATCCAATTAACCATGCATAGCAATTCGGTCGCCAAATAAAAAGCTTTATTGATGCAAAGGTTAATTAAGAAAATAGATAGGCAAGAGCCCCATTATATGCAGCGGTCCAATGCATTGCTTCGCTGGTGGCGAACGATGCCGCCGTAACCTAGGGCAATGTATTTTTGGAATTGAATAATCGCCTTTTTATGGCGTATTTTCGTAATCATCTGCCTCATTATGGCTTTGGTTCTCCCGGTTGGGACATCAAATAAGGTAATGCTCAGTAGCGTAATTGAGACTCCTCGAGTTCCTGTAGGGTGAGGCTTCTTTTATTCGGCTGAGGATGGCTTAATTGCTTGTGATGGCGGGCCCGGTGGGATTTGAACCCACGGCCTACGGCTTTCCGCCTACGGCTTCGCAGGGTCGGCCCAATTTGGTCCGCCGCTCTGATTCCATGCTGAGCTACGGGCCCTTCCTTGATTCTGGGCACATGCTTTAAAAGGATTGCTCCCCTCGCTATCCCAATGCCGTACCTAGTGGCCTCGGATTATCATAATACACTCGCGGCTCGGCTTAATGGTTCGTACATCGTTAGGACGGAGGTTGAGGATGCTGTTGCCGATTACGTTAGGTCGGGGGGTCTTTTTGCGGTGGTGACCAGTGGTACTCATAGGCATGTGTCGCTGGATAAATTGAGGGGCCTCATAATAATTGCGATAGAGAATGGCTTAGTGATTGAGATGCCTGGATCAGGTAAATTGGTTCTGGAGCCCAATGATTGGCCCCAGGCCAGGGAGCGCGCTGCGTCCCTCCTAGCTGAGCGGGGCATCCCATTCTATAGGGGGGAGAGCAGTATATTCATTGATGAGGCGAGGGGCGTGTTGGAGCCGTTTAGCGATGAGTTGCTTCGGCTCGGCGTTAGGATTGAGTGGAATAGGAGGAGTGCCGCGTTAATGCCTGTGGGCTTCGATAAGGGCTCCGCGATTAGGTTTCTTCGACGCGTCTTGTCTCCCGATGCCGTTGTGGCCGTGGGCGATGCCGAGAACGATATACCAATGTTGATGGAGGCCGATGTGGCTGTGGCGGTGGGCAATGCGGAGCCAACGGTGAAGAAGATGGCTAAGTACGTGGTGAGGGATGATGGGTTCGGGGTGATTGATGTTCTGAGCATGGTTAGGGATTGGGGAAAGGCTTATTAACTCAGTTATACTAGTAATACCATGAGTTCCAGTACATCCGATAAGGACGCCCAACAAGAAAAGAAGCAAGTCACGATAAAGGGCATAGATAAGGAACTTTATGAGAAGGCGGTTCAATTATCCAGGGAAATGGGCATGACGGCGGGCGAATTAGTCAACAAGGCGCTTCGAACAGTTATGTCCGTAACTGATGCGGCCGCCAAGACAGTGGCCGGCGCAGTGCAAACAGTGGGGGAGTCAGGTAAGGCATTCGCCGAGGGGGCGAAGGGGGTCAAGGTGGTGACGGGAATCGATGATTTAACCATAACGAAGGCCGATCTCGAGTCAAGTGATTCCCCCGTATCATTCAGGGGAATAAAGAGACTGGAATTCACCGACGATGTTGATTGGGACACATTTAATGCCAAGGTGAGCTCCATAGTGATGTGCGGCACCGTGGTGCTTCCCCGTAGCCTGCCTAAATTGAAGGTGCTGGAGAAGTGCAGTATGGTTAATAAAGTGGAGAGCAAGTGACGCTCTTCAATGCCGGAACTAAATGATCTTGAGAAAAGGATACTGGCCCACATCTATAAGTACGGCCCCGATACTCCCTGGCTAATGTCGAGGAGACTATTGGGCAGGGCGGGCTGGAGCCCCCTCGTGCCGCCGGAGGAGGTGGAGGCGGCTTGCCAACGCCTAGAAGCGGCTGGTTTGCTCCAGAGATTTCGGGGTAACCTGAAGGGGAGGGTAACTAGCTCACTTAAGCCTTGGCTTAAGGTTAAGCAAAAGAATCCGGAGCACAAGGGCCGTGGGGTCTACTATGAGTTAACCAGGGAAGGGCGCAGAATAGCGGGCGACATATATAAGAACGAGATAAGGAATCGCTAGGCGGCCAAATTCATTTAGAGCCGGTTCGACATATTTATTTAGTTGGCTCGACGTGATCATTAATGCAGTGCTTTGATTCAGGGGAGTACCGGAACAGGTTGAGAATGCTTGAGAATGCATTGAGCTCCGTCGGCATTGATATGGCGGTGATAACGCCCGGAAGCAATATGATTTACTTCACAGGATTCCCTGAGCCAGCCATGGAGAGGCCTATAATGCTCGCAGTGGGGGCCGGTGACCCTGTTCTCATAGTGCCTAAGCTATACGAGGAGCAAGTGAGAGAGTTACCGGTTCCAGCGTATTCATATAGTGATGGTGAGGATCCATTTCAACTGCTTAAATCCATCAAGTCATCCCCAAGAAAAATAGCGATTGATGATTACGCCTATGCTAAGGATGTGGCGGCCGTAGCTAGGACTTACGGTTCATATCCCTCCCTTCTCGGTCCCATCGTTTCTCGATTAAGGCGGGTCAAGACCGCGAAGGAAATAGAGATGATCAAGAGAGCAGTTCGATTAAGCGAGGATGCATTATCATCATTTATAACTAAAGTGAGGCCAGGCATGACTGAGCATGAGGCGGCTCGCCTACTTAAGGGTGAGCTTGAGGCTAGGGGCTTGGGGTTGGCCTTTGAGCCCATAGTGTCGTCCGGCCCTAACTCCGCCATGCCGCACCTAACTCACACGGAGAGGCGATTAAGTTCCGGTGATTCATTGGTGGTTGACTTTGGAGGAAGATTATGTGGCTATAATGCCGATATTACGCGGACATTCTTCATTGAATCCGTTTCCAGCGAGGGGGAGAGAATTTACGACACGGTCCTGAGGGCCCAATCATCTGCTGAATCCGTCGCGGGCATAGGCGTTGAGGTTGGCAGTGTTGATGCGGCCGCTAGACGAGTCATAGCTGAGGCAGGCTTTGGGTCCTTCTTCATACATAGAACCGGGCACGGGCTTGGCATAGATGTTCATGAGGAGCCCTATATAGTGGCCGGCGGCGATCAGAGGCTTGAGGAGGGCAATGTATTTACGGTCGAGCCGGGCATATATATTCCAGGCAAGCTGGGGGTGAGGATAGAAGATGATGTTGCGGTAATGAATGGCCGCGCCAATCCCCTTAATGGTTTCTCCAAGGAATTAATGATAATAGGAAAACATTGATGCAGTAGTGACACATTTATGATTGATAAGAAACGATGAGCCTCGCCCCTTCTAGGGGTAGGGTTTTTGGGTGTGCGTTGTTCCGTGAATTTCTTGGGATGGGGAGCCGGCGGCTGATCCCTGCAACACCAGCGGAGACGAGTAGCCATGAATGGGTGTAACCCCCAAGACCCCAGTAACCCCCTCAGGACCGAGGAGGAGGTCAGAGGAATCAATATCTTGCTCCTTATGGTCGGGGAGCAATTGGCTTCATTGGTCGGGCTCCCTTGAGGAGCACTGTTATTAGAATGAAGTCGATTATTATTGCTGAGTGCATTATGGTGCAGTATATGCATATTGCCCTCACTATGGCTAGCTCTATATATATTAGGTAAGGAACTATGGCTATGCCTATGAATCTCCATCCCATTAATGCCTTTAGATATATGCCTGGCCTTCTTGATGTTGCGAATAGGATCACGAGGCTTGCATTGATTATGAACCAGATCGCCGCTAGAGCATCAAGGGGAACACCAGCTACCTCGGAGTAGGGGCTGGAGAGAACTGCGGCGCAGTTTATGGTTATTCCTCCCCTGGGCTCTATGCTTGTGGGAGCGGTGCAGATGGGGAGGGGTTGCCTCAGGAGGTACCAAGTATAGAGAACCATGAATGATGACGCCATTCCCACAATGGACATGGCGAGGAGGACCATGAACCGTGCCCTACTTATATTCATTTAGGGACGGATCCATGTAAATGAGTTAAAAACATATCGCATTTTGCATGTTTTGCATAGTAACTCATCCATCTTAAAGTTTATATAGTGGTTCGTGTTATTGAATTGGGAAATGTCTCAAACCACGCTTTTCATGCCGCTGGATGCCAGGCTAGCGGATGTGCTTGGTCTCCTGGATACATTGGAGAATGATTTCGGCGGCGCAGCAGATATATATAAGGTGGCTCAGCAAATGGATTCGGATCTAGATGACTTGGTTCCCGCGCTTAATGCTGCGTCATCGCTTGGGTTAGTGGAGGTAGTTAATGGGGACGTCAAGATAACTAGCGACGGCAGGAAGTTCCTCTCCGCAAAGATAAGCGAGCGTAAAAGGATGTTAAGGGATAAAATAATAAGCATTGAACCGTTTAGGACGGCAATGGAGTTGGGGCGAAGGTCGCCTTTTCATATTGATGAATTGATAAGCGAATTGGGGAGGCGGGGCTATCATGATGCTAAGGACCCCAATGCTCGTGATCTCCTCTCTATACTGCTCGCCGAGTGGGGAGTTTATGCCGGCATACTTAGGCGAAAGGGGGATGAGTATGTCGCATTATAGTGCGGCTCATTTCCTCCGGGCTTCAATTTGGAAACAAAGTTTATAAGAAGGCTAGTCGAGGTATTCCTGTGAACTTTGACGAAGCCATTAATGGATTAAACGCAATGCTGGGCCGCATAGTGGATGAAAATAAGGAATACATCAGCGGATTGCTTCTGCTCTCCCGGGACGGCTCCCTATTAGCCTATAGAACAAATGGTCCAGTGCTGGGGGAAAGAAGTGATGCTGAGATAACGTTGCCCGCCAGCAAGTTGATGGAGTGCATAAATAAATTCATTGAATCCACTCGAATAGCCTCATTTAGGTCCATGGTTATGGAAACTCCGGAGCTAATCATTGTGATTAACTCGGTTAGTAATGGCTCCATAATGGCATTAATGCCGCCCAGCGTGCCCACCGGCGTTGCCTACATGGTGATAGATAAGTATATGCAGCAATTGGATCAAGCAATGGCCGACATAGAGAGGAGCGAGAGGGATATAACTATTGAGGAGATAGGGAGAACCGGAGAAGGATCTGAGAACTTGGCACCTGATGATTTTGACTATATAATACTCTACTTAAGGGAGAGGCTGAAGGCCGTTGCAAAGGGTTAAGAAATGAAGATACTTAAGATAGTTATCGCGGGAAGCTACGGCAGCGGCAAGACCACCTTCGTCAAGACCCTAAGCGAAGTGGTGCCTCTTGAGACCGAGGTTAACACGAGCGATCCGAGGGGAGAGAAGAGGACTACAACGGTGGCATTCGATTACGGCAGAATAGCCGTGCGCAGTGATTTGGTGGTTCACTTGTTTGGGTTACCGGGTCAAGAGAGGTTCAGCTTTCTTTGGAGGGGGTTATCCAGGGGAATGCATGGGTACATCCTCATGGTGGACTCCACATCGCTTGACACAGTTAAGGAAGGCATATTTGTGTATGGCTTCCTACGGGAGTTCTTTCCATACACGCCACACGTGGTGGCAGCAAACAAGCAGGATTTGCCGAATCATGTTCCGCCGGAGGAGGTTAGGAAGCTACTTGAGGTGCCGAGCAGGGTGAAGGTACTGCCCCTCGTGGCTAAGGATAAGGAAATGGTGGTCAACACGCTAATTTCTCTTCTGGAGGAGATCAAGTTAACTGGCGAGTATTAACTCTCTCAGAGAGGAACTTAATTAGTTCCTCCACATCATAGAAGTACTCATGCACATACTCAAATGGGTTCTCCGCGGCGTTTCCATCCTCATTGCTCCAATGAACATATACAGGTTTCCCCAAGTGAACCGCTAGATTAACCTCGGAGAGCACTCCCTTGCTTAGCGTTCCACCGTAGTTCGGCCTATACGCCACCACCATGTCTGATTGTTGAATATACCTGTAGTCCCGCTTCATTATTTGATCTTGAATTAAGTCCCGCTTTGTTATTGGGTTCCTCGCCGTGACCTCCTCAACCTCATCCTTCTTTAGCTCTATTGGGTACTGGTCCAGATCAGTCTCCGTTGGCCACCTCATTTCCTTAGTGATAGTTACATTGCTTATTATTGATTCGTCTATGGTCGTGGGCTCAAAGACGGTGGCAACTTCCCGAAGTCTCTTTGCGAATCCCATTATCTCCTGCACTGCCTCCTTATTGCGCCTAACGTGGGTTATGGGGTGGGATAAATATGCCTTGGGGTAATTAGTGAATATCAATTTATAGAATGTATCTATTGGGTGCTTTATCGCCACCACGTAATGGGGCACTCCAAGGGCCGTAGCTATGGTGTCCCCCATCATTGTCTCCACGGTTCTCCAAATAAAGACGTCCCTAAGCCTCATGTAGACACCATGCCTCTCCCTGGACTCCCTCTGCACTATTCTACTCCAGACGGAGTAAGCATCATCTATTAGAGTTATTAGTATATTGACCTTGAGTTCTTTAAGCATGTTTAGATCAACTAGGCTCCAGTAGGAGTTATGCCTAAAGTAGGTTAGGTGCATTCCTATCAATGCATGCTCGGCCCCGCTTTCCCTTAATTCATCGAGGACTCTGGCGAATTCGGAGTACCACTGTTCCCTCTGCTTCTCCATGTAGCTATCCAGGAAGTAGGGCATGCCTCGGGAAAGCATTGAATCAAAGTCCAACGCGAACACATCCTTGCCGGTCCTCGCCTTAACCGCCTCACTTAGTTTATTAAGTAAGTTAACCTTATTTAACCCGCTGTGTCCCGCTATTAGCGCTCTCATTCTAGTCAAAGCCCAGGAATGCATTTTAATAATGATTTCGCTCACTCCCTCCTGATTAGGATGAGGCTTAGGGCTTGGGAGAAAGTTTTTAAGCCATAGCAATTAGGATCAGCGATTGGTGGATAAATGTGGGTTTGAAAATTCATAGGCCTAGACGAGGATCGATGGCGTACTATCCACGCAAGCGCAGCGAGACTCTTGTGCCCAAGATATATAATTGGCCCCAGATAAATGTGGGCAAGCCAATGCTATTATCATTCGCAGCATATAAGGCTGGAATGGCTCACGTCGTGATGATAGATGATAGGCAAACCAGTCCATTCTACGGCAAAGAGATTGTGAGGCCAGTTACTGTGCTGGATGCCCCACCCATGCGCATAGTTGGCGTGAGGGGATACGCTGTGGATCCATTCAAGGTACTTAAGGTCAGCATTGGGGAAGCATGGACCAGCGATGTCCCTAATTACCTTAGGAGAATATTAACGCTGCCGGAGAAGATAAATACGGAGGCAGCCATGTCGCGACTACAGTCCCACCTCAATGAATTAACGGAGGTCAGGGTAATAGCCGTGACTCAGTCCCACCTCTCCGGCATTGGCAAGAAGACCCCTGAGATAATCGAAATACCGGTGGGGGGAACAAGCAACATAGATGAATTATTCAAGTATGCCTCCTCCCTCCTCGGCAAGGAGTTAGGCGCGAGGGACGTGCTTAGGGAGGGGCAATTAGTTGATGTAATAGGCATTACTAAGGGTAAGGGCACTCAAGGCGTCGTCAAGAGATTCGGCGTAATTACTCTACCCAAGTGGAACAAGATGAGGAAGGGATACAGGAGAACGGGAACAGCATCGCCTCAGAACCCAGCGGTCATGTTCACAATACCAAAGCAGGGCCAAACCGGTCTCCATAGGAGAACCGAGTATAATAAGAGGGTGCTGGCCATAGGCGATAATGGAGCTGAAGTAACGCCGAAAAGTGGTTTTCCACATTACGGCGTAATAAAGGGCAGTTACATAGTAATTGAGGGCAGCGTTCCAGGCGCCATAAAGAGATTAATTGGGCTGCGGTACCCAATAAGGCCCCCGCCTAGATATGATTACGTTAATGTAAATAAGCCCCAGATACAGTGGGTTAGCACTCAGGCGGTGACTAGGTGATGGGCATGAACATAGTTGGACTAGATCTAGGGCCCTACTTGAAGGACTTGCCTCAATTGCCCACTAAGGCAATAGTGTTGGGCAGGGATGGTTCAAGCAAGGGAGAACTAGAACTTCCGCCTCAATTCATGACCCCCATTCGCCTCGACGTTATACGAAGGGCATACTTAAGCGCATTCACTGCCTCGCTTCAACCCAAGGGCGCTGATCCAATGGCAGGCAAGAGGACTACAGCTAAGGCATTTGGAGTTGGATTAGGCATAGCTAGGGTTCCCAGGGCCACTGGGAGCCTATGGCCACGTGCGCGGCTTGCCACCAATGTAGTTAAGGGCCGCTCCGCTCATGCGCCGACTACGGAGAAAATCATTCATGAAAGAATTAATAAGAAGGAGCGTGACTTGGCCATTCGCTCAGCCATAGCTGCCACTGCCGTGAAGGAATTAGTTCAGGGAAGGGGGCATGATATTGGCGGGATTAAGGGGCTGCCGCTAGTGGTTGCCGGCGATATTGAGTCCATTGATAAGGCGAGGGATGCCAAGGCCATGCTTGAGTCAATAGGTGCGTGGAGAGACATCGAGAGGGCAAGCAATGGTGTGAGGGATAGAGCCGGCATAGGTAAGCTAAGGGGTCGTCGATATAAGGAACCCAAGAGCGTCTTAATAGTGGTCTCAGCTCCACGATCGCCATTAGCCAGAGCTGCCAGGAACTTTCCAGGGGTTGATGTTGTTTATGTGAATAATTTGAGCGTGCTTTACTTGGCTCCAGGCGGTGTTCCAGGTAGATTAACTTTGTGGAGCGACGCCGCAATTAAGGTTCTTCAAGAGAGGAATCTATTCATGAGGTGATGAGGAGTGGCAGAATCCATAATTAGATTCATAATCACCGAGAAAACCATTAGGCTGGCGGAGAAGGAGAATAAGGTAGCCCTGGCCGTTCCCCTAAATGCCAGTAAGAGGGAAGTAAAGAAGCAGATAGAGAAGTCATACGGCGTTAAGGTGATTAAGGTGAACACTATAATAACCCCTAAGGGAGAGAAAAAGGCGATAGTTAAGTTATCGCCAGAGAATAATGCATTCGAGCTGCTCACTAGACTAGGCCTAGTGTAATCATACCTCGAGGCTCCTACTTACCATACCCAAGTACTCAGCGCTTCTCCGGATTCTTCTGTATTGGCCCTTACACTCAATTAAGCCGAATTTAGCCGTGTAGCCGCGTTCCCACTCATAATTATCCAGGAGGCTCCAGTAAATGTAACCAATTGTGCCGCTCACCACGGCTTCTCGTAGATGGTTCCTTATGAAGGCTATGCGGTCATCATCATTATCGGTTGCTATGCCATTCTCAGTTATCATTATTGGTTTTCCGATTCTTCCAGCCATTTTAACGGCCTCCCTTAATCCAATGGGGTTAGTGACCCACCCCATTTGATTATTCTTTCCCTCCTCGAACTCAATTAATGCCCTCCTAGAGAACCTGACCCGTGGTCTAGAATAGTAATTCACCCCAACGTAATCCACATAGCCAATACCGTGGTTGCCCAACCATTTAGGTAATTCTCCTCTCCGTATTGAATCTATGGGAGTCAAGTTATAGAGCTTATTAATTAGGGCTGCGGCAATGTGATCCAGTATAGATAGGTTATTCATTGGATGTACGGGCATTACATTGATCACCAGTCCAACCATATTCGTTTCCTTCTTCAATAAGTCGTATGCCTTGCCATGGGCCCTCAACAAGTTGGAGAAGACGCTCCACATCTTCGCCGGATCAGGCTTGAAGGGGGGAAACTTGCCCAATAGGTATGAGAGTATGGGGTATAGATTAACCTCGTTTATGGTTAGCCAATACTTAACATCTATATTTCTAGACACGTAATCCACATACTCTAGGAAATACCTAGTATTCTCCTCCCGCTCCCATCCCCCCATTTCATAGAACCAAATGGGATTAGTGAAGTGATGCAGGGTAATTATGGGAGTTATTCCATGACCCTTAAGTTCTGCAACTATGTCCCTATACCTATCGATCGCCTCATCATTGAACACGCCCGGCCTAGGTTCTATGCGTGACCACTCTATGGAGAACCTAAACGCCTTGAGCCCAAGGTTTTCCATTATTGCTATGTCCTCCTTGTATCGCTCCCAGAACATACAAGCCTCGCCACTTCTTGGAAGTAGTCCAGCTTCCTCGAATCTCCACCAATCAGTATTAGAATTGCCTCCCTCGACTTGGTATGCTGATACAGCTGCACCAATCAAGTAGTCACTGGGTATCCGCATTTACTGAACAAAGCCATGGGAAGCTATTAAATATTTGAGCGTTGCCTCTATTTTACAAGGTCAACTGTTCGCCCATTTCAGGGCTGGGGGGTCAGTTACTTCAATGGCACGAAGAGAACCGATGATATAGGCTCCATGCGCGTCTCGCCCCCTAACTTGGTCACCCTATAAAGCACTTGCTCATCCCCCTCCTTCACCGGTATCACCATTACCCCGCCCTCCCTTAATTGATTCAGTAATTGGGATGGTACGGACTCTGCGGCTGCAGTGACGAGAATGGCATCAAAAGGGGCTAAGCTCGGTAATCCATTTCTTCCATTGGCCCTAAATACTTTGACTACATCGCCATAGCCGTTGTGAACCACATTAATGGCGGCATAAATTGCCAGGAATGGATCTATCTCCAGGCTATAAACAATGCCTCTCCTACTCATGGCCTCGGCACAGACACATGCATGGTAACCAGTTCCACTGCCTACTTCCAGTAGTCGCTTGACTTGGCTTGGCCTAATTAATTCGCACATGATTGCAACCATGTGAGGTGCACTAATGGTTTGTCCCCGCATGATGGATAGGGGGGAATCATTATATGCACTCTGCCGAATGTACCTGGGCAGAAATCTATGTCTGGGGACTGTTAGCATGGCTCTCTCAACATCAGCATCATGCAAGTACCCCTCCATCCTTAATTCCTCAACTAATCTCCGCCTTGCTGCTGTGAATGATTCTTCATCGTAACCCATGGGAATCCTCGAATCAAATAAATTAAATTGTAATTAATAAAAATTAGGCGTAAAGATTATTTCCAATTTGGGGCGTTATCATTTCCTCATGAGCCTCTGCTCCATTATTTCCCGTATTATCCTCGCCTCATTATTGAATTGTTGAGGAGTCTCATCTAGATACTTCATGGCCATATCAAATGCCACGAGGCTTATAACTTCATCTCTTCCAAGCCCCCTACTAGATAGATAGAATAATTGGTCATCATCTATTGATGCATCCATTGCGGAGTGCCGCGCCTCACTTACATCCCCCGTATCTACCGCTATTATTGGCACGGAGACCGCCACGGCATCTCGGGATCCCATGAAGAGCTTCCCCTCGACCACTGTGGAGCTCCATCTTCCGGTCTCAGTTATTTTCCCCATTCCCCTATGTATTACGATAGCTCCATCCAGCGCTATGCCATACACGGTGGAATAACTCCTGCTGGACTCCCCCAGGTGAAGCATGGTAGAGTAATAATCTATCCTCGACTTAGCGGTGCCGGTCTCCAGAACCTTAGATGCAACGCTGGAGTAATTACCGCGAAGTAAGTAATCCTCTTCCAGTCTATTCATGGATCCATCTAGAACCACGGTGTATGAGTTTATGGTTGAATTATCCATCACGGTAACCCGCCTCAAGCTATATGTTGGATTACTTGCTTGTAGCGATGCATTCAATAAATTAACCCGTGCCCCCCGTCCAATCAATAGCTCAACTACGCTGGATGAACATGCATTTCCGCTTTCCATTATCGATAGATCCACCGCTGCGCCATCCCTTACCTGTATCAGTACGTGGCTTGATTTAAGCTTCCCTCCGCCGCTTGAGTTTATCGACAAGCTGAGTCTCTCCATGCCTGGATTAATATCTAGGTAGATAATGGATGATAAATTCAAAATGTGCCTAATCATCATTTTCGATTCCTTTAAATCAATGGTATTGATCGGCAACTCATCCTCCTCGCCGAGCACTTGCGCCCCCGCCTCGTTCTTGTCGAGTTCTCCATCCCTTATGGTGACTTGAGCATCAATTCCAGGCACATGCCCAATCCCCGCGCCTCTGCACTCCTCATACGCTGACCAATCAGTGTAATACTTTATGGATGGAGAGTCTTTTATTAATTGGTACGGCACGGAGTCCACTAGCTTAGCAGCATCCATCTTTAGTTCCTTCAGCGTAACCATGATGTTCCCCTCATTAGGCCAGCTTCCCGTACTTGCTGAATTCCATTGCAATGACCTTGTTCAGAGTCATGGCGTACTCGAACGGCAAGCCCTCCGTCACGTCCTGTATGAAGCCTAGCACAACGAGACTCTTTGCTTCATCCTCCGTTAATCCACGGCTCCTTAGGTAATACAACTTATCCTCGCTTATCCTGCCCGTCGTTGCTTCATGCGTAACGGTTGCCTCCTCCTCGAATACTTGATCATGTGGAATAGTATACGCCTTTGACGACGAATCAAGCACTAATGAATCGCAGACAACGTGGCTCTTGGCTCCTTTGGCCCCCTTCCTAACGAATACGAGGCCCCTATACACCACGGAGCCTCCATTAGCCGATATAGACTTATTCACTATTCTACTTGACGTGTTGGGCGCATCGTGATAAACCTTAGCCCCATTCTCCTTCCAGTGATTCCCATTAGCGAATGTGATGCCAACTATGCTTGTTGATGCGCCTTCTCCCTTCAATATGGTTGATGGATAAACATAGCTAGCCCTGCTCCCTATGCTGGCCTCAACCCACTCAATAAAGCTATGCGCTTCCCCGATTGCCCTTTTATTATTGAAGTTAATCACGTTCTTGCTCCAGTTCTGAACAGTGGTGAACTTTATGTGTGCGCCTTCATGAGCATAGAGCTCCACCATGCCATCGTGGAAACTCGTCTTACTGAAGCGTGGCGCTGAGCATCCCTCGATGAAATGGATGTAGCTATTCTTATCGGCCACGAGCAATGTATGCTCGAATTGCCCCTCCAATGCATTGCTTATCAAGAAGAAAGCCTCGAGCGGCGCCTCTATCTTAACGCCAGGAGGAACATAGACAAATACCCCACCGCTCCATAATGCTCCATGCAGCGCGGCGAATTTATGCTCCGGTGGAAATATCTTCATGAAGTACTTCCTAACTATGTCGGGATACTTCTGCACCGCCTCCTCCATTGACATCAATATGACTCCCTTCTCGCTTAATTGTTTCTTAACATTCAGGTAAATTATCTCGGAATCAAGTTGAGCCCCTAGCCCACTTAATGCCTTGGCCTCCAGCTCGGGTAGCCCTATTGAGTCGTAGTAACTCTTTATCTCGCTTGGCAATTGCTCCCAATCATTGGCTTTCTGGGTCGAGGGCTTCGCATAATTGATTAATTCCTCTAGATCTATCTCGTTGACGGCGCCCACCCAATTAGGCATGGGTAACTTATTAAACAGCTCCAGGTTCCTTACTCTTAATTCCCTCATCCAATCCGGTTCACCCTTAAGTCTGGAGATCTCCTCCACGGTCTCCCTGCTCAGTTTACCCTTAACTGTCGCAGCCCACTCCACAGGCTTCGTGTGAGCCAATGCATCCTCCATTGTTTTCTCTCCAAGTATATCAGTGATGGTTAGCTTCTCCATCGCCCTCACCTCCTAAGGAAAGCCTCGTAACCCATTTTCTCGATCTCCTCAACAACCTCAAGTCCGCCCTGGGCAACTATTCTTCCATTCTTAAT
>JBMFVP010000038.1:0-16443 GCA_049965935.1 Thermocladium sp.
AGTAGCGCCCGTGAATGGGGCGTAACCCTCTAGACCTCGGGGAACCCTCGCCATTTATGGCGGGGAGGAGGTCAGTTACCCCTAGCCAGAGACATCAAGTGTATAAAGGCGGTTTATTGCTCGGTTCCCCTCCTTGCCTTCAGCGCTATATCGTTGATGACGTTGAGGGTTATCATGGGCATCCGCTGCCTAATGAAGAAGTAACCATTAACGAGAGGATAAGGAACTGTTCTCCCATCCTCATCCGTCAACTCAATTGCTCCGCTTCTCCACATTTGAGTCAGCGTCGCCGCATAGAATTTCCTGAGAGCTATGGCTTCCTGGGCACTAGGCACTTCGTTCTTGAAATATATTCGCATGTCTCCATTGCCATAACTAGGATCATCTCGCTTCACGACTGGGCATGCATATGATGCAACAAAGGATACATCGAAGTCTATGGTTTTGGTGGCGACATCCATGGAGTACCTAATTATCCTGGGTAGGTATGGGAATGATCTGCAAGTCAATGGCTTATATGAATCATGCACTAGGCACTTCGTTCCCCTCAGGAAGGGGCACTCCCCCCTTCCATTAAGCATTAGCAAGTATGAGAGAACTATCCTAACTTTATTTAGTTCATCCACAACTATATAGGATGGGGAAAACATGACCTCAACGCCCAACTCCTCGGCTTCCCGTTGCAGCAGGTAAACTTCATGGGGAAGCACAGTTATTGGGCTTAGCTTGCAGCACAATGCGCAATTGGGTTCACATTTAAATGACTTAGCCACGTCAGCGCCGCTCCCCATAACGCTTTTTAATATTTTGGGCACCCATAGTCTACTTGCCGAATACCTGGCGTTGTGCTCCTCATATTAATGCATTATGGTCATGCGTTCCCTCGATTCACAGCTATGAGGCGCATGGTTATTCCCGTCTCTCTGCGTTGTAATATTTATTAAGCGAAATATCGAGGCTATTTAGTGACCTCAATGGAAACAGGAAGTTACGACTAGAAAGCTATAATATATGTAAAATAGGCGGCTCATTATTGAGAAGCGGTAACGATTACGTGCGATTGGCATCCATCATCGGCGATTGTATACCGGTGGTTTCAGCAATGAGGGGGGTAACCGATAAGCTAGTGTTGGCCGCGCAGCGCCAAGACATTAATTCCTTAAATGATGTTTACGACCTATACGTGGATGCCTTGAATGAAGTATCGCCCCCAAATAAGGCACTATATATGGATTTATTGAGGAGCATCGCATCATCCGCTCTACGGTATCTCCTTGCGAATAACCAAGATGCAGTTATTGCTCACGGCGAATTATTCTCAATAACCATAATGGCGGCGGCTCTGGGGACTATTGGAGAAAACGCTAGGCCAGTATATGACCCAGGAATAATAATAGAGGAATCACGCAATGGATCAAGCATTAGCGGGTTAAGTGGATTTTACGTTAGGCAAAGGCTTACTTCATTAATCAATAGAGGGGTAATTCCAGTTATTCCCGGCTTCATTGGTTGGTTCAGGAACGGTAGACCAGGCACATTGGGGAGAGGTGGCAGCGATTATACTGCTTCCCTCCTAGCCTATTACCTAGGCGCATCCCGTCTTACTTTCTACACCGATGTGCCGGGCATTTATAGTGGGGACCCTAGAATAGTGAATAATCCAAGGCTAGTGGATTCCATGAGCGTTGAGGAAGCATATGTTTTCTCTATAATGGGGGGAAAGAAGTTCCACCCCAAGACATTCGAGCCATTAATAGACACTAACATAGTTGCGGTGATAACCATGCCGGGCAGCAGCACTGGAACAATTATTTCCAGGAAAACCAAGGGGGGACCCAAGGCCGTTGCCGTGTTTGATGCCGCTAGGATAGGGGGTAGGGGATACGCGGTCGCGGTCATTGGCCGCATGGATCCACGCGAGGTGCCGATTAGGCTGGATTTCAGGGATAGGGGCGGCAATGCCTTTGGCTTGGTTCTGAACAATGAGGAGAATGCAGCCGCAGCTGCGCGAAGCCTTCATGAGTGGGTGATTTCATGGGCAAGATAAGGGCTTCCCTGCTCGGCTCCACTGGAATAGTTGGGCAGACCATGGTTAAATTACTGGCGAATCATCCATATATAGAGTTAACTAAGGTCTCGGCATCGCCGGCCAAGATCGGGCAGAAGTACTGCGAGGCCGTTAAGTGGGTCATTAATGGAGAGGCCCCGGAATACGTGTGTGATATGGAGTTGGTCTCCACGGATCCAAGCGATCACAAGGATGTCGATGTAGTGCTTTCAGCCTTGCCTAATGATGTCGCGGCCAAGGTGGAGCCAGGATTAGTTAGGAACGGAATAAACGTTATCTCTAATGCGTCTCCGGGCCGCATGGATAATGGTACTCCACTAATTAACCCAGAGATTAATTGGAGGGCATTGGAGATGATTAGGGGGCGCGATGCTTGGCTAGTCAAGAACCCTAACTGCACCACGGCAATAATCTCATTAGCTCTCGCCCCATTCAAGGATAAATTGCGGCGTCTATTCGTGACGACAATGCAGTCGGTCTCGGGAGCCGGCTATATGGGAGTATCATTCCTATCAATAGAGGGTAATGTGATTCCATACATAAAGGGCGAGGAAGAGAAAATAGAGGCTGAACTAGGCAAAATAATGGAGTGGGGGACAGATGTTCACGTCACGAGTACCCGGGTTCCCGTTAAGTATGGCCACATGGCGATAATGGAGGCCGAGCTTAATGCGTCAATGGAGATCGGCGATGCGATTAAGGCGATAGAGGAGTATTCATCATTCCCCCAGCAACGCGGTTTGCCCACGGCACCCCTTAGGCCCTTAATTCTAGTTAGGAGGAGCGATGGACCACAGCCGCTGCGCGATCTTGATCCAATGGCAGTCTCCATTGGTAGATTAAGCATTAAGGCCGGTTACCTTAGAATGGTGGTTCTAGGAGATAATATAGTTAGGGGGGCTGCCGGCATCACAATCCTTACCCTGGAGACAATGAGGGAAATGGGACTAATCTAGCGCTATTCACGGGAACTTTGAGTTTCCTTTATGTGTCATCTCCTTAATTAGGGAAAACTATTATTTGTAGGATTAATTCTTGCTCAGCTCCTCCTTAATTGCATTGCTTAGTCGTCTTATGCCTTCATATATCATGTCGACGGAGGGATACGTGAAGTTAAGCCTCATGGATGTGTGGACGTCCTCATCTGGGTAGAATGATTTGCCCGGCACGTATGCCACCTTATACTTGCTCACAGCCATTGGAAGCATATCCTCGGTCCGTATGCCTTGGGCCGATGCCCACACAAACATGCCGCCAATGGGTCTCGTCCATGTGACTTGCTCTGGCATATACTTAGCCAATGCATCTAGCATGGCGTCTCTCTTCACCTTATAGGCTTCACGTATTTTTGGAATATTGCGTTCTATTATGCCTCTCTTCAATGCCTCTAGCGCTATGTATTGGCTTAGCGTCGATGTATGTAGATCAACCGCTTGCTTAGCCATGGCTATCCACCGTATTAGGTCCTTATCCCCAACCACCCAACCAACGCGTATTCCCGGCGCAATTATTTTGCTGAACGTGGACATATAGATAACCCTATTCTCGGTATCCATTGACTTAAGGGGAGGCACGTATATACCGTCAAACAGGAAGTAACTGTAAGGATTATCCTCCACTATTAGTAAGTCATACTTGTTCGCCAGCTCCATGAGGTGCTTGCGCCTATCGATGCTCATGCTTATGCCGGTTGGGTTTTGGCACGTCGGTATTACGTAAACGAATTTTATTCTCTTCCCGTCATTAATGCTCTTCTTTATGGTGTCCTCGAGCTTGGTCATTATCATGCCGTCGGAATCCATGTCTATGCCAATTATGTGCGGGCGATACGCCTTAAATGCCTGGAGGGCAGCTAAGTAAGTTGGTCTCTCGGTTATCACAGTATCGCCGGCATTAATTGTTATTCTCCCGATTAGGTCCAGCGCTTCCTGGCTCCCCGTGGTTATTATTATTTCCTCGCGGCTAGCCTTTATTCCATCCTTTGCCATGAATCTTATTAACTCATCCTTTAACTCATCCACTCCCTCGGTCTTCCCATACTGCAATGCGCTGCTTCCCTTGGTTAGAATCACATCTCTAGCTATGTCGGCTAATTCCCTTGGGAACGTGTTTGGATCCGGCATTCCGCCGCCGAGCGATATTACGTCCTCCGTCACCCACTTCAATAATTCACGTATATCGCTTGCCTTCATGAATTGAGTCCGCTCTGATAGGAGGGACTTAACATCCATCATTAATCAATTCGTCAATTTATGCTCTGTATTTAAACCTTTTCATATTTTTATCTATCTATAATATTTAGAAGAATGAAGCCCCATCCCTAAGCATTCGAGCCGCATCCGGCGCAAAATAGGTCAAAATCAAGTCGGCCCCAGCTCTCCTTATTGAAATCAAGCTCTCCATTATTGCTCTCCCCTCATCAATCCAGCCCGCCACTGCGGCGGCCTTTATCATTGAGTACTCCCCGGACACTTGATAAGCCGCAAGCGGGATCTCTGGGAAGCTCTGCTTAACGAGCCGCACCACATCCAGGTAAGGCATGGCCGGCTTCACCATGACTATATCTGCCCCCTCCTCGATATCCATGGCAACCTCCTTAAGCGCCTCAAACGCATTGCGTGGATCCATTTGGTAACTCCTCCTATCGCCAAACTTGGGTGCACTATCCGCAGCTTCACGGAAGGGTCCATAAAAGACGCTGGCGTACTTCGCACTATAGGACATTATGAGGGTATTCTCGTGGCCATCATTATCAAGCGCGCCGCGAATGGCTTGGACCTGTCCATCCATCATGCCGGATGGTGCTATGACGTCGGCCCCGGCCTCGGCGTAATTAACTGCTATTTCCCCGTAGATCTTAAGTGTCGTATCATTATCTATATAATAATCCGCTCCAGAACCCGACACCACGCCGCAATGTCCATGATCCGTATAATCACACATACAGAGATCGGCGAATATGGTGATCTTCTTGCCGAATGCTTGCCTAAGTAACTTAATGCCGCGCGGAACCACGCCGTTCCTATTGGTGGCCTCGCTAGCCATGGGATCCTTCCTATTAGTAACCCCGAACAGTATCAGGTTATGTATGCCTAGATCCATTAATCCCTGCACTGTTCTAATCAATGCATCGCCAATAGGCCACCTAAATTGCCCCGGCATCGCTTCTATTCGCTGGGGGGAGTCGGCATCAGTTATGAATAGGGGCATAATGAAATTGCTGGGGGATAATGATGTCTCCGCCACGGAGTCCCGAATAAGTGGGTTTAACCGTAATCTCCTAGGCCTAGTGATCGGGAATCTAAAGGAGGCATTCATGATACGCGGCAATAAGGCTGGCATTAAATACTTTCCCAAACCAATTACGACATAGTCCCCTAAAGGCTTCAATCCCCCTAGATATTTCCTCGCATGGGCTTTACGCAATTTATAGTTAGTAAATCGATGAGTCGCCACGAAATCTGGTTCGTGCCGTGTTATTGATCACCGATAATATTTAAAAGAGGAGCATGTCAAGCATATTCAAGCGGCCGTAGTCTAGTTTGGATCAGGACGACGGCCTTCCACGCCGTAGATCGTGGGTTCAAATCCCACCGGCCGCATCACCCTAATCCAGACATGGATCCAGGATATCCTCTTCATCCGCTTCTTGCCTTAGCAATGGCTCTAACCCCATCCTCGATATTTTCCTCCTTAATCGTGCTCACGCTGAGCCTCGCCGCGTCCCTCTTCTCCTCTCCAATGAAGAATTTAGAGGCAGGTACAAACACAGCCCCTAGCCTAATTGCATTACGCAGCGTCTCCGCGGCGGGCGCGCCTAGGCTAATTAAGGCGTAGAAGCCGCACTTAGGTTCATACATTAGGGAGCCCGGCATGTATCTCTCCAGCGAGTCCAGTAGAATGCTTAACTTACGCCTATAGAGGGGTCTGGCTTTCTCAATAATCTCCTCCACTGCTCCACGCTTCAATAATCTATATGCGATTAATTGGGTTAAGGTCGATGTGGAGAAATCATGTTGCTCAATCCTCTCAAGCCCGCCTCTCAACCAGTCCGGCGCTACCACGAAGCCTATCCTGAGGCCGGGACCAAGCAATTTACTGAGCGTCCCCACGTAAATCACATCGCTCGACATGGAGCGAATGGGGAGAACCGCCTCCCTGGAGAGAATAGTGTATGGGTCATCCTCAACAATGAGGAGCCCCTTTTCCCGCGATAGGTCAATAAGATGCCTCCTATCCTCAATGTCCATGCATGTTCCAGTGGGGTTATGGCAACTCGGTATAGTGTATAATATGCCTGGTTCCCCCGCTATTTTCTCGAGACTGCCCACATCAATGCCGCCATTAGTGATTGGTACCCCAATGAGTTTGCCTCCCTGGAACTTCAGTGGGGCAATGGTTTCATAGAATGTCGGGTTCTCCACGTAAATCCTAGTTCCACGATGCACCAATAATTGTGACAATAGCTTAATCGCGTGCTGCGCACCGCTCGTTATGATTATGTTCCTCCAATTCGTACTTATCTTCAGGTACTTGAGGAGGTATCGCGATACCTCTATCCTCAATTCCCGCAAGCCCCCAGCGCCAGGATACGCGAGGGCAGCGGGGCCAAACTCAGCAATCACTTGATTCATGGATTCCTTGATTATATTGATGGGGATAAGGGATGGGTCCGGTGATCCGCTAGCAAAATTGAATTTAACGCCGCGACCAATTAACCTGCTAGTCAACTCGACTGGAGACCAATTAATCCTGGGAATCCTGATGCCGCTCATCCATTAATGAAGCAGATCCAGTTATTTAATGGTTCTCCTGGATGAATCAATTCACGCGGTACCCTAGGTGGGTTCATTAGATCAAGGCTTAACCATGCCTCCGCTTGCTAAGTAGGTGGGTTCCATCACTCATTTACCAAGATTTAAATATGGTAACTGAATTCCTTTTTAAGTGGTAATTAACGTATTGCCGGCATTCGCAGCCGCCGTAATATGGGCTTACGCCTCGGTGTCCTACAGGGAATTCGTGTTGAGGTTAGGTGTCTTGAGATTAAACGCGTTGAGAATGGCCTACTCGGCGATAGCATTATTGGTTCCAACCATTATTCTAGGCGTAAACATGGGAGTAATATATGGCATATTAAGCGGGGTCCTTAGCCTAGCCCTCGGGGATTCGCTGTACCTCAGGAGCATAAGGGCATCCGGAGTCTCCGTTGCGGTTCCAGCATCATATAGCTACATCATTATGGAGCAATTCATGGCGATCGCCTTGGGGGAACCCCTCAAGCTAAGCTACCTAGCGGCCGCCGGCTTAATGATAATCGGCATTCACCTATTAACGAGGGGTGAGGGGCGTAGAAATGCCTTGGGCGTCGCCTATGCCCTAGCCGCTGCAGTGGCCTGGACTCTGGGCTATGCGGCAATAAGGGTGGCGGGGGTCAGTGGCCTCGGCCCAATACCCATAGCGTTTACTAGGGTGGCCTCTGCCCTCCCATTATTGATAGTGGCCAGCCGCGTAAATATCGGGGATGCAGTGAAGACGACGTGGAGAACTGCGCTCCCCATAATATCGGCCCTAGACCTCGGCCTCGGCTCAGCGCTATTCGCATACTCAACTATACAAGCGGGGCTGGCTCCCACGGTGATAGCCATGGGCACGGTGCCCCTCCTATCCCAATTAATCTCACGCATGCTGGGCAGGGAGAAACCCAGGAATAGGGAGTACGCCTCCGCGGCAGTGATGCTAGCCGCCATAGCTGTATCGTTCATGTGATGGTGACAACCATGAGGACTAGACGGCGTGTTTCACCTATATAATTATAAATTTATATAGATACTTAGCGGGCATCGCAACGTGAGGATTAAGGTATGGTTCCTGGCCACGCTCTTCAACTTGGCCGGCGACTTATGGATTAACGTGGATGTTTCCGATGGAGCCACGGTTAATGATCTCCTTCAAGCTATATCAAGCATAAAGCCGGCCGTGGTTCATGCTATAATGGATGGAGAGAAGATCAAGCGAGACTACATAATTGCAGTGAATGGTCGCGATACTGACTTCCTCAAGGGATTAATGACCATTCTTAGGGAGGGGGATGAGGTGGTGATGTTCCCGTCGCTGGTTTTATCTTAGTGCCGTTGCCGCCACAATGAATTGCGTTACCAAAAATTGGACACGCAGTCTGCCTAACCCTCCCTGGAAACAATCTCAAATAGTGGACCCTGATCTATTGGTAAGTCGATACTCACTCCACTACGCGGCCCGTTAAGTGTATCGGTGTTGCGTCATCAACGCTCACAGTCACGAATGTGGAGAGGCTTGCCTTCTCCACAATGACTGGTCTGTAATTGCCTATCCTCACCATGAATCCTCTCCCTCTATAGCCCGGTTGACTCACTATGCCGTTGAATGTGCTTCCAATGAATTTCTTGTTCCGGGCCAGGGATACCTTAAGCGCCTCCTCGCCCATTAACTTGCTCCTGGCCTTTTTTACAGCGTCTGGGATCTGCTTCATGGCGGCGGCCTCGGTTCCAGGCCTTGGACTGAATCTAGCCACGTGAACCTTATCTATCTCTAATTCCTTAATTAATTGAAGGGATTCCATGAAGTCCTCCTCCCCCTCCCCGGGGTGCCCCACGATTATGTCCGTAGCGATTGTGGAGTCGGGAAAAGCCCTCCTTATTTTAATTACCTCCTCCCTGAATAGCGATGCCTCGTACTTTCTCCTCATTATTTTAAGTACCCTATCGCTCCCGCTTTGGACAGGTATGTGGAAGAACCTATATATCCTCCAATCGCTCTTAACGATGTCTATTAATCTATCCAGAAATCTATCCAACTCGAGGGGCTCCATCATGCCCATCCTAATGAAGAACCTCCCATCTATTCTCAATATCGACTCCAGCAAATCAACTAGGTCATAGCCCTTATCCCTACCATAAGCGCTTGTTTCCTGCCCAGTCAAGTAGATCTCCCTAGCGCCCCTCTGCACCGCCCTCCTCACGTTGCTTACCACTGTCTCTAAGTCATAGCTCTTGACCCACCCCATGCCGCCCCTCGCCAGCTTAGTGGCGCAGAAGGCACAGTTACCCATGCATCCAACCTGTATGGGAACCACATGTATGTGATTCCTTGCTCCAGTGAATTCGGGTAGAATCTTCATGGGCCGCTCCCTCCAGGTAATCGATGAATCCAGCAACGCATCAAATGCTTCTATGCCGTTCAAATCAATGAGGACCACATCGGGGTCTGCCTCCCTTAACCTGCTTGGCTTGACCTTAACTAGGCACCCAGAGGCCACGACTCGCTTTCCACTATTGCCCACGCGCTTGAGGAACCTCACCGCGCTTTCCTCGGCTTCTTGCCTAACGGCGCATGTGTTTAGGACAACTAGGTCGGCCTCCCCGGGGTCCTGCACCCGCTCGTGACCTGCCGCGGTCAGTCTTTGGGCTATTAACTCGCTGTCGGCCTTATTCAACCAGCACCCCAGGGTCTCCACGTAGAACTTCACGTAATTGGCCGTGGCAGCAGTGTTTAAAATACTTGGTTCACTTATTCATAGATGGAGATACAGATACTGGGGGGTGGAGGAGAGGTTGGGAGGATGGCTATCCTAGTCAAGGGATCGAGGAATGCCTTCCTCATGGATTACGGCGTTAACTTCGATGATGAGGGGCACCCCGTATTTCCACTTCACGTGAGGCCCAGGGACTTAACCGCAGTAATGCTTAGCCACTCCCATCTAGATCACTGCGGCGCATTGCCGAGCCTCTACGTGAGCGCCTCGCCCCCACTCTATGCAACCAAATTAACTACTGAACTAGCGGAATTGATGTTCAAGGACGCAATAAAGCTAAGCGGGTACTACTTGCCTTATGAGGATGATGAGGTCCGCAACGCGTTGAGACAAGTTGCGCCAGTGGAGTATGGCGCTACAGTGACGTTTGGGGACGATAAGGCCACCTTCGTGAATGCGGGCCACGTGCCGGGCAGCATGATGACGTACCTGGAGGTGGATGGGAAGGGCCTAGTGTTCACGGGTGACTTCAACCTAAGCGAGTCGAATTTACTGAATGGAGCCGATGTAAACATGCTGCCTAAGGACTTGGATTACGTGGTGATGGAGGCCACATACACTTCGGGGAATCACCCGCCAAAGGAGGAACTTGATAAGGCCTTCATAGATGCTGTTAAGTCAACCCTGGAAGAGGGCGGCTCCGTCCTAATACCCAGCTTCACCATAGGAAGAGCCCAGGAAATACTCATGACAATAGTAAGGAACAACGTGCTTGATGTGCCGATAATAGTTGATGGCTTGGCGAGGATGGCTAATCAAGTCATAGCCAAGTATCCCCACCTGCTTCGGGATCCGGGCCTATATGAGAAGGCAATGAAGGCCAGCGTCGAGGTACTGGGCAATTATTATAGGAAGCAAGTGCTTCGGGATCAATCCATAATAATCGCGCCGGCAGGCATGCTTAAAGGCGGTGCCTCCCTCTATTACTTCAAGAGGCTGGCCAGGGATAAGCGGAACGCCGTTATTCTGCCGAGTTTCCAGGCCCCGGATACTCCTGGCTTCGAGTTGCTGAGCAGAGGAGCCGTTAGAATTGGGAACGAGGAGATAAGGGTTAACGCCAAGGTTTATTGGTTCGACTTCAGCGCGCACAGTGGCTTGAGGGAATTAATCAACTTCATTGATTACTTCTCCTCCAAGACCAAGGTTATACTGGTTCACACGGAGCCTCTTGCCAGCATCAAATTCACACAGGCGCTGGGCAGGGATCTATACGTCACTAAGGTAAGCGGGGAAAGAATAATCGACTAATGCTGTGAATGCCTAGTTCCTCATCATGCATTTACCCTGGCCAGTATGGGGCATCCTCGACCATCATTTGCACAGTACTGCTGGGCGTACTTGGTCCTCACGGTCCTCCACTCCTCTGGAGGCATTAATGCGCATCGGTCGCCATCAAACGTGTGCACGTAGAAGATGCATCTCATGCGGGAACCAAGCCGCTCAACATTTAAGCTTATTGCTTATGTGAAGATACGGCATGCCCCTCTCTGGAATTAGTCACTCGCTCATCGACTCATAGACCTTTATCAGGGCTTGAGTGCCTTTCTCCCCCAGCCCCTTAGCCACCAGCGACTCATAGAGCTGAAGCAGTAAGCTTGATCCAGGCAGCGGCGTGTGCGTTTTACTTGCTAAATCAATCACATACCTAAGATCCTTCCTTAGATGCGCCGCCCTGAATCCTGGCTCCAGGTCGCCTCTCATTATTTTGGGGAGATAATACTGAACCGTGAATGAATTGGCGGCCCCGGAACTCAGCACGGTTAATAATGCATCCTCACTAACGCCGGCCCGCCTCGCCAGCATTAGCGCCTCAGCTACAGCCATCATATCTATCCCAACAACTATTTGATTACATAGCTTCAATAATTGCCCAGCCCCCACTTCTCCTCCATACACTATGGTTCTCCCCATAGCCTCAAGCACGGGCTTAACCCTCTCGAATGTCTCCCGCCGCCCCCCAACCATTATTGTGAGGGTTCCCTCCCGCGCTCCTTTATCGCCCCCAGTCACTGGAGCATCCAGGAACTCCACGCCAAGGCTTGAGAGCCTGGATGAGAATGACTTAGCGGCTTCAGGTGAGTTGGTGCTCATGTCAATGAATATGAGTCCCTCATGCCTCCCTTCTACTACCCCATTTGGTCCAAACAATACCTCCTCAACATCGGGTGCATCAGTCACCATGCTGATCACCACATCGCTTCCCTCCGCTACCTCCCTCGGCGAAGACGCTATGGAGACTCCGAGTCCCCGCAGGGTCTCCGCCTTACTCCTCGTCCTATTATAAACGATTAGGGGGAACCCCCTCTTGGCTATGTTAGTGGCCATGGGGAGCCCCATTATTCCAAGCCCTATGAAGCCAACCCTAAGCATGAGCGGTAGGCGGTGGCCTCAATATAACTCTATCACTTGCTTTCATCAGGCTTATTTTTAATGGAGCCGCCTCTAATGGATTGAGGCATTGCCTTGCGGCATGAGGTTATCCCTAAGTCTCATTGCTGGGAATCGCCGCTCGTTTCATCGCTCATCCATTGAAGGTAATCCTCGTTTCCAGCCGCAATTGGAACTGCCAATATTTCCGGCACCTCATATGGGTGAATCTCCTTTACTCTCCTGATCAAGTCGCGGAGCCGTGTTTCGGTTGTCTTTATTATCATGAGAACCTCGCTCTCATCCTCAACCTTCCCCCGCCACCTATATATGCTCCTCACGCGAGTCATATTAATGCATGCAGCGAGTCTTTCCTCCACTAATGAGTGGGCGATCCTAGCCGCCTCATCCTCATTTGGCGCCGTCACGTAAATGATGAAGTACTGCATGGTGTGGCTGAAGCGTAGCCACTTAAAAATAAATCCTAAAACCCTAAAACCGTGTCGGTCGTGTTTACTCCGGCCGTGGTTTCCAGCTTGTTTGAGGCTTGCCTAAGTGATCGTGATGGCAGGCCAATAACCGATCCATTAAGAATAGGGGCAAGAGGTGGGGGATTCGCCATGAGTGCCGGGATCAAGACTAGAGTTCGCTTAATCGAGGGGCCCGGCATTAGGGTTACAATAAATGGGGAGCTCAATGAAGCTAAAACCACTGTGAATGCGATCAAGATAGCCATAAAGCGGTTAAACTTGCATGTGGATGGCATTGAGGTGAGCCACGTCGTGGATGTCCCCATTGGTTCAGGCTTCGGCACGAGCGCATCGGGGGCTCTTGGCGCTGTTCTCGCCTTATCCCTAGCATTGCGTCGCCCCATTTCCCTGGTTGATGCAGTGAGGATAGCACATGAGGCTGATGTGGTAAGTGGCACTGGGCTCGGCACTGCGGAGGGCTTGCTGGCGGGGGGAGTAGGCATGGTCACCGAGCCCGGGGCTCCATGGTTCGGCTCAATAGATAAAATACCGTTAAGCGATGATCTAGTGGTGGTTGCGGTTCACTTCAGTGGAATAGAAAAATCAACAATACTATCATCAAGGGAAGCCCTCGCCAGGGCTAATGAGGCTGGGAGGAAAGCAATGGAGCGGGTCAGGGCTAGTCCCACAATTAAATCCCTCCTAGCTGAGGCCAGGAGATTCGCCGAGGAGTCCGGGATAGGGGATCCAGACCTACTTAGGCTAGCCGATGAATTGGTGGCGGCAGGAGCCATCGGTGCATCACAGAACATGATTGGGAGGGCAATTCATGCAGCGGTAAAGAGGGCCCGACTCAGCGATGTATTGAAGCAGGCTCGGGGCTTTGGGGGGTCACTCATAGTGTCCGACATATATGATGGAGGCCCCAGGGTGATCGAGGCCCCCCAAGCCTCGGATTGACCCCCTCCGCCTCTCAGGGCGAGGCGTATTGGCTTTAGTCAAGGTCGTGCACTGCACGAATAACTTCCTCAGCGCTCTTGGCGATTCGTACTCCCTGGAACTTATTAGTCCACGATGCGAACCCAATGGGGTGGAACCCAACGCTGGCTCCGGCTAAGGCGTCATGCGGAGTATCGGTTATGTACGCGGTTTGATTGGGTTGAATGCCGTGTATCCTTATTACGTGCCTGAGGAGATCCAGCTTAGTGCCGTGCCCCAAGTCGCCCAGCGAGTAGAGGGGATTAATTGAGACTCCGATCGCCTCAAGCTCCCTCATGATTAAGCCACTCTCTATCTCTCTCCCAGTTGCCACAAGCGTTGACCTCCCCTCTCTCCGCATCTCATTCATGGCTTCAATCATGCCAGGAATCGGCTGCCCAAAGTCCTTCCTCTCCATGTATATGGACCAACACCTCCTCCAGAACTGGAATGGATCCACGTGCCTCGGCGTATAGGTCCTCAACAGGTTCTCCTCGTAATCCGCCAGGAATGATTCGAAGCTATTAGGGGGATCCACGCCGCTCTCCTCAACGCACTCCACGAATGCCTTATAGAATCCCTTGAACGTATCCAGAAGAGTCATGTCGAGATCGAACACTACCCACCTAATCACGCCTCTACGGTTATTTATCCCCATTTTTATCCTTAACCGCTAACCGCTCCAGTGCCCTGCTTAGCTCGAGGAGGGCCGCTCCCTGCCAGTACGATGGAGCTGCATCCACATTAATAGACTTAACAATAGCCATAGCATTATCCAGGGAGAAGCCCCTATACATTAGGTAACCGATTATTATGGTGGGGGATCGCCCAATCCCAGCATTGCAGTGAACTATTGTTCTCCCAATCCTCGAGACCTCATCTATCCACCTAAATATCGATAGGAACTCATCGATGCTGGGCGCATGCATGTCCTTCACTGGCACATGCAGCACCTTAATGCCTAACCCCTCCGCATCCCTCAGATACTCATTCATGGGGTACCCCAAGGAATCCATCTCCCACTCCTCCAGGGCAGCAACCGCCCCCATTACTCCCTCCCTCCTCCACTTAATTAGGTCCCTCCTTCCCCTGGGCGCACATGAGCCGCCAATCACGTCGTTAACAAAGTATGGACACTTACTCGGCATGCGTGGATCCACCTTAACTGAGTTAAAGACTTTTTCAGCTCGGGTTTTAAGCTTAAAAAAGTCTAAAGGGTAGGCTCGCCTAATGGTTAAGGAAGTATTATACAGCGCTAGGACTGGAGATGAGCGGAGATTCATTTGCTGCGAGTGGTGGTGCGAGGGTTATTGGCTAAGCTTAGGCGAATTAAACCAATGTGTGGGCGAATCAAGCAGGCCCCGATTGCCTTTCCTCATGAGGTTCAAGTTCATTAAGAAAATGGCGGCTCCAGGCCGCTTTCCGCGAAACAAGTGGGTAATCAGGTTCTGGGGATTAGCGAGCAGCATGGCCACTAACATGAATCACCTAGATATTGCCGCGCTCCCGGAACCACCAAAGGCGACAGTGAAGGAAGCAAGTGGAGACGTCTTAGTGGTTGGCGGCGGCTTGGCGGGTTTATCCACTGCAGCCGAGTTAAGCCGCGCCGGGTTTAAGGTAACCATAATAGATGGGGCCCAGGACCTCGGTGGCCGCAATGCGTTAGACACCGAGAAGCTCGTTAATGGCTCGGCTCCAGCCGACTTAATAAGCGACTTGAGGAAGAGTCTCCTCAATGATCCTAACGTCTCAATATATAGTGGATACGCATTTGACGGCAAGCTGGAGGACGCGGTCATAGCCCACTCTCTAAGCGGCTCCACGCTGCTCAGGCTGAGGCATAGGTACGTAGTGTTCGCGACGGGGGCCAGGGAGGTGCCGGCCGTGTTTCCTGGAAATGGCTCCATCAAGATGTACACTGGTTGGACGTATCTAAGCCTAGCTAGGTCCGGCTCCATTAATCACAGGTCCGTGGCGGTCTATGGCTCCGATGATTGGGGCATTCGCGTTGCGCACATGATTAAATCCATGGGGGTAAACGTCGTTCTCCTAGATAATTCGGTTCAGGTCAGGAGCGACCTTTATAGGGACCTCTCCAGGGAAATGAAGGTGGAGACCACGGTGAGCCTCACCGCGGATAAATTATCTCAATTGGGCGTCGATGCCTTGGTCACGACGGTGAGGGTGCCGGCCATAGAAGCCGTTGTGCAGTGGGGCGGCGAGGCCTATTATGAGCATGAATTGGGCGGCATGATTCCACGACACTCCTGGAGCGGGGAGGTAATGGGGACAACCGATGCGTATGTCGTGGGCGAGGCGAGCGGCCTCATTCCTCTTCACTTGGTGCCCATGCAGGCTAAGGTGATTGCCTCGAGCATAGCGTTGAAGGAGGGCCGCATCGATGAGAAGGAGCTTGAGAAATCGCTTGCCGAGTTCAGGACATCAATAAACGTGGCATCCCCGAAGCAATTCAATGCTTTTCAGCGGCTTGATAAGGGCCTCCACGAGATCGGCATATTCGTGGAGCCCAACGTGATTAACGTGCCTCAATGGGCCAGCGACATGAATATAGCGGATGCAGATGAGGAATTGATATGCATGTGCGAAGACGTGACTCTGGGCGATTTATTGGAGAACGTTAAGGTATTCACGGGGGCTAAGGAGATAAAGGTAACGGTTCTCCATGATGAGACCCTTGAAGCCAGGAAATTCTCGCCGCCGCCAATGGAGAGAATCAAGAGAACCACGGGGCTTGGGACAGGCGCGTGCCAGGGCAAGCTTTGCATGATGACCGCCAACCTAATACTGGCCAGGATATTCCAGAAGAAGCCGAGGGAGATAGGCATATTTAGGCAAAGATTCCCGCTGAACCTCATGCCAATGGGGATTACAGGTGATTCCAATGAGTGAGGAGGGAAGGGGCTTACAGGCGTATACTGCTGATGTTACCGTGGTGGGCGGCGGCGTCATTGGTCTCTCCACTGCAT